>DASUFZ010000001.1:0-3886 GCA_036274295.1 Myxococcota bacterium
GTGGCGCGCGCGCAAGCGCAGCTCGCGCGGCAGCGCCGCCTCGTGCGCCTCGAAGACGGCGTCGGAGAGCTCGCCGAGGCGCTGCGCCGGCTGGCCCGCGAGCTCGCCGAGTCGCCGCGCCGCGCGCAGGCACTCGTCGACGCGGCGGTTGAAGTCCGTCGCGGCGAGGTGTCGCGAGATGCCGCTGTAGGCGATCAGGAAGCCGACGCGCGGCGCGCTCGCCGCGGGCGGGATCGCCTCCCAGCTCGAGGACGCCGTGTCGATCACGAGCAGGTGATCGCGCCGCGCGCCGACCACCGTCGACGGATCGAGCGCGCCGCACGCCACGCCGACGTGCTCGTTCTCCGCGCGCTGCGCGAGCGACGCGAGCTCCCGGGGCGCGAGCCGCACGCCGTTCGCGCGCGCGAGCGCCAGCAGACACGCGACCAGCAGCGACGCCGACGAGCTGAGCCCCGCTCCGGGCAAGGTGCCGGTGAGGCAGCCGACGAGACCGCGCGGACGCGGGCCGAGCCTCGGGCGGAGCACCGCCGCGGCTCCCTGCGCATAGCGCGCCCACGCGGGGCCGCCGCCGCGCGCCGGCGCGTCGAGGTCGACCTGCGCCTCGCCCTCGAAGTCGGCGCTGCGCAGCGCGAGCGTCGCGCGGTCCACCGGCGCGAAGGCGAGCAACGTGCAGGCGTCGATCGCGATGCCGAGCACGCGGCCGTGCTGGTGGTCGCTGTGCGCGCCGAGGGGACAGATGCGGTACGGCGCGAGGGCGACCGGCACGTCGCGCGCCGCGACGCCGTAGTGCGCCTCGACCCGGCGCCGCAGCGCCGCAATGCGCTCCTCGCTCACCGCCGCGTGTCGGGGGGACGAGCTGCGAGCGCGCGCACGAACGTCGAGTACTTCGGCTGGTCGACCGCGAGCTTCGCGAACGTCGTCGCGCGCAGGTGCTCAGCCAGCCCCGGCGTCGCGAGCCCGAGCTCGCCCGCGCGGATCCGCGCGCAGAGCTCGCGGTTCAGCTCCTCGAGGCCGCCGTCGTGTCCGAGCAGCGCGCGCAGGCGCGCGAGCTCCTGCGCCTCCGCTTCCGGCGCCTGCTGGAGCTGTCGCTCCACGATGCCGAGCGCGTTGACGGCGACGCGCGCGTGGAAGGCCGCGTGTCCCTCGAGCTTCGGCGCGGCCGTCCGCTCGATGAAATCGCGCACGGAGGTGACGAGCTCGACGAGAGACGGTCGGTCGTACATCTCAGGCTTCCCGGTCCAGGAGCAACTCCAGCAGGTCGATCTCCGTCTCCGACGAGCGGCGGCCGATGGCCCCGCGCTCGACGGAGCGGTCGATGCCGCGCTCGAACACGCTGTACTGCATCATGCACATGATCCCCCACTTGAGCGTGCCGAGGATCTCCCAGAGATGGACGCGGCGCGGATCGACCTTCGTGCCGCCGCCCGCCTCGTAGCCGGCGAAGAGATCCTCGCGCGTGCCGAAGCCGCCGACGGGCAGCTCCGCGCCGAAGCGCCACGAGTTCACGCAGATCCAGCCGAGGTCCTCCATGGGATCGCCGACGTGCGCGATCTCCCAGTCGAGCACGCCGCGCACGCCCTCGTCCTGCGCGATCAGCAGGTTGCCGTGGCGGAAGTCGCCGTGGACGAACGTCGCGGGCGCGGGCGCGGGCACGTGATCGGCGAGCCAGCGGAAGGCGAGCTCGAAGACGGGATGCGGGCGGCCGAAGCTGTCGAACACCGCGCGGTAGCTCGCGAGCTGGCCGGGGGCGTCGGCGAAGGGCAGCTTCGGCAGGCTCTCGACCGGGATGGCGTGGATGCGCGCGAGGATCTCGCCGCACTGTCGCGCCAGCCGCGGACGCACCGCGGCGAAGGCGTCATCGCGCAGGATGCGGCGCGCGATCGTCTCGCCCTCGAGGCGCTCCATCACGTAGCCGGAGCCGAGCTCGTCCGACGGCTCGAGGATCATGCGCACGCGCGGCACGGGCACGCGCGCCGACGCGGCGGCGCGCACCAGCTCCGCCTCGGTCTCGAGGCGCAGCGCGACGCTCTGCGGCGGCGCGTCCGTGCCGCCGCCCGGACGCCGCCGCAGGATCAGCGGCAGCGCCGCGCCGGCGGTCGTCGCGTCGAAGGACCAGGTCTCCTGCGAGGCGCCGCCGGAGAGGCGGCGCAGCGCGCGGATCCCGGTGACGCCGTCGATGCCGCGGCGCACCGCCGCGGCGAGTGCCGCCTCCACCGCCGCCCTACTTCACCTGCCGGAGGAACTCCGAGAGGCCGTAGCCGACGCGGTCGCCGCAGCGCCACTCGGTCATGCCCTCGCCGATGTGCGTCACCATGCCGTCGCGGCGGTTGCGCAAGGGGATGAAGCTCACGACCTCGCCGGTGATGTCGAGGTGCTCGCCGCCGGCGGTGTCGAGCGCGACCGCCACCTTCTTGTGATAGAGGCCGTTCGGCTCGAACTCGGCCGTCACGCGCGCGCGCTTCACGTTGTCGAGGGAGTCGCCGCGCACGACGACGCCGCCGACGCGCTCGCTCGACGGATCGCGGCGGATGATCGAGAGCATGGCGCCGAAGTCGGGCCCGAAGTTGAGCGTCAGCCACTCGTAGGAGTGGATCGCCTGCCAGAAGCGCGGGCCCCAGGAGTGGTCGCGCAGGCCGAAGCCGTCGATCGGGATGCGCTCGCCGTCGACCGTCACGCCGCCCTTCACCGCCATGTGCTGCTCGTAGTGCGCCTTGGCGAACTGCTGCGACGCGTCGCGCTCCGTCTCCTCGCGGTCCGCCTGGCCGCCGTACATCGGACCGACCGCCTCGTGCACGAGGTCGAGCTCGACCTTCTTGCGCGGGCTCTCGCTGAAGGCGCGCCGCGGGTCCGCCATCGCGCGCGGATCCTTCAGCTCCAGCAGCTCGCCCGAGTAGCGCGTGCGCAGGCGCTGCGTCGGCTCCTCGACGTCGAAGCGCATGCCGCCCGCGTCGAAGGCGTCGTTGTGCGAGATCTGCGGGCGGCCGAACGTGAAGAGCACGCGGCCGTCCGGCAGGTAGAGCGTCGTGGTCATCTCCGCGCGGCCCTCGTTCGCGCGGTTCCCGAGCCGCACGAAGCCGCCGACCTTGCGCGCCCGGTCGAAGAAGTTGAAGTACATCGACTCGTTGAAGTTCGGCTCCGGGCCGAGCGGATGCGTGTAGTCGTCCTCGGGGACGAGGTTGCCGACGATGCGCGCCATGGGGGTGACCTCCGGCGCGCAGCATATCACTCAGCGTGCCGCGAGTTTCGCCGCGTGCTTCACGTTGCGCGCCTCGGCGACCAGGATGACGTCCTCGGCGATGTTGGTGGCGTGGTCGCCGACCCGCTCGAGGTGCTTCGCCAGCATGATCACGTCGAGCTCCTGCGAGGCGGACTCGGGGTGGCTGCCGAGCTCGCGCAGCATCGTCTGCACCACCTCGTCCTGCACGCGGTCGATCACGTCGTCCTCGTCGAGCACGGCGCGCGCGAGGTTCGGATCCGTGCGCGAGAAGGCGTCGAGCGCCCGGCGCAGCGCGCCCTGCGCGGCGCGCGCCAGGGTGGTGGCCGTCGCGGGCAGCGGCATCTCGGGCTGCGCCGACAGCCGCCGCGCGATCTTTGCGATGTTGCGCGCGAGGTCGCCCACGCGCTCGAGGTCCGTCGCGATCATCTTGATCGCGAGCACCTCGCGCAGGTCTTCGGCCACCGGCGCCTGGAGCGCGAGCGTCTTCAGCACGGCCTCGTCGATTGCGACCTCGAGCCGGTCGATCTCGATGTCGTCGGCCTTCACCTCGTCCGCGAGCTGCGCGTCGCGCTCCCAGACCGCGCGCACCGCCTTGTCGATGATGGCTTCGGCGCGCCCGCCCATGCGGAACAGGCGCTCGCGCAGCCCCTCGATCTGGGTCTCGATGAA
>DASUFZ010000002.1:0-2189 GCA_036274295.1 Myxococcota bacterium
GCTCAAGAAGGCGTCCGGCACCATGCGCGAGCAGCTCGAGAAGATGCTGCCGGACCCGACGATGGTGGAGATGGCGCTCACGATGTCGCTCGCGCACCGCTTCATGCACCTCGAGGGGCGCCCGCTGCTCGAGGCGCTGCCGCGCGCGGTGGACGACATCGAGGACTACGAGTGGTTCGAGGGCGAGGTGCTCGGCGGCATGATCCTCGGCTGGAACTTCGGCGACGGACACCTGAACGACGAGCGGCTGCTGCGCGCGATCCAGCCGCAGTGCGGCTTCGAGCCAGGCGAGGTGCGCGTGGTCTCCGTCGAGGGACAGCCGCTCTTCGGCCCCACCATGCACTGGAAGATCGTGGACGCCGCGACGGGGCTCGTCGAAGAGGGCAAGACGACGATCTCGCGCATGAAGGGGCTCCAGCCCTGGCCGACCGGCGAGTACGCCGAGGCGTTGTTGCGGCCACGACGCGCCACCGCTTAGTCCAGCGCGATGGCGGAGGAGACTGCGGACGCCGTCGTCGTCGGCGCGGGGCCGAACGGGCTCGCCGCCGCGGTGGCGCTGGCGCAGGCGGGCGCGTCGGTGCGCGTGCTCGAGCTGGCGGACGAGGTCGGCGGCGGCACGCGCAGCGCGGAGCTGACGCTTCCGGGCTTCGTCCACGACGTCTGCTCCGCCGTCCACCCGATGGGCGAGCTCTCGCCGTTCTTCCGCACGTTGCCGCTAGCGGAGCACGGGCTCGTGTGGCTGCACCCGCGCGCGTCCGTCGCGCACCCGCTCGACGACGCGCCCGCCGTGATGCTGCGTCGCTCACTCGAGCAGACCGCGTCGGGGCTCGGCCGCGACGCGCGCGCATGGGAGCGTCTCGTCGGCCCGTTCCTGCGCGATCCGCACGCGCTCCTCGCGGACGCCATGGCGCCGCTCGGATTTCCCTCGAAGCCGATCCAGTTCGCGCGCTTCGGGCTGCGCGCCGCGTTCTCGGCCAACCGCCTCGCACGCCTCTGCTTTCGCGAAGAGCGGGCGCGCGCGCTGCTCGCGGGCTGCGCGGCGCATTCGATCCTGCCGCTGACCCAGCCGCTCACCGCGGCGATGGGCGTGCTCTTCGCGGTGACGGGACACGTCGTCGACTGGCCGGTCGCGCAGGGCGGCTCGGCTGCCATCGGCCGCGCGCTGGCGTCGGTCCTCGCGAGCCTCGGCGGGCGCATCGAGACGGGGCGGCGCATCGAGAAGCTCGCCGATCTCCCGCCTTCGCGCGCCGTGCTCTTCGACACCTCGCCGGATCAGCTCGCGCGCATCGCGGGCGACGCGCTGCCGGCGGGCTATCGCCGTCGGCTCGGGCGCTACCGCTACGGGCCCGGCGCCTTCAAGCTCGACTGGGCGCTCGACGGGCCGATCCCGTGGCGCGATCCCGCCTGCCGCGAGGCGTCGACCGTCCACGTCGGCGGCACGCTCGAAGAGATCTGCGCCTCGGAGCGCGACATGTACCGCGGCCGGGCGAGCGAGCGCCCCTTCCTGATCCTCTGCCAGCAGAGCGAGGTGGATCCGTCGCGCGCGCCGGCGGGGAAGCACACGGGCTACGCCTACTGCCACGTGCCGGGTGGCTCGACGGTCGACATGACCGACGCGATCGAGCGTCAGGTCGAGCGCTTCGCGCCGGGCTTCCGCGAGCGCGTCCTCGCGCGCCACGCGACCGGCCCCGCGGACTTCGAGCGCAGGAATCCGAACTACGTCGGCGGCGCCATCACCGGCGGCGTCGCCGATCTCTTCCAGCTCTGGAACCGCCCCGTCACGCGCTGGGATCCCTACTCGACGCCGAACCCGCGGCTCTTCCTCTGCTCCGCGGCGTCGCCGCCGGGCGGCGGCGTGCACGGCATGTGCGGGTACTACGCGGCGCGCTCGGCGCTGAGAAGGATGGGAAAGCCGGCTTGAGCGACTCCGACAAGCGCTTCACCGCCGACGCCGCGCTCGCGCGCCTGCGTGAAGGCAACGCGCGCTTCGTCGCCGGCAAGGCGCGCTTCCCGATCGTGCCGAAGGAGGTGCTCGCCTCGCTCGCGCACGGCCAGCGCCCCTACGCGACGTTGATCGGCTGTAGCGATTCGCGCGTCCCGCCCGAGCTGATCTTCGACGCGGGCTTCGGCGAGCTCTTCATCGTGCGCGTCGCCGGCAACGTGATCTCGCCGGAGGTGATGGGCTCGGT
>DASUFZ010000003.1:0-6798 GCA_036274295.1 Myxococcota bacterium
CGCGGCGACGACGCCGAGCAGGCAGAGCGTGCGCGACGGCGTCGTGCCGCCGCCGGACGGCGCTGCCTGCGCGGCCCACGCAACAGCCGCGAGGCTCGCAGCGCCGACGCGCGCGGCGGCGCGCAGCGCGACGTCGCTCCATGCGCTCTGCGGCAGCGCTGCCAGCAGCGCGCCCGCGAGCGAGGCCGGCATCAGGGCGACACCGGTCCACGGCACGGCGATCGCGTTGGAGGGCAGCGCCAGCGGCGCCGCCGGCAGCCCGTGCCAGGCCGCGATCGGAGCCGTCGCCAGGCTCGCGGCGGCCGTCGCGCGCAGCAGCGAGGCGAGCCGCGCCCGCAGTCCCGTGCCCCCGTTCGACGCCTCCGCGTGTCGCGCGGCAGCGATCAGCGCCGCGCAGGCCGCGAACGAGAGCTGCGGGCCCGCCTCGAAGAGCGCCTCCGGCTCGACCGCCAGCACCCACAAGCCCGCCGCGGCGAGCGGGTGCCACGCGCGCGCCGTGCGCGACGTCCCGAGCGCCAGCGCCGACGCCGCCACCAGCGCGAACGAGCGCCGCACCGGCACCTCGAAGCCGGTCAACAACGCGTAGACGAGCGCCGCCGCGACCGCGGCCACGCGCGCGGAATGGCGCGTGTCGATGCGCGACGCCAGCGCGCTCGAGCGCCGCAGCGCTCCCGCGCACAGGCCATACGCGAGCGCAGCGGCGATCGCGAGGTGCAGGCCGGAGACGGAGAGCAGGTGCGAGAGGCCGAGCCGCGCGAAGGCGTCCTCGTCCGCGCCGGAGAGGCCGGAGCGGTCGCCGAGCGCGAGCGCCGCGAGCAGCCCGCCGCCGGCGCCCTGCGCGAGCAGGCGATCGGCCGCGCGTCGCCGCAGCGGGTGGAGCGCTGGCGCGATGCCGCCGCGATCCCGCTCGGGGACGCGCACGAGGAGCGCGGGGTCGGCGAGCCAGGCCAGCGCGCCGATCCCCTCGCGCGCGAGCCATTCGCCGTCGCCGCGCCGGCCCGGGTTGCGCAGCGGCTGCGGCAGGCGCAGCCGCACCTGCGCGCGCACGCGCGCCCCGGGCGGCAACGCGCGCAACGCGGGGTCGCCGGGCTCGCCGAGGAGCAGCAGCCGGCGCGGCAGCGGAGCCGCCTCACCGTCGACGGCGACGAGGTCGTCGAGCAGCACGCGCGTGCCGCGCCCGCTCTCGCGCAGCTCCGCGACCGACGCCTCGATGCGTCGCTCCGTCGCGGCACCGGCGTCGAATGCGGCATCGCGAAGACGCAGGCTGAGCGACAGCGCGCCTGCGCTGCCGGCCAGCAGCAACGCAGCCAGCGCGCGCTGGCGCGGCGTCCGCGCGAGTCCGATGCCCGCCGCGAGCGCCAGCGCGCCCGCGACCAGCCACAGGGCCGGGTCGGGCCGCAGCACATCGGCGAGCGCGATGCCGCCGGCGACGGCGCAGGTCAGGGCCGGGAGCAGGCGATGCAGCGAACGCCCCGGGGACCGGGGCCGCCGAGCGTAGCCTCGCTCAGTGCACCAGGCGCGCGCCGTCGTCGCTGCGCGCGCGATCGCGGATCCGGAGCAGGTAGGTCGAGAGCAGCCGCAGCCCTTCATCCAGCTTCTGGAGCTCGACCGCGAAGTCCTGGACCAGCCGCTGGATCTCGAGCGTCGCATCGGGCGGCGCGGCCTTGCGGCGGGCGCCCCAGATCGTGCAGGTGGCGTCCACGACCGCCTGGTAGGCGCCGCGATCGAGCGACGCGGCCCGCGTCTCGAGTCGCTCCGAGACCGCGCGCGCGAGGGCTGCCGGCACTCCGCGCTGCTCGAGATCGGCGCGCAGGCGCTGCGCGCGCTGCCGACCCGCCTCCCGTTTCCGGCTCTCCAGCCAGCGTGCGATCCGCCTCCGCATTCGTGCCTCCGCGCCGTCCCCGCACCGTGTCCCCCGCGAGGAGCAAGATCGATGCCACGGCCCACGCGAGTGCAGATCGGGCGGCAAGCGCGCGGCAACCCATCGGATCGCGCGCGACCGCCGCGCGCGCCCGGACGAGCGCCGACGCGCGCGCAGAGAACGTCGCCTTCCCTCGTGGGAAGCGGCCTTCCCCCGCTACGACGGGCGCACCTCCGACTCGGCCGCGATCTCGACCGGTCCTTCCGGCGTCTCGGGTTCGACCGGCGACGCGCGGCCCTCGGCCGCAGCGGCTTCGAAGAAGCGCCGGATGGTGGCGGCATCGCGCGCCGAGATGCCCGACACCGCCGCGAGCTCCGCCTCGCTCGCCTCGCGCACGGCTTTCAGGGATCCGAGCTGCTTCAGCAGCGCGGCGCGCTTGCCCGGTCCGATGCCGGGCAGCTCCTCGAGAATCGAGCTCAGGTGAGTCCGCGAGCGCAGCGAACGCTGGAACTCGATGGCGAAGCGGTGGGACTCGTCGCGCACCCGTTGGAGCATCAGGAGCGCGCGCGAGCTCGATGGCAGCGAGACGGGATCTTTGCGCCCGGGCAGGAAGATGCGCTCCGCCTTGAGCCCTCCCGAGCGCCGCACGCGCGGCGACGGGCTCTCGACATCGCGCTCCTTGGCCAGCGAGACCACGTCCTGCTCGACGCCGGCGTCGGCGAGCGCCGCGCACGCGACCGCGAGCTGACCCTTGCCGCCGTCGATCAGCAGCAGGTCCGGCAGCGGCTCCGTCTCGCGCCGCGCCAGACGCCGCTGGAGCACCTCGCGCAGGCTCGCGTAGTCGTCGCCCGGGGCGGCCTCGCGGATGCGGTAGCGGCGGTAGCCGCTCTTGTCGGGCCGGCCGTCCTGGAAGACCACGCGGCTGCCGACCGTGAGCGTCCCGTGCAGGGTCGAGATGTCGTAGCCCTCGATGCGCCGCGGCAGGCGCGAGAGGCCGAGGCGCTCCTGCAGATCCGCGAGCGCCGCCTCGATGCTCTCGCGCGCCTCGAGGCGACGGGAGAGCGCGAGGTCGGCGTTCGCGTGCGCCATCGCGAGCAGCTCGCGCGACGCCCCGCGCTGCGGTGTGCGCACGGCGACCTTGTGCTCCGCGCGCTCGCCGAGCCACGCCGCGAGCGCGCCGCTCTCGTCGGCGGCCACGGGCGTCAGCACCTCGCGCGGGATCGCGCGCCCCGCCGACACCTCGTAGTACTGGCCGAGCAGCGAGCTCACCAGCTCGCCGTCGTCCAGCGCGACACCGGTGAGCGCATGGCTCTCCGTCCCGACCACGCGGCCCTCGCGCACGTGCAGCACGCACACCTCGACGTCGCCGCCGCGCCGCGACATGCCGAAGACGTCGCGCTCGCTCCGGCGCTCGGCCACGATCTGCTGCCGCTCGACCGTGCGCTCGACGGCGGCCAGCTGGTCTCGCAGGCGCGCTGCCTCCTCGAAGCGCATGGCCTCGGCGGCGCTCTCCATGCGCGTCTCGATCTCGCGCGAGAGCTCGTCGCTGCGCCCGCGCAGGAAGAGCGCGGTGCCGCGCACCAGCTCGGCGTAGGTCGCCTCGTCGACGCGCCCCACGCAGGGCCCGAGGCAGCGCTTCATCTCGAACTCGATGCACGGGCGCCCGCGCCGCGCGTGGTCCTTGAAGGTGCCCTCGCGGCACGAGCGCAAGGGGAAGATCCGGCGCAGCCGCGAGACGGCCTCGTGCAGCGCGACGCTCGAGGTGTAGGGGCCGAAGTACTCTGCGCCGTCGTCCTGGAAGCGGCGGACCTCGCGCAGGCGCGGCCAGGTCTCGCGCGGGTCGAGGCGCAGGGCCAGGTACTGCTTGTCGTCGCGCAGCTTGACGTTGAAGGTCGGCTTGTGGCGCTTGATCAGCTCGTTCTCGAGCAGCAGCGCGTCCTTCACCGACGGCGTCACCACGACGTCGACGTCCACCGCGCGCTCGAGCAGCGGCGGCATGCTGATCCGCCCGTCGCCGCCGACGAGGTACTGGCGCACCCGCGCGCGCAGGTTCTGCGCCTTGCCGACGTAGAGGACCTTGCCGCGCTCGTTCTTGAAGAGATAGACGCCGGGCTTCGCGGGCAGGCCGGCGGCGCGTTCGGCGAGGCTGGCCATGGGGGCAGTCTATCCCCTCGTCCACTGGGGCAGGTCAGCCGAGGCGCAGCCGCTCCTCTTCCAGCGCCGCGATGCGATCGCGCAGGGCCGCCGCCTTCTCGAACTCGAGCGCCCTCGCCGCCTCGCGCATCTCGCGCCGGAGGCCTTCGAGCAGCGCCGGCAGCTCGTGCTCCGGGATCTCGTCCTCGCGCTCGCGGCGAAGCGGCACCGTCACGTAGTCCTGCTCCCAGATGGAGTCGCGGATGTTGGCGATCTTCTTCTGGATGGTGGTCGGCGTGATGCCGTGCTCCGCGTTGTAGGCCTCCTGGATCTCGCGGCGCCGGTTGGTCTCCTCGAGCGTCTCGCGGATCGAGTCCGTCTGCTGGTCGGCGTAGAGGATCACCTGGCCGTTCACGTTGCGCGCCGCGCGCCCGATCGTCTGGATCAGGGAGCGCGTCGAGCGCAGGAACCCCTCCTTGTCGGCGTCGAGGATCGCCACCAGCGAGACCTCCGGGATGTCGAGGCCCTCGCGCAGCAGGTTGATGCCGACGAGCACGTCGAAGGCACCCTCGCGCAGCTCGCGGATGATGTCCATGCGCTCGATCGTCTTGACGTCGCTGTGGAGATAGCGGATGCGCACGCCGAGCTCGCCGTAGTAGTCGGTCAGCTCCTCGGCCATGCGCTTCGTCAAGGTCGTGACGAGCGCGCGCTCGCCCGCCTTCGCGCGCGCGCGGATCTCGCCGAGCAGGTCGTCGACCTGCCCCTGCGCGGGCCGCAGCTCGACCTTCGGATCGACCAGGCCGGTCGGGCGGATGATCTGCTCGACCACCACCCCGACGCTCTTCTCGAGCTCGTAGTCGGCCGGCGTGGCGGAGACGTAGATGCGCTGCGGCGCGCGCGCCTCCCACTCGTCGAAGCGCAGCGGTCGGTTGTCGAGCGCCGAGGGCAGGCGCCAGCCGAACTCGACCAGGGTCTCCTTGCGCGCGCGGTCGCCGCGGAACATGCCGCCGATCTGCGGCACCGAGATGTGGCTCTCGTCGAGCACGACGAGCAGGTCGTCGGGGAAGTAGTCGAAGAGCGTGTAGGGCGTCTGCCCGGCCGAGCGGCCGTCGAGCCAGCGCGAGTAGTTCTCGACGCCGTGGCAGAAGCCGAGCTCCTCCAGCATCTCGAGGTCGTAGAGCGTGCGCTGCTCGAGGCGCTGCGCCTCCAGCAGCTTGCCCTGCTCGCGGAAGCCGGCCAGACGCCCCTGCAGCTCGTCGCGGATTCCGGACGTCGCGCGCCGCAGGATCGCCTCGGTCGCGACGTAGTGGCTGGCCGGGTAGATCATCGCCTTGCGCGGCCGCGCGATCACCGTGCCGCGCAGCGGGTCGATCTCGGCGATCGACTCGATCTCGTCGCCGAAGAACTCGACGCGCAGCGCGCGCTCGGCCTCGTACTGCGGGAAGATCTCCACGACGTCGCCGCGCACGCGGAAGGTGCCGCGGTGGAAGTCGAGGTCGTTGCGCTCGTAGAGCATGTCGACGAGGCGGCGCAGCAGGTCGTCGCGCACCAGCGGCCGCCCGACCTCGAGGTAGGCGTGCATCTCGCCGTACGTGGCCGGCGCGCCGAGGCCGTAGATCGACGAGACGCTCGCCACCACCAGCACGTCGCGCCGGGTCAGCAGCGCATGCGTGGTGGAATGGCGCAGCTTGTCGATCTCGTCGTTGATGTGGGCGTCCTTCTCGATGTACGTGTCGGTCGAGGGGATGTAGGCCTCGGGCTGGTAGTAGTCGTAGTACGAGACGAAGTACTCGATGGCGTTGCGCGGGAAGAGGCCCTTGAACTCCGCGTAGAGCTGCGCGGCGAGCGTCTTGTTGGGCGCCATCACGAGGGTCGGCCGGTTCACCTCCGCGACGACGCAGGCGACCGTGAAGGACTTGCCGCTGCCGGTGACGCCGAGGAGCGTCTGGTGGGGATCGCCGCGCCGGATGCCCGCGACGAGCTCGGCGATCGCGCGCGGCTGGTCGCCGGTCGGCTGGAACTCCGAGACGAGCTCGAAGTGGTCGAGCACCGGCGCGGCGAGCCGCGGCGCCGGCTTCGGGCGCTCGGCCTCGACTTCGGCGCGCCCGCCGCCCGCGGCGCCGCGCGGCTTGCCCGTCGCCCCGTCGCGCGACGGCCGTCGCTTGCGCCCGGGACGCGCGGGGCTCACGGCGCCTCCTCCAGCAGCACGACGGCGAAGGCCGCGATGCCCTCGCCGCGTCCGATCGCGCCGAGGCCGTCCGTGCTCGTGACCTTCACGTTGACCCGCTCGGGCGACGTCTCGAGGAGCTTCGCGATGCGCTCACGCATGGCGTCCTGGTGCGGCGCCAGGCGCGGCGCCTGCGCGACGACCGTCGTGTCGAGGTTGCCGATCGCGTAGCCGCGGCGCCGCGCGAGCGCGAGCGCCTGGCCGAGGAGCTTCGCGCTGGAGACGCCCGCGAGCGACGCGTCGGACGAGGGGAAGTGCCGCCCGAGGTCGCCCTCGCCGAGCGCGCCGAGCAGCGCGCTCGTCACCGCGTGGAGCAGCACATCGCCGTCGGAGTGGCCCTCGAGGCCGCGGTCGTGCGGGATCTCGACGCCGCCGAGGACGAGCCGGCGGCCCTCGGCGAACCGGTGCGAGTCGTAGCCGTGGCCGATCATGACGCGCCGATCGGCTCCAGCCGGCGCCGCCGGCGGTCGAAGACGGCGAGGTGCGTCACGCCGAGCTGCTCGAGCACCTCGAGCGCCCGGTCGTACCCGGAGGCGAGCTGATCGGGCACGTGGGCGTCGCTGGAGAGGGCGATCGG
>DASUFZ010000004.1:0-4016 GCA_036274295.1 Myxococcota bacterium
ACGCTGTCGGGTGGTCGCGGGCGAGCTCGACGCGGCGCGCGATCTCTACGCGCGTCTCGACGCCGAGGCCCCGAACATCCAGCTGCCCGACTACCAGCGCATGCAGAAGCGCGAGCTCGTCGGCGACAAGCCGGCCGCCGCACCGACGCCGGAGTAGCGCTACCTCGCCGGCACCGTCCTTCCGGGCCACCAGAGGCGCGGAGGACCTGCCGCGCCGGAAGGCCGCGACGAGCCCCTGACTCCCACCGCGTCGTTTCTGATACGTCCGATAAGTTTGATTATGTCAAGTTGAACATCGGGCCTCACCGCCCCTGGAACTTCGGCTCCCGCCGCTCGATGAACGAGCGCACCCCTTCCTCTGCGTCCTGGCTCGCGGCGAGCTTCGCCTGGGTGGCGCCCATGGCGGCGATGCAGGCGTCCTCGCCCTGACGCGCATAGAGGCGCGCCGACGCCTTGGTCGCCTGGATCGCCAGCGGCGCGTAGCTCGCGATCTTTCGCGCGAGCTCGGTGGCGCGCTCGAGCTGCGTCCCGGCCGGCACGATCTCCTGGATCAGTCCGCATCGGTGCGCTTCCTGCGCGCCGAACTCGTCGAGCAGCAGCAGGTGGTACATGGCATTGCCCCAGCCGCCCCGCTCCACGAAGCGGAAGGTCGCGCCGCCGGTCGCCATGATCCCGCGCTTCGGCTCGAGCTGGGAGAAGCGGCAGTCGTCCGCGGCGATCACGACGTCGGCTCCGAGCATCAGCTCGATCCCGATCGTGTAGGTGATGCCGTGGACCGCCGTGACGATCGGCTTGCGGCACGCGCGGCCGAGGCCCACGGGGTCCACACGATCCGTCCTGGTCCGTTCACGCGCGGCGGCGCCCTCCTTCATGCCCTCGCGGAAGCGCGGCAGGTCGAGGCCGGCGGTGAAGTGCGGGCCGTGGCCGAAGAGCACGCCGACCCACAGGTCCGGGTCCTCGTCCAGACGCGTGTAGGCGTCGCCGAGCGCGGCGAGCATCCGGGGCGTGAAGCCGTTGTACTTCTCGCGGCGGTCGATCCCGATGCGCAGGATCGGGCCCTGCACCTCGGTCGTGATCTGACCGTCCGGGTGACGGTCCGTCATGCGCGCTCCTCCTCGTGGGCGGCGCAGTATACGTGCGTCGAACAGCCCCTCTCTCGTCGGAAGACCAGGGTGGGCCAGGGTTCACTGTGCTACACGGAGCGCCTGCGCCGACCAGGGGTGTGAGGTGAGCGAAGCCCCCGATTCGCACAGCCCCGATACGCTGCGAGCCGAGTTCGCTGCTCAGGGCCAGGGACACGTGTTCCGGTTCTGGGACGCGCTCGACGCCGATGCGCGACGGCGCCTGGTGCTTCAAGCGGCCGCACTCGACCTGCCGGCCCTGCTGCGCGGCTTTGCCGCGACGCGGGCGGAGCAGCCGCGCGCCCTCGCGCGGATCGAGCCGGCGCCCGTCGAGGCGGCACCGGAGCACGGCGGGAGCCGCGAGCACTTCCGCGCCGCCGGCGAAGCCGGCGAGGCGTTCCTGCGCGCCGGCCGGGTCGGCGTCATGGTCGTAGCCGGCGGCCAGGCCACGCGGCTCGGCTACGACGCGCCGAAGGGCGAGTTCCCGATCGGGCCCGTCTCGAATCGCACCCTCTTCGCGCTCCAGGCGCAGAAGATCCGCCGCCTGCGCGGGCGCTACGCGCGCCCGATTCCGTGGTACGTGATGACGAGCACGGCCACGGACGCCGCGACCCGCAGCGCCTTCGAGCGCAGCGGCTATTACGGACTCCCGAAGGAGGACGTGTTCTTCCTGTGCCAGGGCATGGTTCCGAGCTTCGACTTCGAGGGACGCATGATCCTCGAGCGGCCCGATCGCATCTTCGAGAACCCGGACGGGCACGGCGGCGCGATTCCCGCCCTGCTCGCCTCTGGCGCCCTCGACGACATGGCCCGCCGCGGCGTCGACACCCTCTTCTACTACCAGGTCGACAATCCGCTCGTGCGCATCGCCGACCCGGTCTTCCTCGGCTTCCAGGCGCAGCGCGGCGCGGACGCCTCGTGCAAGGTCGTGCGCAAGCAGGATCCCGGCGAGAAGGTCGGCGTCGTCGCCGAGATCGACGGGCGCATCGGCATCGTCGAGTACACCGAGATCGACGACGCGCGCCGGAACGCGCGCGGTCCGGATGGCGAGCTGCTCTACTGGGCCGGCAGCATCGCCATCCACGCGTTCGGCCGCGAGTTCCTGCGACGCGTGGCGGAACGCGCAGACATCCTGCTGCCCTATCACGCCTCGCCGAAAGCGATTCCTCAGGTCGACGCGAACGGGCAGACGCGCACGTCGAAGCAGCCGAACGGCTTGAAGCTCGAGCGCTTCGTCTTCGACGCCCTGCCCGCCGCGCGCAACGTCTCGATCGTCGAGACCTTGCGCGCAGACGAATACGCGCCGGTCAAGAACGCCGAGGGCTCGGATTCGCCGGCGACCTCGCGGCAGGCGCTCGTTGCGCTCTATCGGCGCTGGCTCGAGACGGCGGGCGTCGCGTTGCCGCCCGCTTGTCGCGCGCTCGAAATCGATCACTCCCGGGTCGACGGCCCGGAGGATGCACGCTCGTTGGGGGTGTCGCGCGCCGAGATGGCGCGGGACGCGATCCTCATCGAGGTCGGGGGTGGGGGATGAGTCCGGCCAAGAAGCCCGTCAAGAAGAAGGCTGTGGTGAAGAAGGCGCCCGCCAAGAAGGCGCCGGCGCCGAAGAAGGCCGCCGCGAAGAAGGAGGCGGCACCGCCCGCGTCCACGCGGCGCGGTCCGGCACCGAAGTCGTTGCAGAAGCGCGCAGTTGCTGCGGCAGAGGAGAAGAAGATGCAGAAGGTGAAGTCCGCGGGCGCCGGAAAGCGCGCCGCCGCGGGCGCACCGCGCGTCGCGCTGGCCGACGCGGTCCCGACGCGCGGCGGTCTCGGCTCGAAGTACACGTGCTTCAAGTGCGGCTCGAAGTTCTACGACCTGAACCGCCCGAAGGCGCTCTGCCCGAAGTGCGGCGCGGATCAGAAGGACGCGCCGAAGCAGACCGCGAAGCAGCGCCAGGCGCCGCCGCCGAAGCCCATCCCCGTGGAGCCGGAGGTCGAGCGCGACCGCGATCGGGATCGCGACGTGCGGCGCGCCGGGCCCCTGCTCGACGAGGACGACGAGGAGATCGTGATCGACGACGAGCCGGAGGACCTCGAGCTCGCCCTCGAAGTCGTCGAGGGAGACGACGACTTCGTCGAGGCCGAGGAAGAGGAGCCGGAAGAGGAGAGCTGAGCGCTAGAAGGTGAATGCCCGGCGCAGGAACACCTGCATGGGGGTTCCTGCGACCGACTGGCGCCGCGCCTGCTCCTGCTCGATCGCCTCGATGGCCGCCTCTCGCTCCGCGACCTCGTAGCCCTTCTCGCGGGTGGAGCGCATCGCGCGCTGCGCCCGCGCGAACTCGCGCGCGCCGCCCGCGACGCCGCCCGTGGTGTTGCGCGCGGTCGCGCGCAGGCCGATGCCGCCCTTCCTGGTGAGCGCATCCACCTCGCTCTGATACGCCGCGCGCAGCACGTCGAGATCGGCGTCCTTCACGCCGCTGAATGCGCCCTTCGGCACGTTCGTCTCGGCCATCAGGTTGCGGTGGAAGTTCCAGCCGATCACGCCCAGCAGCGCGACGAGAAGGAAGAGCAGCAGCTTGGCGTTGCTCCCACTCTTCTCACCCCGCACTCGACCGCCCATGCGATCTCCTCACTCACGCGCGGCGGAGCCGCGCCTCGACCTGCGCCAGCTCCGGCAGCGCGCCCTGCGCGCCGCGGCCGAGGCACGCGAGCCCCGCCGCCGCGCACGCGAGCGCGAGCACGTCGCGCGGCGCGCGGCCGTCGAGCACGCCGAACGCGAACGCGCCGCGGAAGACGTCGCCCGCCCCGGTCGTGTCGAGCGCCTGGATGCGCAGCGCCGGCACCTCGTGCACCTCACCGCCGAAGAGCGCCAGCGCGCCCTGCTCGCCCCGGGTCACCACGGCCATGCGGGCCGCCG
>DASUFZ010000005.1:0-30478 GCA_036274295.1 Myxococcota bacterium
GGCGCCGCCGCGGCGGCCGCCCGGTCGGACCGGCCTCGTCGAGGCCGGCGTCGCCGCGCGGGCGGAAGTCCACCGGCTGACCGGCCATCAGCGCGCGCAGGGTGACGCGGTCGCCGAGCAGCAGCGGGTCGAAGCTCACCGACACGTCCCAGGTGTCGCCGTCCGCGGTGGTGGTGCGCCGCGCGCCCAGGACGCGGCCGGCCAGGGTCAGGCGGCGCGGGGCCGTCAGGTCGGGCGGCACGCGGATCGCGAGGCGCGCGCCGGTCTCGAAGGGAGCATTGGCCACGAGTCCGCAGCCGCTCGCGGAGACCTGCGCCAGGATCGCCTCGCGCGTGAGCTCCCCGCACTGGATCTCGACCGGCGCGCCGATCGCGACCCGCATGTTTCGCCTGCGCTCGGGACCCTCGTAGCCCGCGCGCTCCGCCAGCAGGCGCAGCACGCTGGCCGCCACGGGCCGCTGCACCGCGAAGTCGCAGGGCACGCCGACCAGCGGGCCGTCCTTTGGATCCGTGACCACGAGGTGCAGGTGATGGCGCGGGGCCGGGCCCTGCTCGCCGAGCGCGCGCGCGCGCGCCGCCGTCGTCACCAGCAGGGGGACCTCGCGGCCCGACGAGTCGGTCGGGGCGTCCGACCAGCGCACGCCGATCGAGGCGAGCGCGTCGCGCACGTCCGCCAGCTCGCCGTCGTCGAGCACGAGCGCGTGCGGCTGTTCGGAGGCCAAGGCGACTCCTCGCGGTGGGTCGCCTCGTTCATCGGACGTACGCGTCGGCGGCTGAATACTCGCTGGCTTCAGCTGGCGCGCAGACTCGCCAGCTTCTCCTTCAGCTCGCCCGAGGCGTACATCTCGCGGACGATGTCGCAGCCGCCCTGGAACTCGCCGTCGATGTAGAGCTGCGGAATCGTCGGCCACTGCGAGTAGACCTTCACGCCATCGCGGATCGCCGGGTCCGACAGCACGTCGACCGTGCGGTAATCGGGGATCAGGCTGTCGAGGATCTGCACGACGGTCGCCGAGAATCCGCACTGCGGATGGCTGCGGTCGCCCTTCATGAAGAGCAGCACGCGGTTCTTCTTCACGAGGTCGTCGATGCGCTGACGGGTGGCCGGGTCGAGGTTCATGGCGTCTCCTTCACTTCGAGCGCCGCGAGGGTGCAGGGGTCGAGCCAGCGGCTCATCGCCCCTTCGTCGCGGCGCAGGTCTTCGAGGCTGATGCGTTCGAGGGTCTCGCGCAGGGCGCCCTGGACGGCGCGCCACAGCGCGCGCAGGGAGCAGTCGCTGCTGCGCACGCAGCGCGAGCGCTGGCCCGGGTGGCAGTCGCAGAAGTGCTCGGAGAAGAAGTCCCCGCCGAGCACCTGGAGCGCGCTCCAGACGCTGATCTCCGAGGCGGCGCGCGAGAGGCAGTAGCCGCCGTCGGCGCCGCGCACGCTGCGCACGAGATCGCCGAGGCGCAGCTCGCGCATCAGCTTGGCCGTGTACTCGGGCGAGAGGCCCTCGGCCTCCGCGATCTCCGAGATCGAGACGGGGCCCTTCGCGTCGGACGTCGCGACCCGCAGCAGGCAGCGCAGTCCGTACTCTTCGCTGGCGAGGAGCTGCATCAGGCGCCGGAGCCTACGATAGTGTACGAATGAGTCAACATTGAACGCGCCGCCTCCGGAGTCCCGCGTGTCGCTCCCCCTCGATCGCCTCGGCCGCCGCCTCCACGACCTGCGCATCTCGGTCACGGATCGCTGCAACTTCCGCTGCCCCTACTGCATGCCGGCCGAGATCTATGGGGCCAGCTACCGCTTCCTGCCGCGGCCGGAGCTGCTCCGCTTCGAGGAGATCGAGCGCCTGGCGCGCCTGTTCGTCGCGCACGGCGTCGAGAAGATCCGCATCACGGGCGGCGAGCCGTTGCTGCGCCACGAGCTCGAGAAGCTCGTCGCGCGCCTCGCGGCGATCCCGGGCCTGCGCGACCTCACCCTGACGACGAACGGCGTGCTGCTCGCCGCGAAGGCCCAGGCCCTCGCCGACGCCGGCCTCCAGCGCGTCACGGTGTCGCTCGACAGCCACGACGACGCCGTCTTCCGGCGCATGAACGGCCGCGACGTCGGTCCCGAGCAGGTGCTCGGGGGCATCGAGGCGGCGAAGCGCGCGGGGCTCACGCCCATCAAGATCAACTGCGTGGTGCAGCGCGGCGTCAACGATCACACGCTGGTCGAGCTCGCGCGTCGCTTCCACGGCAGCGGGCACATCCTGCGCTTCATCGAGTACATGGACGTGGGGACCCTGAACCACTGGGAGCTCTCGCAGGTGGTACCGGCGCGCGAGATCGTCGCGCGCATCGACGCGGTGCTCCCGCTGGAGCCGCTCGACGCGAACTACCCGGGCGAGGTCGCGCGCCGCTACGCGTACCGCGACGGCGGCGGCGAGATCGGGGTGATCGCGTCCGTGAGTCAGCCCTTCTGCGGCGGCTGCACGCGCGCGCGGCTCACGATCGAGGGTCGCCTCGTCACCTGTCTCTTCGCGGCCGCCGGCCTCGACCTGCGCACACCGCTGCGCGACGGCGCCGGCGACGACGTGCTCTCCGAGCTGATCGCGAAGACCTGGCGGGGTCGGCGCGACCGTTATTCGGAGGAGCGCGCTGCCCTCACGGATGCGTCGGGCCACGTGGCGTCGCGGCCGAAGATCGAGATGTACCAGGTGGGCGGCTAGCAAGGAGGCCGACACACGTCGGCCGACGCGCAGCGAGGCGTAGCCGAGCGAAGGCCGGCAGCCCGAGCGCGAGCGATCAGCGAGCGCGAAGGTCCGGCAAGACCGCTCCCCGCGCCGCGCGCGATCCGCTCTAGAATCGGCGCGTGGCACTCCGGCGACTCCTCTTCGTGGCCGTCGCCGCCTGCGTCGCTGGGATCGCCGCCGTCACATTCGTGCGGCAGCCCGGCCATGCCTTCCTCGTCCCGCGCGACGGGGCCGAGTGGATCCGCGCCGCGCGCCCCTTCGCGCTGGAGGCGCGCGATCTCGCGGCGGAGACGGTCCGCTTCCGCCACCGCTTCAGCCGGCCGGAAGCGCACGGCGACGCGCAGCTCCACGTCCAGGCGCTGCGCTCGGCGCGCGTGTTCCTGAACGATCGCGAGGTCGGCGAGGCGCTCGCCGCGGGCGCGCCCTGGCGTCACGTCCAGAGCTTCGACCTCGCGCCGCACCTCCAGCCGGGGATGAACGAGCTGCGCATCGACGTCGAGAACGACCGCGGATCGCCGCTGCTGCTGGCCTGGAGCCCGCAGCTCGGCATCGCGACGCACGCCGACTGGGACGCCGAGCTCGCCGGCGGGCGCTTCGCGAACACGCAGGCCGCCAGCGAGGAGCGCCGCCATGCGATCCAGAGCGAGTTCCCGAGCGCGTGGCAGGGGCTGCGCGACGGCTGGGTGCTGCTGCTGGCCGCCTTCGCGCTCGGCGCAGGCGCGAGCCTCGCGCACTCGGCGTCCGCCGCGCGGGGCGACGCGTGGCGCCTGCGGCCGGCGCACGTGCGCTGGGCCGTCGTCCTCGCGCTCGCCGCGCTCGGCCTGCACAACCTGACCCGCATGCGCATCGACATGGGCTTCGATGCGCCCTTCCACTTCGATTACATCCGCCGCGTGATCGTGTCGCGCAGCGTGCCGCTCGCGAGCGACGGCTGGCAGACGTTCCAGGCCCCGCTCTTCTACCTGCTGGCGGCGCCCCCCTACCTCGTGATCGCGCGCCTCGCCTCGGAGCCGATGGCGATGCTCGCGATGCGCGCGCTCGTGCTCGTGTGCTCGCTCGGGCTGGTGGAGATGGTCTACCGCGCGGCGCGCACCGCATTTCCGCAGCGCGACGATCTCCAGGTGATCGCGACCGCCGTGGGCGGCTTCCTGCCCATGACGGTCTACATGTCGCACTACGTCAGCAACGAGCCGCTGGCCGCACTGCTGACGGCCGCGGTCGTGGTCGCGGCCTTCCGCCTGCTGGCCGAGCCGACCTCCGCAGGCTCGCGCACGGGCTTCGGCCTCGGTCTGCTCTTCGGGCTGGCCGTGCTCGCGAAGGTCACGTCGCTGCTGCTGCTGCCGCTGCTCGTCGCCGTGCTGGTGCGCGCTGCGCAGCGCAGCAGCGGGAGTCTGCGCGCGGCCGGCGCGCCGCTGCTCCGCTTCGGCATGGCGGCGGCCG
Source organism: Myxococcota bacterium (assembly GCA_036274295.1). Lineage (GTDB taxonomy): Bacteria > Myxococcota_A > UBA9160 > UBA9160 > SMWR01 > DASUFZ01. The sequence continues at coordinate 4,156 of DASUFZ010000005.1, forward strand.
GCGTTGCGGGCTGGTACTTCGTGCGCAACTGGATCGCGCTCGGGTCCTTCTACCTCGGCGGCTGGGATCCGTCGCGTGGCAACGGCTGGAACCAGGACCCGGGCTACCGCATTCCGCAGGACCTGCTGTCGTTCGGCGCGTCGCTCTCCCAGCCGATCTACGCCGTCTTCTCGGGTCTCTGGGACGGCCTCTACGCGACCTTCTGGCTCGACGGATTCCTCGGCTCCAGCACCTTCGCCGCCGCGGCGCCGCCGTGGCGGTATGGCTACGCCGTAGCGTGCGCGCTGCTCGCGCTTCCGCTCACCGTCGCCGGCATCGCGGGTGCCCTGCGCGCGTGTCGCATCCCGCGCAACCCGACGGAGGAGACGTTGCTCTTCTCCGCCGCGGCGGTGCTCGTCTACGTCGCCGCCATTGCCGCGCTCTTCGTCAGCCTGCCCGTCTACAGCACCGTGAAGAGCACCTACGCGCTGGGGCTCGCGCCCTGCTACGGCCTGCTCTTCGCGTGGGGGATCGACCTCCTGCCGCGCAGCCGCGCCGCGCGCGCACTCGTCGCCGGCTACCTCGTCGCCTGGCTCGCGTTCGTATTTCGCGCCTATTTCAGCTAGAGCAGTCCACTCGGTGACGCGGGGTGAGGCGTGAATCGCGCGGGCCAGGTCCACGCGGCTGTCGCGGGCCGCATCGCGCTGCTGCTGATGCTCTCATCGCTCTGTGCGCAGGAGGCCGCCGCGCAGCCCACGGAAGGCGAGGGTCCGACGCGCGGCGGCAGCGAGGGTGGGCTCGACAACTTCGTCGTCCCCGGGCTGCCGAAGGGATTGCTGCGCGTCGAGATCGGCTCGGGCTACGCGCCTTCCGCGAGCGCGGACGGGTCCGAGGTCGCCGTGGCGACGCCGGGCATCCGCCTGCGCGTGCAGGGTCCGCTCAGCGAGCGCGTCGGCGCGCAGGCGTTCCTCGGCATCGGCACCTCGCTCTACGACATCCAGGACTCCGGCGAGCTCTTCTCGGACTGTCACGACGAGGAGGGCACGCCGCTCGAATGCCCCGCGCCCGACGAGTTCTACGGGGCATCGTTCGGCGCGCAGGCCGCCTATCTGCTCAACCCGAACAGCTACCTGCTCTTCCAGGGCGAGCGCTGGGCGCTCGTCGGCGAGGGCTTCATCCGCGCGCGCTGGGAGCGCGGCGCCTTCGATCGCTCGCTCAAGGTGGGCACGATCTACGGGCTCGGCTACGAGTTGACGAAACGGTTGCGTGTCGCCGTCGGCGCGCAGGTGGACGTCGCGCTCGACGGCGGCGACGTCTCGGTGCAGCCGACCGCCGCGTTCCGCTGGGACATCGTGCCGGCGCTACGCCTCGCGAACCGCGGCTTCGGCCTCCAGCTCGAGTACCGCGGTTTCAAGCGCTTCGAGTTGTTCGTCGCGGGCTACCGCAGCTCGGACACCTACCGGCTGCACAACCGCAACGGGCTGCCCTCGAGCTCGGAGTTCGGCGACCGCCGCTGGCAGGTCGGCGGCGGGGTGCAGTTCAGGATCGCGCGCTGGCTGCGCCTCACGACCGAGGCCGGCGCCATCGTGGACCGGCGGCTCGAGATCCGCGCGAACGGCGAGGGCACGCTCTCCGACCAGGACGTCGACAAGTCGCCCTACATCGACGTGCGTCTGGAGTTCAGACCTTAGGTCTCCGCTCGGCTGCGCCTCGCTGCGCGCGGCGGCGTTCAGCGGTTCAACCGAGCGGGTCTCGCCGCCGCTTGCGGCGACCCGCGCGCCTTCGGCCGCTACGCCCAGCGTGTTCGTCAGTACCCGTAGCGGCGCTGGAGCGCGAGGTGTCGGCGCGCGAGCGCGGCGCTGCGCTCTTCCGGCGCCACTCGGCGCGTGCGCGGGTGCAAGGTCGATGCGAGCTCCCCGAGCTTGACCGCGCGCAGGACCGGCTTCGGCGTCGCGTCGGCGAAGAGGAAGCGCACGGCCAGCGTGCCGCGCTCGCAGCCCTCCGGATCGAGCCAGTTCGGCACGCCGGGATCCCGGTGCGCGATCACGCCGCGGAAGACGCCGTCCGGGTCGAGCTCGGCGAAGGATCCGTTGAGCGACGACTGCCGCGAGCCGAACTCGAGCGATTCCCACCAGTAGTTCGCGAGCGCGACGCTCCACATGCGGCAGCGCGGCGGCGTGAACTCGATCACGACGGCCTCGTCCGCGGCGCAGGCGAAGGGACCCATCCCGTACGATTGCCCGTGCAGGCCGGGGCGGTCGACCTGGTTCGTCACGTCGAAGACGAGCAGCGAGTTCGGAGCGAGCGACAGCAGCAGCCGGCTGACCCGGTCCCAGCAGCGCGCGCCCGCGTCGAGCCAGGTCGAGAGCGTCTCGAAGTGCCGCGCCAGCTGCTCGGACGACGGCGCGGGCGGCGGGTAGCTCGCGCCCTCGCGCTCGATCGCGAAGACCGCCGGCCGCTCGTGCTCCCAGTCGTCGAAGTACTGACGCACCAGCACGTAGCTCGCGTCGTCGTCGAGGCGGAGCCAGTTGCCCGCCTGCGGCTCGCGCGAGAGCCCGATCTCGAAGCGGCCGTCGGCGTCGGACTGGAGGTCGTCGCCGGAGACGAACGAGAGCGTGCGCCAGGCCTCGGCGGCGTTGCCGAAGCCGGGCGCGTGGCCGTCGCCGAGGTGCCCCGTGTTGACCTGGAACTCCATGTGACGCGCGCTGCCGCGCGTCCCGGCGATGCGATAGCGCGCGTCGCCGCGCACGCGCGCGAAGGAGTAGTTGCAGTCGGGGTTGTCGAGCCCCCAGCTCATGGCGTCGTCGGCCATGCGGGCGAAGCGCGGGTAGTCGGGGTCGTCGCACTCGAGGCAGACGCGCAGTCCTGCGGCGAGGAAGCGGGTCAGGTAGCGGGTTCCGATCGCGCGCAGCCCGGTCGCGTCCGGCGCGCCTTCCGCGCGCACGAGCTCCTCGAGCGCGGCGACGCGCGCACACAGCGCGCGCCAGGTCTCGCCGGAGTCGAGGCGCGCCGCGGCGTCGCTCATGGCGCGCGATTGTACTCGCGACGAACGCACCGCGCGGGTACCGTCGCCCGCTCGCGTGGGCCGCACTCTCGACGCGCTGGACCTCGTGCTCGTGGGCGGCGGCCATGCGCACGTGCAGGTGCTGCGTCGTCTCGCGCTGGCGCCGCTGCCGCGCGCCCGCGTGACGGTCGTGCTCGACCGTCCCGAAGCGGTCTACTCCGGCATGGTGCCCGGCTTCGCGGCGGGCGAGTACGCCATGCGAGAGCTCGAGATCGACGTCGCGCGGCTCGCGCAGCGCGCGGGCGCCGCGCTCGTGCTCGCGCCCGCGACCCGCGTCGACGCGGCGAGGCGCCGCATCGAGGTCGAGGGCCACGCGCCGCTCGACTTCGACCTGGCGAGCCTGGACGTCGGCAGCTCGCTGCGCGGCCTCGAGCTGCCGGGCGTGCGCGAGCACGCGCTGCCGACCCGCCCGATCCGCGATTTCGTCGACCGGCTCGATGCGCGGCTCGCGGCGTGCGCGCGCGCGGACGCGCCGATCCGCGTCGCCGTGGTCGGCGCCGGCGCGGCCGGCGTCGAGCTCGCCTTCTGCCTCGAGGCGCGGATCCGCCGCGACGGGCGGCGCGCGGACGTCAGCCTGATCGACGCGGAGCGGGAGCCGCTCGCGGCGCTTCCGCCTGCGCTGCGCCGTCGCGCGCGCGCCGAGGCGCAGCGCCGCGGTGTCGCCTTGCGGACCGGAAGCGAGGTCACCGGCGTCGCGCCCGACGCGCTCTGGCTCGGCGACGAACGGCTTCCCGCGGATCTCGTCGTGTGGGCGAGCGGCGCCGCGCCGTGGCCCTGGCTGCGCGAGAGCGCGCTGCCGCTCGACGCGCAGGGCTTCGTGCGCGTGCGGCCGACGTTGCAGGTGGTCGGCTGCGAAGCGCTCTTCGCCGTCGGCGACTGCGCTTCGCTCGACGGCGCGCCCTGGGTGCCGAAGGCCGGCGTCTACGCCGTGCGCGAAGGCCCGCCGCTCGAGCGGAACCTGCGCGCGTGCGTCGCGGGCGCCGAGCCGAGGGCCTATCGGCCCCAGCGCGAGTTTCTTGCCCTGCTGAACCTCGGCGACGGACGCGCGCTCGGTTCGAAGTGGGGCTTCGCGGTCCAGGGAGGCGCGGTCTGGCAGCTCAAGAATCACATCGACCGCGCCTTCGTGCAGCGCTTCCGTGTCGCATGAGCGCGGCGACGAACTTGACAATCTTGTGGCTTCTGACTACGAAACTCGAAGGACCCGAGGGGGATGGAGCCGGGGGTGTCGTGAATCACCCCCGATCGTTGGTGGGTCGGAGGTGCGCTTGATCCGGATCGCGATCGTTGGCGTGGGCAACTGCGCAAGCTCGCTCGTCCAGGGCCTCACCTACTATGCGGACAAGCGTCCCGACGACGCGGTCGGCCTGATGCACTGGGAGATCGGCGGCTGCCGCCCCCACGACATCGAGGTCGCATGCGCGTTCGACATCGACCTGCGCAAGGTCGGCAAGGACGTCTCGGAGGCGATCTTCGAGAAGCCGAACTGCACGGCGCACTTCGGCGGGCGCATCCCGAAGACGGGCGTGCTCGTGCGCATGGGGCCGATCCTCGACGGCGTCTCCGCGCACATGCAGGACTTCCCCGACGACCGCCGCTTCGTGCCGTCGGACCAGCAGCAGCCGAGCCGCGCGGACGTCGTCGCGGCGCTGCGCGACTCGCGCACCGAGGTGCTGGTCAACTACCTGCCCGTCGGCTCGGAGCAGGCGACGCGCTTCTACGCCGACTGCGCGCTCGAGGCCGGCGTCGCGATGGTGAACTGCATGCCGGTGTTCATCGCGAGCGATCCGGTCTACGCCGCGCGCTTCACGGAGCGCGGCATCCCGATCGTCGGCGACGACATCAAGGCGCAGCTCGGCGCCACCATCACGCACCGCACGCTCACCGATCTCTTCCGCAAGCGCGGCGTGAAGCTCGAGCGCACCTACCAGCTCAACACCGGCGGCAACACCGACTTCCTCAACATGCTGAACCGCAGCCGGCTCAGCTCGAAGAAGCTGTCGAAGACGGAGGCCGTGCAGTCGGTCGCCGCGGAGCGCATCGCCGACGAGAACATCCACGTCGGCCCGTCGGACTACGTCGCCTGGCAGAACGACAACAAGGTCTGCTTCCTGCGCATGGAGGGACGCCTCTTCGGCGACGTGCCGATGCACATCGAGCTGCGCCTCTCCGTCGAGGACTCGCCGAACTCAGCGGGTGTCGCGATCGACGCGATCCGCTGCGCGAAGCTGGCGCGCGAACGCGGGCAGGGCGGTCCGCTGCTCGGCCCCTCCTCCTATTTCATGAAGCACCCGCCGGAGCAGGTGAACGACGACGAGGCCTACCAGCAGGTCGAGGCGTTCATCCGCGGGGAGTAGGCGCGAGCCGTCCCGCCATGTGCGGCTCCAGGTGCCCGGCCTCGACCATCCAGCGGATCGCGTCCGCGTAGCTCTCGCGCGGATCGCGGAAGCGGATGCCGAGGCGGTCGACCTCGGCGGACGTGATCGCCTGCGGCCACATCGTCGCGAAGTCCATCGCCTCGCCGGTCAGCGGGAAGTCGAAGGGGAAGACGTGCTTCACGGCGTCGCCCACGCGACCGAGCGCGCGCAGCAGCGGACCGGGGATGCGGTAGCGGCGCACGCGCCGGCCGGTGAGCTCGTCCATCAGCGCGACCACGTCGGCCCACGGCAAATAGTGGCCGCCGACGATGAAGCGGCCGGCGGGCTCGCCGTGCGCGAGCAGCGCGACGAGCAGGACGGCGAGATCGCGCGCGTCGACGACGGAGAAGCCGCTCGACGTGATCACCATCAGGTCGCGCAGGAACACGCGCACCGTGTGGTTGCCCTCGGAGAGTCCCGGGTCGTCGGGGCCGATCACGCCGCAGGGATACACGCAGCGGATCTGCGCGCCGCGCTCCTGGAGCGCGCGGACGTAGCGCTCGCTGTCGGCTTTCGAACGCGCATAGGCGCTGCGCGCCTCCGCGAGCGGCGAGTCCGCGGTGATCGCCTTGCCGCCGGGCGACCACAGCGCGCCGCAGCTCGACACGTACACGATCGACTCGATGCCGCGCGCGTGCGCGCCCCCGACGACGTTCTCGACGCCGCGCAGATTGGTGGCGAGCACCTCGCCCGCGCGGCTCGCCTCGAGCGCGACCACCGCCGCCGTGTGGAGCACCGCGTCGCAGCCATCGAGCGCGCGCTCGACCGTGTCCCTGTCGGTGACGTCGCCCTCGACGACGTCGCTGCAGTCCACGTTGCGCGACCCGAGCACGCGCTCGAGCTTCTCGCGGCTGCGCACGAGGTAGCGCACGGGCCGGCGCGCGCGGCCGAGCGCGACCGCGGCATGAGAGCCGACGAATCCGGTCGCGCCGGTGACGAGCACGCGCATGGGCGGCGGAGTCTAACCGCGCTCGCGCCGAAATCGGGCACACGAGCCCGCGGACCTGTGTACTCTGGCGCGGCGCCGCGGCCGGGACCGCGAATGGAGGCTCACATGGGTCAGCTCGGCTGGTCGATCGGATCCGCGCGCGTCACGCGCTTCGTGGAGCTGGAAGCGCCGCTCGATCCGCAGGGCTTCTTCCCGCGCTCCACGCCCGAGGCACTCGCGCGCCACCGCGCCTGGCTCCAGCCCGACTTCATGGACCGGAGCGGCCAGCTCCTGCTCTCGATCCACGCGCTGCTGCTCGAGATCGGCGGCATCCGCATCCTGGTCGACACCTGCCTCGGCGAGCACAAGGTCCCCGGGATGGAGGCGCTCGCCGGCCGCGGGCGCGCCTTCCTCGAGGAGATGGCGCAGGCCGGCGCGCCGCGCGAGTCGATCGACGTCGTGCTGTGCACGCACATGCACTTCGACCACGTCGGCTGGAACACGATGCGCGAGGGCTCGCGCTGGGTCCCGACCTTCCCGAACGCCCGCTATCTCTTCGCGAAGAGCGAGTGGGAGCACTGGAGCACGGCGCCGCCCGACCCGACCAGCACGGTGAACGACGCGGTGAAGCCCGTGCTCGACGCAGGCCTGGCCGATCTGGTCGACGTGGACCACCGCGTTTGCGACGGCGTCCGCTTCGTGCCCACGCACGGGCACACGCCGGGGCACGTCTCGGTGCGCGTCGCCTCCGGCGGCGCCGAGGCCTTCATCACGGGCGACGCGACGCACCACCCCGTGCAGTTCGCGGAGCCCGACTGGGGCATGGACGCCGACGTCGACGGGAAGCGCGCGGCCGCGACGCGCCATCGCATGATCGCCGAGCTCGCCGACACCGACACCCTGGTGATCGGGACGCACTTCGCCGGTCCGACCGCGGGCCACGTCGTGCGCGGCGCGTCGGGTGCCTGGTTCCGAGCGCGCCGCTAGGCCGCGCGCACACAGAGGGAGGATCCGATGGCCGCGTTCATGAAGCCCTTCGAGAGCCACTGCTATGCGCTGATGCGCATCGTCACGGGATTCCTCTTCCTGTGGCATGGCACGCAGAAGCTGCTCGGCTTCCCGCCGCTGCCCGAGGGCATCGAGATTCCGGCCTTCGTGATCTACATCGCCGGCCCGATCGAGCTGTTCGGCGGCGCGCTCGTGATGATCGGCTTGATGACGCGCTGGGCCGGGTTCCTCTGCAGCGGCCAGATGGCGGCGGCGTACTGGATGGGGCACGGCACCAATGCGCTCCTCCCCGTCATGAACGGCGGCGAGCTCGCCGCGCTCTACTGCTTCGTCTTCCTCTTCATCGCGGCGCACGGCGGGGGCCGCTGGAGCGTCGACGCGGCGCGCGGCGCCCACTAGCGGCGCTGACCGGCGCGGGGCCGTGCCCTACATTGCCTCGCCTTCGGGGGTCGTGTGGCCGGCGAAGACAACGGCGGAACCGATTTCATCCGCGCCATCGTCGCACGCGACGTGGAAGCCGGGAAGAACGGCGGCCGCGTCGTCACGCGCTTTCCTCCCGAGCCGAACGGCTACCTGCACATCGGCCACGCCAAGGCGATCTGCCTCGATTTCGGCGTCGCGGCCGAGCACGACGGCACCTGCCACCTCCGCTTCGACGACACCAATCCAACTGCCGAAGAGGTCGAGTTCGTCGACTCGATCAAGGCGGACGTGCGCTGGCTCGGCTTCGAGTGGGGTGAGCACGAGTACTTCGCCTCCGACTACTTCGACCAGCTCTACGCCTTCGCTGTCTCGCTGATCCGGCGCGGCAAGGCCTTCGTGTGCGACCTCTCGTCCGAGGAGATCGCGGCCTATCGCGGCACGCTCACCGAGCCCGGGCGCAACAGCCCGTACCGGGACCGCACGGTCGCCGAGAACCTCGATCTCTTCGAGCGCATGAAGGCGGGCGAGTTCGAGAACGGCGTGCGCACCTTGCGCGCGAAGATCGACATGGCGTCGCCGAACCTGGTGATGCGCGACCCGATCCTCTACCGCGTCCACAAGGTGCCGCACCACCGCACGGGCACGGCCTGGTGCGTGTACCCGATGTACGACTTCGCGCACTGCCTGTCGGACTCGATCGAGTCGATCACGCACTCGCTCTGCACGCTCGAGTTCCTCGACCACCGCGCACTCTACGACTGGATCCTCGACGCGCTCGAGGTGGACTGCCATCCGCAGCAGATCGAGTTCGCGCGCGGGAACCTCTCGCACACGGTGATGAGCAAGCGCGTGCTGCGCGAGCTCGTCGAGGGCGGCCACGTCCGCGGCTGGGACGATCCGCGCATGCCGACGCTCTCCGGCATGCGCCGGCGCGGCTACCCGCCGGGCGCGATCGTGCGCTTCTGGCGGGAGATCGGCGTCGCGAAGCGCGACAACATCATCCAGCTCGCGCGTCTCGAGCACGCGATCCGCGAGGAGCACAACCGCACGGCGCCGCGCGCGATGGCGGTGATCGACCCGCTGAAGGTCGTGATCGAGAACTATCCCGACGGCGCGAGCGAGGAGCTCGACGCCGTCAACAATCCCGAGGACGAGTCGGCGGGCACGCGCAAGGTGCCCTTCGCGCGCGAGCTGTGGATCGAGCGCGAAGACTTCGCCGCCCTGCCGCCGAAGGGGTTCCACCGCCTCTCGCCCGGCAAGGAGGTGCGGCTCCGCTACGCCTACCTCGTCACCTGCACGGGCTTCGAGCGCGACGCCGCGGGCAACGTGACCCTCGTGCGCTGCACCTACGATCCGGCGACGCGCCCGACGGACGCAAGGTGCGCGGCACGCTCCACTGGGTGTCTGCTCGCCACGCGGCCGAGGCGGAGGTGCGCCTCTACGACGTGCTCTTCACCGTCGAGGATCCGCTCGGCGAGGCCGGTGACGGCGACTTCACGCGGACGCTCAACCCCGACTCCTTGAAGGTGCTGCGCGGCTGCAAGCTCGAGCCGTCGCTCGCGAAGGCGGCCGAGGGGCAGGTCGTGCAGTTCGAGCGGCTCGGCTACTTCTGCGTCGATCCGGACTCGCGGCCCGGCGCGCCCGTCTGGAATCGCGCCGTCACGTTGCGGGACACCTGGGCGAAGGTCGCGGCGAAGGGCGCAGCGCCGAAGCGTTGAGCTGCGCGGCGGCGCGGGTGTAGAGTGGCGATCCGACGGAGGACGCCATGCCGAGCCCGCAGCACGAAGCGATCGTCCAGACTCTGCTCGCGCAGCCGCGTCCCGGTACGGCGCCGAGCATCGAGGAGAGCCGCGCCGTCTTCGAGCAGATGGCCGCGGCGATGCCGCCGCCCGCGGGCCTGCGCGTCACGCGCGTCGACGCCGGCGGCGTGCCCGCCGAGTGGATCGAGATGCCAGGCGCGCAGGCCGGTCGAATCCTCCTGTATCTCCACGGCGGTGGCTATGCGATCGGCTCGCTCGACACGCATCGCGGGCTGGTGGCGCGCATCGCGGCCGTCACGCGCGCGCGCTGTCTCTCGCTCGGGTACAGGCTCGCGCCCGAGCACCCGTTCCCGGCGGCGGTCGACGACGCCGTCGCCGCGTATCGCTGGCTGCTCGCGCAGGGTCAGGAGCCCGCGCGCCTCGCCGTCGCGGGCGACTCCGCCGGCGGCGGACTGACCCTCGCGCTGCTCCTCGCGCTCCGCGACCTGCGCGTGCCGCTGCCCGCCGCGGGCGTCTGCCTCTCGCCCTGGACCGATCTCGAGGGAACCGGCGCGTCGGCGACCGATCCGCGTGTCGGCGATCCGATGGTGACGACCGAAGGGCTGCGCCAGATGGGCAGGATGTACGTCGGCGACGGCGACCTGCGGAACCCGCTCGCCGCGCCGCTGCACGGCGACTACCGCGGACTGCCGCCCCTGCTGATCCAGGTCGGCACGCGCGAGGTGCTGCTCGACGATTCCACGCGCGTGGCCGCGAAGGCGAAGCACGCGGGCGTCGACGTGACGCTCGAGCGCGGCGACGGCCTCGTCCACGTGTGGCACTTCTTCGGACCCGACGTGCCGGAGTCGGTCGCGGCGATCGCGCGCATCGGGGAGTTCGTCGCCAAGCACGCCGCATGACTTCGCCGGGCCTCCGCCCTCGCGGCGCGCGCGTCGAGATCGAGTACTGCACGCAGTGCCGCTGGCTGCTGCGCGCGGCCTGGCTCGCGCAGGAGCTGCTGACGACGTTCGAGGCGGAGCTCGGCGAGGTGGCGCTCGTGCCCGGCAGCGGCGGCGTGCTCGACGTGCGCCTCGACGGCGAGCTGATCTTCTCGCGCGCGAGCGCGGGGCGCTTCCCCGAGTCGAAGGAGCTCAAGCAGGCCGTGCGCGATCGCGTCGCGCCGGAGCGGTCGCTGGGACATAGTGACCGCACATAGAATGGAAGCCGCACAGGAGGACGAGCGCATGGACTTTCTGAAGACGATGGAAGAGGTCGAGGCGATCAAGCAGCTCAAGTACCGCTACATCCGCGCCATCGACCAGAAGCTGTGGGACGTGATGGAGAGCTGCTTCACGCCGGACGCGACGAGCTCCTACAGCGGCGGGAAGTACGCCTTCGATGGGCGTGACGCGATCATGAAGTTCCTGACCGAGTCGATGTCGCGGGCGACGTTCCTCTCGAGCCACCGCGTGCACCAGCCGGAGATCGAGCTGACGAGCGCGACCACTGCGACGGGCATCTGGGCGCTCGAGGACTACGTCATCGACGAGCAGCACGGGATCACCATCCACGGCGCGGCCTTCTACCGCGACGAGTACGTGAAGGTGGGCGGCGCCTGGAAGATCAAGCACACCGGCTACGAGCGGACCTTCGAAGAGATGGCGCCGCGCAAGGAGCAGGGCTGGCGCATCACGCAGCGCTAAGTAGCGGACACATCACGCACCGGCAGGCCGCCCGCTCAGGTCCGCGTCGCAGCGTGCCGATACACAGGGCTGGCCCGAGCGGGCCTCGATGGGAGAGCACGCCATGCACACCCGACGAACGCTGATCGCGCTCTCGATCCTGCTTCTCGCGGCGGCGCTGCCCGGCAGCGCGCGGGCCGCGCTCGACTGCCAGTGCGAGAACGGCGAGGTCGTGCAGTCGATGGGCGACGACCCGGCCGACTGCGACGACGCCTGCGCCGATCTGGCCGGCTCGCGGGCCGTCGACCGCGGCGATCCGAACGGCCGCGAGTCGTCCGACCAGAGTCCCACCACGCGGGACCCCGACGACAATCCGGGCCCGAATCGGAAGCCCTAGACCGGGAGCCTAGGCGCCGTCGAGCACGCGCAGCAGCTCGCGCAGGAACTGCGACTGCCGCGCGATCGCCTGCTCGGAGAACGGGTCGATGCCGAGCAGCTCGGCGTGCAGCGGCGCCAGGGTCGCATAGCCGAGCACGAGCCCGTGCATGCCCGTCACCAGCCAGGGCAGCAGCGCCGGGTCGGCCCTCACGATCGCGTTGCTCTCCGGCGCGAGCAGTAGCGCGCGCTGGAAGAAGGGCCGGTACCAGCGCTCGATCAGGAGCTTCAGCTGCGGGCCGCCCGCCAGCGCGGCGTGCTGGACGAGCCGCGCCAGGTTCGGGTTCGCGGCGTGGAAGGAGATCTCGGCGGCGAGGCTCTCGGCGCCGCGCGCGGCGGACGGCGGCGTCGCGAGCGCGTCGTCGAGGAAGCGCAGGAAGGGATCGAGCAGGCGCTCGAGCACCGCCTCGTAGAGCTGCCACTTGCTGTCGAAGTGGTTGTAGATGGCCTGCGGCCGGATGCCGACCTGGTCGGCGATCTCGCCGAGCGAGGTGGCCTCGAAGCCGCGCTCGGCGAAGAGCTGCTCGGCGGCGGCGAGGATGCGGTCCGCGGTCTTCGGCGCGCGACTCACTCTGGACCTCTTGACGCTCGGGTCGGAGCCGTGCACGCTAGCAAATTGATGGTTGACAATCGTTCACAAAACGATCGCAGGTCCGCGCCGGAGCAGCGCTCTTCGCGCGCCGTGCTCGAGTCGGAAGCGCCGGGCTGGGACGCCGAAGCCGACGTCCTGGTGGTGGGCGTCGGCGCCGCGGGAGCGTGCGCGGCGATCGAGGCCGCGGGCGCGGGAGCGCGCGTTCTCTGCCTCGAGCGCGCCGGCGGCACGGGCGGAACGACGGCCGTGTCCGACGGGATGATCTACCTCGGCGGCGGCACAGCACTCCAGCGCGCGTGCGGCTTCGAGGACTCCGCCGAGGAGATGGAGAAGTACCTGCTCGCGTCGTGCGGACCCGAGCCCGACGCGGAGCGCATCCACGTGTACTGCCGGGAGAGCCCGGGCCACTTCGACTGGCTGGTGGCGCAGGGCGTCCCCTTCAAGGCCGAGTTCTATCCCGAGCGCATGATGGCGCCGGGCGAGCAGGGCCTGACCTACTCGGGCAACGAGCTGGTGCATCCGTTCCGCGATCTGGCGAAGCCGGCGCCGCGTGCGCACATGGCGCAGAAGGAGGGCTCGACGGGCGCGTTCCTGATGCAGCGTCTCGAGGCGGCCGCGCGGCGCGCGGGCGCCCTGATCCGCACGGGCGTGTTGTGCGAGCGGCTCGTCGTCGATGCGAGCGGCCGCGTCGTCGGCGTCGTCGCGACGTGCGAGGGCCGCACGCTCTGGTTCCGCGCGCGGCGCGGCGTCGTCCTCTGCGCGGGCGGCTTCATCAACAACAAGGAGATGGTTCGTCGTCACGCGCCGGAGCTGCGGCGCGCGCGCTTCCGTGCCGCCAGCGAGGGCGACGACGGCCGCGGGATCCTGATGGGGCAGGGCGCGGGCGGCGTCGCCGTGCGCATGAACATGGGCTCGGTGACCCTGCCGTTCTACCCGCCGAAGTCGCTGATGAAGGGCATCTTCGTCAACGCCGCGGCACAGCGCTTCATGCCGGAGGACGTCTACCAGGGGCGCGCCGGCGAGATCGCGCTGCTCCACCAGAACGGCCGCGTGTGGCTCGTGCTCGACGACGAGACCTTCGCGCGTCCCGTCTTCGCGGGCGGCGAGATCGTCGCGGGCGAGAGCATCGCGGAGCTCGAGCGCGAGATCGGCTTCGCCGAGGGCGCCCTCCAGGCGACGGTAGAGCTCTACAACCGGCACGCCGCGCGCGGCGAGGATCCGCTCTTCCACAAGTCGGCCGACTACCTGAAGCCGCTCGTGAAGCCGCCCTTCGGCGCGATCGACCTCGCCTGGGACAAGGCGATCTACGCCGTCTTCACGCTCGGCGGGCTCGCGACGAACGCGAGCGCGCAGGTGCTGACCCCCGACGGCGCGCCCGTCGCGGGCCTCTGGGCCGCGGGTCGCACCGCGGCGTCGATCTCGTCGCCCGGCTACAGCAGCGGCACCTCGATCGGCGAGGCCATGATCTTCGGGCGCATCGCGGGGCGCGAAGCCGCGCGCGCCTAGCGTCGCGCCGGCGTTGGAGGAGTCGATGCTCGAGTACCACCCCTACGCGGAAGAGATCTTCGTCGACCCCTATCCGATCTACCGGCGCATGCGCGCCGAGCAGCCGGCGTACTACGTCGAGGAGTACGAGGCCTGGTTCCTGTCGCGCTTCGAGGACATCTGGAAGGTGGGGCCCGACTTCCAGCACTTCTCCGCGCTCCAGGGAACGACGCCGAACCATCTGCTCACCAAGGACACGCCGCTCAACCTCTCCTTCGCGAGCATGGACCCGCCGCAGCACTCGAAGTACCGCGCGCAGGTCAGCGAGCACTTCAAGCCGGGCACCGTCGCGAAGCTCGAGGCGAAGATGGCCGCGATCGTGAAGGGCCTCGTCGACGATTTCATCGAGCGCGGCGAGTGCGACCTCGTGCAGGATCTCGCCGCGCGCGTCTCGGTGCGCGCCGCGCTCGCCACGGGCGGGCTGCCGCTCTCGATCGCCGACACCGCGTCCGGGTGGGTGAACGGCATCTTCCACCGCCGCGACGGCCACCGCGGTGCCACCGAAGTCGGTCAGAAGGCGATGCGCGAGATGTTCTTCGCCATCCTCGAGCACGTGAAGGAGGCGCGGAAGAACCCGGAGAAGGCCGAGGGCGTGCTGCGCACCTTGCTGACGACGGACGTGGGCGGCGACAAGATGGACGACTTCCGCATCGCGTCGTTGCTCTCGGTGGTGCTGATCGGCGGCACCGACACTTTGCCGAAGGCGCTCGCCGCCACGTTCTACCGCCTGTGGAAGAATCCCGATCAGCGCCGCGAGCTCGCGCGCGACCGCAGTCTGGTCCAGGACGCCTTCCTCGAGGGTCTGCGCATCGACACGCCGACGCAGCACCTCGGTCGCACCGTCACCAAGGAGATCGACTTCCACGGGAACACGTTCCGCCCCGGCCAGCGCGTCATGCTGATGTGGGCCTCGGCCAACCGCGACGAGCGCGAGTTCCAGAACCCCGACGTCTACGACATGAAGCGGCGTCCGCCGCGCATGCTGGCTTTCGGCCATGGCGTCCACATGTGCCTCGGCAAGCACATCGCGCTGATGGAGGCGCGCCTCACGCTCGACGAGGTGATGCGCCGCATTCCCGAGTACGAGATCGACCTCGCGCGAGCCGAGCGCACGCGCACGGAGTTCGTGCAGGGCTGGGTCAAGCTTCCGGCGACGTTCACGCCCGCGCGTTGAGTGGCTATGCTGCGACTCGGAGGAGACCCATGACTTCTCGCGTCGCGCTGACTCTCGGCTCGCTGCTCGCCGTTCCGCTCGCGGCGTCCGCCCATCCCGGACACGGCCTCGACCCGAGCGGGACCTCGCTGCTCCACTGGCTCGGCGACCCGGAGCACGTCCTGCCGCTCCTCGGTGTCGTGTGTCTCTCCGCGGTGCTGTGGGGAATGGCGGCGCTCAGCCGTCGTTCCGACTGAGCGCCGCCTCCCGGCAGACGCGCGCTACTCCTCCGGCAGCTTGAACAGCACCAGGTTGTCGAGGAAGGCGATCACTTCCTTCTGCTGCGCCGTCGACAGCGCCTGGAAGCGACCTCGCGAGCTCGCGGCCTCGCCGCCGTGCAGCGCGATCGCCCCGCCGAGCGTGGTGGCGCGGCCGTCGTGCATCCACGGTCCTGTCGAGCCGACGCCCCACAGGTTCTCGGTCAGGAAGACCGAGGGCCCCGTTCCCTTCTCGTCGATCGGCTCGGCCATCTCCGCGCCGATGTCGTGTCGCTTCAGGTCGCCGTAGAGCTCGACCTGCGCGACGCCGCGCGAGTCGCGCGCGATCGAGCCGAGCCGGAAGATCACGCGGCCCGCCGAGTCGAGGATCTTGTTGTCGGGCTGGTCGCGCGTCAGGTCGAAGCGCACCGGGAACGCGGGGTCGACCTCGAGCGCCACCGGATTCGCGCCGCTCGGGAAGAGCGCGTCCCGATACGCCGGGTGTCGGCTCGGCTCGCGAAAGATCGGATCGTCGAGCCGCATGCGCGCCTGGTGGCAATCGGCACAGCCGACCACGTTGAACAGCGACGCGCCGTTGCGGATCGCCGTGGCCTCCTCGGGCGTCAGCGCCGGGATGAGCCGGAGCCTCGCGAGCTCGCCGCGCGTCGTCGGCCGCGGCTGCGACGCCAGATAGACGGCAAGCGCCGTCTGATCGCCGATCGTCATCTCGTCCGCGACCTGGTCGCCATCGCCGTCGAGGCCCTCTCCCACGAGCTCCACCGCTTGCATGCCCAGCTCGTTGTGCGAGGCATCGCGGTTGAAGTTGCGGAGGAAGGCCACGCTGCCCTTCCACTGGAAGGGCCGCACGACGAGATCGGGGTCCACACCGACGACCCGCGACGTGTCGAGGCTCGCGCACGGGTTGCCGCTGCGCGGGACCGCGATGATCGAGCCGTACGAGACGCCCTTGGCCAGGAGCTGCCGTGTGATCGTGCGCCGGGTGAAGCAGGCATCCCGGCGCGCGTTCTCGCGGACATCCTGGAGCGCCGTCGTGATCTCCTCGGCGAGCCGCTGCACCGCGCCGGGCGCGAAGACGTGCGGCGTGTTGCGCTGGATGAAGCGCGACATGTCGGCGGAGTGCTGCGGATCGCGGTGCACGTTCGACGACGTCGCTCCGGCGCCGTCGTCGGCCGGCAGGTTGTGGCAGGAGTTGCACGCCGCGGCGTTGGGACCGGTCTCGCGCTTCGGCACGTGATTCGCCCACTCGCCGAAGCCGCGCAGGTCCGCGCGCGGCACGCGCGTGAAGCGCTGCCCGGGCCCGACGTTCGCGCCGACGCCGTCGAGCGCGTTGAAGACCGTCTCGAACAGCTCGTCGCCGCCCTCGAAGGCCTCCTCGAAGGCCGCCGCATTCTGGCCGGCCTTCACCAGGGTCACGAGCTCGTGCTGGTCGACGTGCTCCGCCGCAGGCTCGTGGATGTCGCCGATCGAGTCGGTCTCGTCGCCGTAGGCTGGAAGCGTCAGCAGACCGAGACACAAGGGCGCGATGCGAACCAATCCCCCAATTGCTCTCCTCTGGGACATCTTATGGGTCTCCGCCGGGATTCCTCCCGACAAGGCCCCGGTCCCGTCCGCATCCGGGTCCGAACGCGCGGCACGTTAGTTCGAGGGGATCCGCGCGTGCGGTGACGCTCCTCACCGAAGGTGAGCATGTCCAGCAGTACGAATGCAGCCGCAGTGCACCGGACGCAGCGTCGGAGCGGACCGTGTGCGCTTCCGAAACAAGTTGCATAGCCTGCCACCTTTCCGAGGTGGCCATGGAGAAGATCTGCTCGGTGCTCTGGAAGCAGGAGGGCGTCTCCGACGACGCCTTCCGCGATGCGTTGCTCGCGGAGGCGCCTGCGCTCGCACGCGCGGGCGCGCGCAAGCTGCGGATGTCCGTCGTGGACGGCCACGTCGCCGCCGGCGCGAAGGTGCGCGTGGGGCGTATGGACCCGCCCAAGGCGGCGTTCGTCGGCTACTGGGTGGACGAGGCCGACGCGCGCGTGGAGATCGAGTCGCGGCTCGCGCGTCGCGCGGCGAAGCTGAACTCCTTCCTCGTCGTCGAGTCGGAGCCGATCCCGAACACGAAGCACGTGGCGCCCCTCGGCGAGCGCACGCCGGGCTTCAATCTCGTCACCTGCATCGAGCCGAAGGCCGGCCTCGCGTACGACGAGTTCATCGAGCGCTGGCACAAGGAGCACCGCGTCGTCGCGCTGGAGACGCAGAGCACCTTCGGCTACGTGCGCAACGAGATCGTGCGCGCGCTGACACCAGGCGCGCCCAGCTGGGCCGCGATCGTCGAGGAGCACTTCCCGATCGAGGCGCTGACGGATCCGCTCGTGTGGTACGCGGCCGACGGCTCCAAGGAGCGCTACCGCAAGCATCTCGAGCGCATGATCCAGAGCTGCGCGGCCTTTCTCGCCATGGACCGCGTCGAGGCGCACCCGATGAGCGAGTACGTGTTCGAGCGTTGAGGAGAAGATGAAGCTCTACGACTCGATGGGACCCAACCCGCGGCTCGTCCGCATGTTCATGGCCGAGAAGGGCATCGACCTGCCGCGCGTCCCCGTGGACATCATGGCGGCGGAGAACCGCGGCGAGGCGTATCTCGAGAGGAATCCCTTCGGCCAGCTGCCCGCGCTCGAGCTCGACGACGGCCGCGTGATCGGCGAGACCGTCGTGATCTGCGAGTACCTCGAGGAGAAGCACCCGCAGCCGCCGCTCGTCGGTACGACGGCCGAGGAGCGCGCCGAGACGCGCATGTGGGCGCGCCGCGCGGTGCTGAACGTGATCCAGCACATGGGCAACGGCTTCCGCTACAAGGAGGCGCTGCCGATGTTCAAGGACCGCATGCGCACGATCCCGCACGCGGCCGACGACCTGAAGGCGCTCGCGCAGGACAACCTGAAGCTCTTCGAGCAGTGCCTCGAGGGACGCACGTGGCTCGCGGGCTCGCGCTTCACCCTGGCGGACATCGTGCTCTACAGCGCGCTCGACTTCTTCGCGGGCGTCGGGCAGCCGCTGGATCCGTCGCTGAAGAACCTGAACGCCTGGTTCCAGCGCGTGAGCGCGCGGCCCTCCGCCGAGGCGAGCCTGCATGCGAACGCGAAGGCCGCGAAGGTGCGCGGCTAGGAGATCGCCTACCAGCTCTCGCGGTGCGGCCGCAGATCGAGCTCGAAGGTCCAGGCGTCGCGCGGCTGCTGGTGGAGCATCCAGTACGCCTCGGCGACGGACGCCGGATTCATCAACGTGCCCTCCGGCAGCGCCTCCGGGTCGCGGCCCGCCTCGCGGATGCGCTCGCGCACCCACGCGGTGTCGACCCCTGCATCGATCACGAGATGCGCGACGTGCAGATTCTGCGGCCCGAGCTCGCGCGCCATGCTCTGCGCCAGCGCGCGCAGCCCGCTCTTGGCCGAGGCGAACGCGCCGAAGCCCTTGCCGCCGCGCACGCTGGCGGTCGCGCCCGTGAAGAAGATCGAGCCGCGCTGGCGCGGCAGCATGTGCTTCGCCGCCTCGCGCCCGCACAGGAAGCCGCCGAAGCAGGCCATCTCCCAGACCTTGCGGAAGACGCGGCTCGTCGTCTCGAGGATCGGGAAGCTCACGTTCGCGCCGACGTTGAAGATCATCACCTCGAGCGGGCCGAGCTCGCGCTCGATCGACTCGAAGACCTTCTGGACCTTCTCCTCCTCGCGCGCGTCGAGCGCGAAGGCGCGCGCGCGCCCGCCGGCGGCCTCGATCTCGGCGACGAGCGGCTCGAGCTTCTCGGCGCGGCGCCGTCCGACCGCCGTCGTGTAGCCGCCGGCGGCGAAGCGACGCGCGATCGCCGAGCCGATGAAATCGCCCGCGCCGACGACGAGCGCGACGGGCCGTGCGCCCGAAGCGCCTCCGGGAGCGGCGCTCACAGCGCTTCGATCCGCGCGGGCGTGTGCTTGTGCCAGGGCGTGCCGGCCAGCCAGTCGCGGTCCTCGACGCGCGTGAGATCGTTCGGCGCGACGCCCGTCCTGCCGAGGTCGGGGAAGTCGAGGCCGAGGCCGTTCGGCAGCGACACGTGGCCGGGCTGCATGCGGTCCGAGATCTCGACGTCCACCTCGGCGCTGCCGCGGCGGGTCGAGAGCCGGACGCGCCCGCCCTCGCCGACGCCGATGCGCTTCGCGTCGTCGGGGTTCATGCGCAGCGCCCCGCTCTTGTCCTTCCGCCGCCACGCGGGATTGCGGATGATCGTGTTGGCGGTGAAGGAGCGGCGCTCGCCGGCCGAGAGCACGAACGGGAACTCCGGCGTCGCGCCCGGCGCGCGCTCGTCGGCGAGCGAGTCGAGCTCGTCGAAGAGCTCGGGGATCGCGAGCTGGATGCGCCCGTTCGGCGTCTGCACGCGCGCGAAGCTCTCCTCCCAGTCGTCGATGGAGAAGACGACGGCGCTCTTGCTGCCGATGAGGGCGTCGAAGAGGGCGTCGCCCGCGTCGCCGGGCTCGCCGCCGAAGCCCGCGCGCGCCATCGACTCGCGCTGGCGCTGTGCGGCGATCTGGCAGAGCGCCCACACGGTCGCGGCCTCCGCGAGCCCCTTCGGCAGCAGATCGCCGATGGCGCGGAAGAGGAGAACCGGAGCGACGCCGAGCAGGCTCGGCCTCGCTCCGACGAGCTCGAAGAACTTCGCACGGAAGGCCTTGCGGCCCTCGCTCCAGGCGCCGCGCAGCGCCGCGACGGCGTCCTGCGGCAGCGCGCCGAGCGCCTCGACGAGCCGCGCGTGCAGCTCCGCCTCCGAGAAGAGGCCCGGCAGCGGATCCATCAGCGCGCGGCGGACGTGGAAGTAGTTCTGCGGGAACTCGAAGTTGAAGAAGGTCGCCTCGGCCTTCTCGAACTGGCTGGCGACGGGCAGCACGTAGTGCGCGACCCGTGCCGTCTCCGTGAAGGCCACGTCGATCACCACGACGAGGTCGAGCGCGGCGATCGCCTCGCGCATGCGCGCGCTGTCCGCGAGCGAGTGCGCCGGGTTTCCGCTCTCGACCAGCATGGCGCGGAAGCGCTTCGGATGATCGGTGAGGATCTCCTCGGGAATCGAGTTGCAGGGGATCAGCCCGCCGATGATGCGCGCGCCCGTCACCGGCGTGCGGCGCGCGTCGGCGTCGAGGCGCTCGAGCCCGGCCACCAGCGGCACGAGCGACGTCGGCCGGTAGGCGGCGCCCTTCTTGCCGAAGTTCCCGGTCAGCAGCACCAGCAGATAGTGGAGGTAGGAGACGAGGGTCGAGTGCAGGTTCATCTGCACCCCGAGGTCCTCGAAGAGCGCGACGCTCGACGCGCGGCCGATGCGCCGCGCGGTGCTCCGCACCAGCTCCTCGGGCACGCCGCACTTCTCGCAGTACGCCGCGACGTCGAGGGCCTCGAAGTGCGGCAGCACGTCGGCGAGGCCGTCGGCGTGCGCGGCGATCCAGTCGCGCGCGCAGAGGTCCTCCTGCACGAGCACGCCGCATAGCGCGGCGAGCAGGAAGGCGTCGGCGCCCGGGCGCACCTGGAGGTGGACGTCGGCGATCTCCGCCGTCTCGGTGCGGCGCGGGTCGATGACGACGAGCGTGCGCTGCGGGTCGTTCGCGATCTCGCGCAGGGTCACGCGCGCGCGCGGAATGCTGTGCGAGAACCACGGGTTCTTGCCGAGGAAGATCGCGACCTCGCAGTGCTCGAAGTCGCTGCGCGAGAAGCCGCCGAGCATGCGGCCCGAGACCCAGAACTCGCCCGTCTTCTCCTGCGCGAGCGCGCTCGACTGGTAGCGCACGCCGAGCACGCTCTTCGTCGAGCGCCCGTAGGCGCCGGGCAGGTGGTTGCCCTGGCCGCCGCCGCCGTAATAGAAGATCGACTCGCCGCCGTGCGCGTCGCGCACCGCCGCGAACTTCGCGGCGACCTCGCGGATCGCCGTGTCCCAGTCGATCTCCTCGAAGCTGCCGTCGGGTCGGCGGCGCAGCGGCTTCGTCAGCCGGTGCGGGCCGTTCTGGTAGTAGTCGAGCCGCGACGGCTTCTCGCACGCGTAGCCCTGCGAGATGGGATGCGCGTCGTCGCCGCGCACGCGCAGGAGCTGACGGCCGTCGGCGCCGCCGAGCTGCACCTCGATGCCGCAGTTGCACTCGCACAAGATGCAGGCAGTGGACTTCCAGTCGGTCGAATTCGTCGAGGTCGTCGAGTTCGTCGTCACCAGTTCTCTCCATAGGGGCGCAGGTCCAGCTCGAAGGTCCAGGCCGAGCGCTCCTGGTGCGCCACGTGGTGCACGGCGTCGGCGATGCCCTCGGGCCGGATGAAGAAGGAGTCGGGGCGGTCGGGGAAGGCCTGGCGGGTCCAGGGGGCGTCGATCACCGCGTCGATGACGACGTAGGCGACGTGCACGCCCTTCGGCCCGAGCGCGCGCGCGAGCGATTCGCAGAGCACGCGCTGCGCCGCCTTGGTGGGCGCGAAGCCGGCGAAGGCCGCCTTGCCGCGCCACGCAGAGGTGTTGCCCGTGACGACCATGGCGCCGCGCCCCGCCTCGACCATCGCGGGCGAGAGCTCCTGCGCGGCGACGAGCAGCGCGCTCACGTTCACGCGGAAGCGCTGCTCGAGCGCCTCGGGCTTCACGCTCTCGAACGTGCCGAAGCCGCCCGCCACCGCGTTGTAGAGCAGCACCGACGGCGCGCCGAGCTGCGCGCGCACGCGCGCGAGCGTCGCGCGCAGGGCATCGAGATCGCCGACGTCGGTGGGGAAGGGGTGCGTGCCGGGGATCTCGGCGGCGAGCTTCTCGAGGCGCACGCGGTCGCGCGCGAGCATCGCCACCCGGTAGCCGTCGTGCGCGAAGCGCCGCACGAGCGACGCGCCGGTGCCCGGTCCGACTCCCGTGACGACGCAGACCCGCTCGGCCATGCGGGAGGGGTAGGCGATTTGGTTGCATGATGCAACCATTTGCGCGAGGCTCTCCCTCGACATGGGACGCAAGCGCTTCGACGGCATGAATTGCGGGATCGCCCAGGCGCTGGAGGCCATCGGCGATTGGTGGACCCTGCTGATCGTGCGCGACGCCTTCTTCGGCGCGCGCCGGTTCGGAGATTTCGAGGCGAACCTCGGCGTCGCGCGGAACATCCTGTCGAGCCGCCTCCAGCACCTCGTCGACCACGGCGTCTTCGAGCGAGTCGACGTCGGCAGCGAGGGGCAGCGCTTCGAGTACCGCCTCACCGAGAAGGGCGAGGCGCTGCTGCCCGTGCTCACCGCGCTGCGCGACTGGTCCGACGAGTGGGTCTTCGGGCGCGGCCACGAGCCCGTCATCGTGAAGGACCGCGCGAGCGGGCGGCGCATCCCGAAGCTCACCGTGACCGACGCCGACGGCCATCCGGTCACGCGCCGCGATCTGCGCACCGTGCCGGGCCCCGGCGCGACGCGCGAGACCGTTCGCCTGCTCGAACGGCGGCGGCCTCCGCGTCAGCCGGCCTGATTCACGAAGATCGGCGACGACCAGGCGCGCTCCTGCACGGGCGCGAGGCAGTCGTCGCCGTCGGGCGTGCGCGCGTCGCCGTAGCAGGGCTCCACCGCGATCGCGTTGCCGTCCTCGTCGTAGCGTGTGCGCAGGTTCGCGCCGTTGACGGCCGGCGTCGCCTCCTGCAGCGCGCGCACGTAGTAGACGGCGTCGCGGCCGGAGATCGCGAAGTCGGGATCCTCGAACGTCGCGGCGCATCCGTTCGGATCCGGCTTGCACTCGATGCGGAGCCACGGATCCTCGATCAGCGCCGCGAGCGGCTCGCCGGGCCCGGATTGCGGATGCACGCGCACCACCTCGATCGCCGCGATCGCGTGGCGCGTGTCGCCCGGGTTGTGGCACTCGTTCATGCAGATGCGCGCCAGCCGCTCGGGCGAGAGCGCCGCGCGGCTCTCCTCCGAGCACCCCGGCAGCTCCACGCGGCTGCCGACGGCGCGCACCTCGAAGCGCGGCACCTGCGCGAGCGCGACCTCGCTGCCCATGGGCGCGCGCTGCCCCCGCGGCGCGTTCACGAGATCGAACCAGAGGAGGATGCGCGGGCCGCTCGTGCCGTAGACCTCGCGCCGCACGAGAGCCTCCCAGATCGCGTCGCGGCCGCGCCCGTGCGCGTGCACCGCCGCGAGCCCGCCCGGGTAGAGGAAGGAGGCGCCGCGCTCGACGTCGAGCAGGTTGCGAAAGCCGGCCGGCGCCGGCGGCGACGGCACGCCGCGCGCGGGATCGTCCTGCGAGCCTGCGACGTAGGGCTGGATGCGCGCGCCGATGCCGTCGGCGGCGAGACCGCGCGCGTCGCTCATGCCCTTGCGGCCCACCTGCTTGTAGCCGCTGCCGGCGCGCGCGCTGTGCGTGTCGCTCGACGCCACGAAGCCCCAGTGGAAGCGGCTCGGACGGCCGTCGGCGTCGGGCGCTGCGGGATCGCCGAGCGCGAGCGCCGCCTGCGCGCTCATGTCGGGACGCGGCGCGAGCACCGGCTTGAAGGCGCCGTCGCGCGGCTGGTCGCAGTCGAGCCATTCCTCGGCGCCGGCGTCCGGCAGCACCCAGTGCGGCTGCTTGCCCGCCTCGAGCGCCAGCCGACGCACTTCGGCGACGCGGCTCTCGCACTCCGCGGCCGGCAGGCCGCCGCAGCGCTTGCGCAGGATCTCGCCCGCCTGCCAGCAGCAGGGCAGGAAGTCCGGCGTCGGCGCGGGGCACACGCCCGCGAGCTCCTGCATCTGCGCCGTTGCGATGGCCCGCTCGTAGACCTCCGAGTTGCCGTGGCCGGAGTACACCTCGACGAGCCGCTGCAGCTCGGGCGCGCGGCGCGCCTGCGCGAGCTGCACGGCGAGCGTCGCGCTCGGCGGCGCGTGGACCCCCCAGGCGAGACCGTGCGGGATCACCAGCGCGTCGCCGCCCCACTGGCGCAGCTTCTCGAAGAGGCGCTCCGGCGTCGGCGCCTGCTCGTGGCAGTCGTCCGGCAGGTCGCGCGTGTCGACGCCCTGCGGGCAGAAGGGCACGGCGGCGAGCCGGCGGATCCACCAGAGGAAATCCGCGTACCCCTGCGTGGGCGGCAGCGCCAGCGCCGCCTCCGCCATGCGCGCGGCCCACAGCAAGCGCGCGCGTCCCATGGCGTCGTCGGCGAGCGCCGAGATCGGGCGCGCCGGCACCTCGTCGTCCGCGAGCCCGCGCACGATCACGTTCTTGTGGCCGAAGTGCGTCTCGGGCGTCTCGCCCATCTGCGACCACTCCCAGCCGACGAACGCGACGAGATCCGGATCGGACGGGTCGCCCGCCTTCTCGTTGCACGCGCGCACGCTCTCGATGGAGCGGCGCCAGCGCTCGGGCGTGAGGCCTTCGGCGTGGTCGTTCAGCGAGTAGAAGTCGAGGCCCGCGCAGTGGCGCGCGAAGTCGCAGGCGTCGGCGGGCGGGTGCGCGCCCTCGCCGCCGAAGAGCGGCAGCCCGTAGAGGAAGGCGTCGATCGACCAGGTCGTGTGGACGTGGAGATCGCCGAAGAGGATCTGGTCGCCGGACGCCGCGCTCTCGGCCTGGCGCGCCGCGCCCTCGATGGCGCCGTCGGGCGCGTCGCCGCCGCTGCACGCGCAGCAGACGAGGAGCAGCGCGGCGGCGCGTGCGGCCCGCCTAGGAGCGACCGACACCGAGCTCCTCGTCGCGGTAGAGCCTGCGCACGTAGAGCGAATCGAAGTACTCGTGCACCTCGGCGATGCGCCCGTCCTCGAGGCGGTAGAGCACGTGGTAGTCGGTCTCGTAGGGGCGGCCGTCGCGCGTGCGGCCGCGGTGGCGCATCTCCACCGCCACGCGGTCGCCCTCGGCGACCGCGCTCGTGATCTCGAAGTCGTAGCGACGCGTGCCCGTGTCGAAGAGCTTCTCGTCGACGCCGAAGTAGACGTCGAAGATCGCGTCGCGGCCGCGGTGCACCCCCGGTCCGCCGAGCGAGGCGGGATAGCGCCAGGTCGCGTCCTCGCGGAAGGCGACGCGCGCCGCGCCGCGGTCGCCGCGCGCGAGCGCGGCCAGGAAGCCCTGCACCACGGCCTTGTTCTGCTGCGCGTCCATCGCCACCTCGTGAAGGGCCCGCAGTATAATCGCGCGATCGCGCGGCCCGACGAAGGAGAACGAAGTGCGCATCGGAATCATGGCGGGAGCCGGCGACGGCTCGACTCTCGAACAGCTCGTCGCGCAGGCGGAACGCGCCGAAGCCGCCGGCTTCGCGACCTTCTGGCTGGCCAACATCTTCTCCTACGATGCGATCACCGCGCTGGCCGTCGTCGGGGGCGCCACGCGCCGCATCGAGCTCGGCACGGCGGTGGTGCCGACCTACCCGCGCCATCCGCTGGCGATCGCGCAGCAGGCGCTCACGACGAACGCCGCGTCGGGCGGCCGCTTCACCTTGGGGATCGGCCTCTCGCACAAGCTCGTGATCGAGGACATGTTCGGCCTCTCCTACGCGCACCCCGCGCGCCACATGCGCGAGTACCTGGAGGTGCTGACCCCGCTGCTGCGCGGCGAAGCGGTCGACTACAAGGGCGAGGAGTACAAGGCGCGCGCGGCGCTCTCCGTTCCGGGAGGCGCGCCGACGCGTCTGCTCGTCGCGGCGCTCGGCCCGGCCATGCTGCGCCTCACCGGGCGCTTCGCCGACGGCACGATCACGTGGATGACCGGCGTGAAGACGCTCGCGAGCCACACCGTCCCGACGCTCCGCAAGGCCGCCGAAGAGGCGGGTCGGCCCGCGCCGCGCATCGTCGCGGGCCTGCCGATCGCACTGGTGCGCGACGCCGCCGCCGCGCGCGAGACGGCGTCGAAGCAGTTCTCGATCTACGGGCAGCTGCCGTCGTATCGGGCGATGCTCGATCGCGAGGGCGCCGCGACACCGGGAGAGGTCGCGATCGTCGGCGACGAGAAGGCGCTGCGCGCCGGCATCGCGCGCCTGCGCGACGCGGGCGTGACCGATTTCGACGCCGCCGTCGCGCCGCTCGAGCCGGGCGCCGCACAGCGCACGCTCGAGTTCCTCGCCGCCGAGCTCTAGTGACCCGAGTCCGAAGTTCGCCTGCATTCGGCCGCCGCTCCGTGCCGCTGGCAGCGTTGCGCTCCCTG
>DASUFZ010000006.1:0-5553 GCA_036274295.1 Myxococcota bacterium
CGTGCGCGCCCAGACCGACGTCGAGAAGGGCGCGCTCGTGGTTCCGCAGCGCGCGCTGATCGATCTCCAGGGGCGCAAGCAGGTCGCCGTGGTCGTGCCACCCGAGAACAAGGTCGAGATCCGCAACGTCGAGATCGGGCCGACCTGGGGAAACGTCACGGTCGTGCGCAAGGGCGTCTCCGCTGGCGAGCAAGTGGTCATCGAGGGCATCCAGAAGGCGCGCGCCGGCACGGTCGTCGCGCCGAAGCCGGCCCCGCCCGAGCTGGCCGGCGCAGAGCCGGCCGACGCGCCCGCCGCAACTCCGGCCGCCGCGTCCAAGGCAGGGACCTGACAGCCCGTGTCGGAATTCTTCGTCCGGCGGCCGATCGTCGCGATCGTGATCTCCATCCTGACGGTGCTGCTCGGCATCGTCGCCATCGCGCAGCTCCCCATCGCGCAGTTCCCCGACATCGCGCCCCCCGCGATCCAGCTCTCGACGACCTACGTCGGCGCCGATGCGGTCACCGTCGAGCAGTCGGTGGCGACGCCCATCGAGCAGCAGATGAACGGCGTCGACGACTCGATCTACTTCTACTCGGTGAACACGAACGCAGGGAACATGACCCTGTACGTGAACTTCGAGGTCGGCACCGATCCGAACATCGATCAGGTGCTCTCGCAGATGCGCTTCACGCAGGCGCAGTCGCAGCTGCCGCCGGACGTCAACACCTACGGCATCACCATCAAGAAGTCGACGACGAGCCCGCTCGCGCTCTTCTCGCTCTACTCGCCGAACGGCACCTACGACGCCCGCTTCCTGGCCAACTACGCCAGCATCAACATCAACGATCCGATCGGACGCGTGAACGGCATCGGCCAGGTCTCCATCTTCGGCGCCGGCCAGTACGCGATGCGGCTGTGGGTGCGCCCCGACGTGCTGGCGCAGCGCGAAATCACGGTGCCCGAGATCGTCTCCGCCATCAAGACGCAGAACACCGTGAATCCGGCCGGTCAGGTCGGCAGCGAGCCGGTCCCGCTCGGCCAGGAGTTCACCTACACGGTGCGCGCGCAGGGCCGCCTCCTCACCGAGGAGCAGTTCGGCGACATCATCGTGCGCGCGCTGCCCGACGGGTCGGTGATCCGCGTGCGCGACGTGGCGCGCGTCGAGCTCGGGGCGCAGACCTACAACGTGACGGGCCGCCTGAACGGCAAGCCCGCCGCGATCGTCGCCATCTACCAGACGCCGGGCTCGAACGCGATCGCGGCGATGGCGGATGCGCGCAAGCTGATGGAGCAGCTGAAGCAGCGCTTCCCGGACGACCTCGACTACGTCGTCTCGCTCGACACCACGCTCGCCGTCAGCGAGGGCATCACGGAGATCCTGCACACGCTGTGGGAAGCCGTCGTGCTCGTGATCCTCGTGGTGTTCATCTTCCTCCAGGGCTGGCGCGCGACCTTGATCCCGCTGCTCGCGGTCCCGGTCTCGCTGGTCGGCACCTTCGTGCTCTTCCCGGTCTTCGGCTTCTCGATCAACACGATCTCCTTGCTCGCGCTCGTGCTCGCGATCGGCATCGTCGTCGACGACGCCATCGTCGTCGTGGAGGCCGTCGAGCACCACATCGAGCACGGGCTCTCGCCGCGCGACGCGACCTTGAAAGCGATGTCCGAGGTGTCGGGTCCCGTGGTCGCCATCGCGCTGATCCTGACGGCCGTCTTCCTGCCGACGGCCTTCATCCCGGGCATCACCGGGCGCCTGTACCAGCAGTTCGCCGTCTCCGTCTCGGTCTCGGTGATCCTCTCCGCCTTCAACGCGCTGACGCTCTCACCGGCCCTCTCGGCGATGCTGCTGCGCCCGAAGAAGGAGTCGCGCGGCCCGCTCGGCAGGTTCTTCGCCTGGTTCAACAGGGTCTTCGGGCGCGCGACCGACGGCTACGTGCACTGGTGCGACATCCTGATCCGGAAGTCGGCGCGCGCGATGCTGCTGCTCCTCGGCGTCGCGGCGTTGGCGGGCTTCCTCGGCTCGCGGCTGCCGGGCGGCTTCCTGCCCGAGGAGGACCAGGGCTTCCTGTATCTCGCGGTGCAGCTCCCGAACGCGGCATCGCTCCAGCGCACCGACGCCGTCTGCAAGCAGATCGAGGAGATCCTGTCCAAGACGCCGGGAGTCGCCAGCTACAACACGGTCGTCGGCTTCAGCCTGCTCTCGACGGTGTATGCCACCTACAACGCGTTCTTCTTCGTCACCTTCGAGCCCTGGGACGAGCGCAAGGCGCCCGACCAGCAATACGGCGCCATCAGATCCCACATCAACCGCGAGCTCGCCAAGCTCCCCGAGGCCGTCGCCTTCGCCTTCCCGCCGCCGGCGATTCCCGGCGTCGGCACGGCGGGCGGCGTCACCTTCATGCTCCAGGACCGCTCGGGCGGCGACGTCGCCTTCCTCGCGGAGAACACCCAGAGGTTCATCGCGGAGGCGCGCAAGCGCCCCGAGATCGCGTCCATCAGCACGCCCTTCGTCGACGACGTGCCGCAGCTCTTCGCCGACGTCGACCGCGACAAGGTGCTCAAGCAGGGCGTCTCGATCGAGAGCGTCTTCCAGACGCTCCAGGCCTTCATGGGCGGCTACTTCGTCAACTACTTCAATCGCTTCGGCCGCACCTGGCAGGTCTACGTGCAGGCCGAGGGCGAGTTCCGCACGCGGGCCGACGACGTCGGGCAGTTCCGCGTGCTGAACAAGGAGGGCGATCCGGTGCCGCTCTCCGCGCTCGTGACGATGAAGCCGCTCACGGGGCCCGAGTTCACGATGCGCTTCAACCAGTACCGCGCCGCGCAGATCAACGTCAGCGCCAACCCGGGCTTCAGCTCCGCGCAGGTGATGCGCGCGCTCGAGCAGGTCTTCGCGGACACGATGCCGGCCGGCATGGGATACGACTACAACGGCATGTCGTTCCAGGAGAAGGTGGCGCAGCAGGGCGTCCCGGCGAGCGTGATCTTCGGCCTCTCGCTGCTCGTCGTGTTCCTGATCCTGTCCGCGCAGTACGAGAGCTGGTCGCTGCCCTTCAGCGTGCTGCTCGGTATCCCCATCGCGGTGTTCGGCGCCTTCTTCGCGATCTGGCTGCGCGGCTACGAGCTCAACATCTTCGCGCAGATCGGTCTCATCACCCTGATCGGCCTCGCCGCCAAGAACGCCATCCTGATCGTCGAGTTCGCGAAGCTCGAGTACGAGGGCGGCAAGAGCGCGGCGGAGGCGGCGCTGGCCGGCGCGAAGCTGCGCCTGCGCCCCATCCTGATGACGGCCTTCGCCTTCATCCTCGGCGTCGTGCCGCTCGCCATCTCCAGCGGCTCCGGCGCGGAGGCGCGCAAGCTGCTCGGCAGCGCCGTGATCGGCGGCATGCTCGCGGCGTCGCTGATCGCGATCTTCCTGATCCCGGTCTCGTTCTACGTGGTGGAGAGCCTGGCGAGCCGCGGCAAGCAGGAGTCCGACGAGACGCCGGTCCCGGCGGCGCCCTCCCCCGTTGCCGGGGGACGCGAGTGATCCGACGGCTCGCCTTCGCGATGGCCCTGGCCGCAGCGCTCGCCGGCTGCGCGGTCGGCCCGAACTACCAGCCGCCCGAGCTGCCGACGCCCCCAACCTTCCGCGACACGCCAGAGGAGCAGGCCTCCATCGCGGATCTCCCCTGGTGGGAGGTGTTCCGCGACGACGTGCTCCAGCAGCTCGTGCGCGAGGGGCTCGAGCACAACCGCGACCTGCTGACCGCCATCGCGAACGTCGAGCTCTCGCGCGACCAGGCCGCCATCGCGCGCGGCGAGCTGTTCCCGCGAGCCGACTACGAGGGGGATGCGCATCGCGGCAAGAACGCCTTCCTCGGCGTGCCCACGGTGCTCGACAGCTCGAGCGGAAGCTCGTACCTCGCCGCGCTCAACTTCTTCTGGGAGGTCGACGTCTGGGGCCGCATCCGCCGCGCCACCGAGTCGGCGCGCGCGCAGATGCTCGCGAGCGACGCCGTGCGCCGCGGCGTCGTGCTCTCGCTCGTCACCGACATCGCACGGGCCTACCTCGAGCTGCGCGAGCTCGACCTCGAGCTCGAGATCGCGAACCGGAACGTCGAGAACTTCCGGGAGACCTACCAGCTCTTCCAGCGCCAGTACACCGGCGGCGTCACCTCGAGGCTCGATCCGCTGCGCGGCGAGGCGGCGCTGGCGCAGGCGGCCTCGACCGTTCCCGACATCGAGCGGCGCATCGTCGCCAAGGAGAACCAGCTCTCCATCCTCGTCGGGCGCCCGGCCGGAGGGATCGAGCGCGGCGCCGCGCTGACCGAGCAGTCCTTCCCGCCCGAAGTGCCGGCCGGCGTGCCTTCGCAGCTGCTGCTGCGCCGCCCCGACGTGATCGAGGCCGAGGAGACCCTGATCTCTGCGAATGCGCAGATCGGCGTGGCCTTCGCGCAATTCTTCCCGCGCATCGGCCTCACCGCTTTCCGCGGCGCGATCAGCACCGACCTCTCGCAGATGCTCAAGTCGGGCAACGCCGCCTGGTCGTACGGCAGCCAGGCGGTCGGCCCGATCTTCACCTGGGGTCAGAACTGGTACAACTGGGAGGCGGCCAAGGCGAACAACGAAGCCTCCATCTATCAGTACCAGCAGTCGGTGTTGATCGCGCTCGCCGACGTCTCGGACGCGTTGACCGCGCGCGAGAAGGTCGCGCTCCAGCGCGCGGAGCTCGAGCGCCAGGTGGAGGCGCTGCGCGAATCCGTGCGGCTCGCGCAGGTGCGCTACGTCGGCGGCCTCGCCACCTATCTCGAGGTCCTCGACGCGCAGCAGCAGCTATTCCCGGCGGAGCTCGACCTCTCGCGGGCGCTGCTCGACGAGCGCGTCGCGATCGTGTCGATCTACCGCGCCCTCGGCGGCGGCTGGAGCCAGGAAGGCGAGGCGCCGAACATCCCGAGCCCGCTCCGCCCGTAGCTCGAGGGCTTGCTCGAGCAAGGCGGAGCGCGCCGAAGGCGCGCGGGTCGCCGCAAGCGGCGGCGAAGACCCGGTTGGCGCTGCCTCGTTCGCCGCCGCGCGCAGCGAGGCGAAGCCGAGCGGAGCTCAGAGGGAGCCAACGGGCTCCTCGGGTGGCGCCCTCGCTTCATGGCTCGCCCGCGTGCGGGCACGGAGTTCGGGCGCGCGTTCCGCGACCTTCCGATACGGCGCGCGCTTCTAGCGCGGGCTGCGCTCTACTTCCGCTCGGGCGCCCCCCCACCGTCGCCCGTCGGACGCGTCTGGGTGTAGCGCGCCGCAGGCGCGCGGGTCGCCGCAAGCGGCGGCGAAGACCCGGTGAGCGCTGTCTCCGTCGCCGCCGCGCGCAGCGAGGCGAAGCCGAGCGGAGATAAGAAACGCGCCGCGCGCAGCGAGGCGAAGCCGAGCGGAGCCCATCGGTTAAGCTGGTCCGACGCGAGAGGAGGATCGCCCATGCGTCTGCGCCAGATCGCGCTGGTGGCCCACGAGCTCGAGCCGACGGTCGAGGCGCTCTGCGACGTGCTCGGCATCGAGGTCGCGTTCCACGACCCGGGCGTCGAGGTCTTCGGCCTGCGCAACGCCGTC
>DASUFZ010000007.1:0-4214 GCA_036274295.1 Myxococcota bacterium
CGCGGATCGATCGCGGTCCAATCCGGCTGGAACTCGATCTGGAAGAAGTGCTGCTCCGCGAAGCCGTAGCGGATGCCGCGCGCGAAGTGCTCGGCGTGGCGCCCGCCCCAATCGGACATCGGCCGCTGCACGCGGTCGACCATGTCCTCGAAGCGCGCGCGGTCGGGCTGCACGAGCAGCAGACCGCCGTTGATGCCGCCCGTGATGTCCTGGTCCGAGGAGAGCTCGAGCATCGCCGGCGGCACGGGCATGCCGTGCAGGACGTCCTGCATGTGCCGCACGTAGGTGTACTGGCTCGTCGCCGAGACGCTCTCGATGACGGCGGCCGGCGCCGGCAGCAGGAACAGGTGATCGAAGCGGCGGATCGGCAGCAGGTCGGCGTCGATGAAGCTGACGCGCCGGTACGGGAGCAGCTGCGCGTCGAAGATGTGCAGCTTCGTGTACATGTCGCGGTACGGATCGGAGAGCACGTCGTCCGGGAAGGAGCTCTCGTGGGCGCGCACGCGCTCCACCACGGGGACGCGGTCGTACAGGCGCTCGAGCATCTCGACGGCCCACGCCGGCACCGAATCGTCGATGAGGCATACGAGCGAGGCGCGCGTGTGGATGTGCCAGCGCAGCGCCGCCGCCAGCACGAGGCAGCCCGGCAGGTAGCCCTCGCCGCGCATCAGCAGGGTCGTGTGCGCGTAGCGCGCGGGCGAGATGTCGTCCGGCTCGCGCGTGAAGACGCGCGGATCGATGCGCGGGTCGACGATGTCGCCCTTGTGATCCACCAGCAGCAGCTCGCCCGCGAGACCGCGCGCGAGGCGGCGAACCGTGGTCTGCTCGGTGAAGCGCGCCGTGAAACGCTCGAGCAATCCCTCGCCGGGGCGTTCGTCGTCGTCGGACACGCGATCAGTGTGCGTCACGGCGCCTCTTCGCGCCCTTCTCGCCGAGGCGCGCGGCGATGTAGAGGCCGAGGGCGAGGTTGCCGAGGTGCGCGACGGCCGGATCCCCGGCGAAATCGCTGCGGCGGATGGCGCCGAGCAGCTCGTGGACCTCGCCGACGTCGAGGAAGATCCCGCGGCAGCGCGGGCAGACGTCCAGGGTCACGCCGCTCTCCCGCGCGTGCGCCAGGCGCATGCCCGGGCAGCGCGGGCACGGGAGGCTCGTCGCCTCGGCGAGCTCCAGCTCCGTCTCGTCGAGATCCGCGCCCGAGCGCGCGAGGTGGCGGGAGAGCTCGCCGGCGTCGAACCAGAGCCCTTTGCAATTATGACAATGGTCGAGCGTCAGCCCGTTCGACTCCCACACGTGCATGTGCAGCGCGCATTTCGGGCACAGGAGCTGGAGGACGGCTTCGCGCGCGCTCATTCCACCGAGGTCGTAGCGCAAGACGTTTGCCGATGCGGGCGCGCGACGGCCGCGGGCTGTGGCCGTTCGACCCAGCGCGAGCCGGCTCCTAGATCAGCACCTCGAAGTGGAGCGCGATCTGGCTCATCAGGCTCACGATCGGCGTGTTCAGCACGTCGCCGATGCGCGTCTCGAGCGCGCGCAGGCGGGAGAGATCGTCCCCACGCGAGACGCAGCGCTGATCGAAGGCCTCTTCGGCCTCGTATGCGGGCGCCTCGACGGCGGCCACCCAATCGCTCTCGCGTTCCATCGTTCACTGACCTCGTAGGGGAGCGTGCGCCCGCTCGACGTAGCGCACGGCCAGGCGTCCGGCCTCGGGAATGCCGAGCACCTGCGCGTAGAGACGCACGTGCGCGGCGAGATACGGCTGCGGGGGCAGCCGATCGAAGCGCTCCGCCTCGATCTCGGCGAGGAAGCGGATGCGCGTGACCTCGGAGAGCGAGGGCAGGTCGAGCGCCAGGGTCTCGCGGCAGCGGCGCAGGTAGGCGCCGGGCTGCTCGAGATCGAGCGGCGGGAGCTGCGGGCGCGGGCGCGCCGCGGGAGGCGCCGGCGCGGCGGACGGACGCGCCGCGCGGCGCTGCGCGGCAGGCACGCCGGACAGGCTGTCGCGCAGCCGGTCGGCGACGCCGCGGATGCCGTGCGCGAAGCCGCTGCCGGGGTAGAGCTGCATCACGGGGAGTCCGCGCGAGACGGCGGCCGGCACGCAGGCGTCGCGATCGAGCGTGCCGAGGAACTCGAGCGGCGCGCCGAGATAGGCGGCGCAGTCGGCCTGGATGCCGAGCCCGAGGCGGCGCTCGCCCTCGCTCTGCACCTGGTTCAGCACGAGGAACGGGGCGAAGCGGCGCACGCGCTCGCGCAGCAGGCGGCCGGCCTCGAGATCGACGGCGCCCGCGGCCTCGACGAGCTCGCGCGGCGTGAAGCCGCGCTTGCGCGCGTCCTCGAGCACGCTCTCGAGCGCCTTGCGCACGCGCTCCTCGCAGGCGACCTCGCGCAGGCTGCGGAAGAACGCGGCCTTGAGGAACTGCATGGCGTTGTCGAGCGCGGTCGGCTCGGGCGTCACGACGACGAGGCCGCAGTCGGCGGCCAGGAAGAAGTCCACCACGTTGAAGCCGCTGCCGGCGCCGAGGTCGAGCACCACGTGCTGCACCGGCAGGCGGCGCAGGTGGCGCAGCAGGCGGCTCTTCTGCGCGTGCTTCGGGTTGGCCATGTCGGGCAGCGCGCGCGCGCCCGAGACGAGCGCGACGTCGGGCACCGAGGTCGGCACCAGCAGGTCGGCGAGCTCCGCAACCTCGCCGCGCACGAAGTCGGTCAAGGTGTGGCGCGGCCGCGCGACGCCGAAGAGCGTATGCAGGTTCGCGCCGCCGAGGTCGACGTCGACGACCGCGGTGCGCTGGCCCGTCGCCGCGAGCGCCAGCGCCAGGTTCGAGGCGACGATCGACTTGCCGACGCCGCCCTTGCCGCCGCCGATGGCGTAGATGCGCGGCCCCGGCGCTGCCGCCGCCTCCGTCTCCGCAGCGCGCGCGCGCCGCGGGGCCTCCATCCCGATTGCTGCCCCCACGCCCACGGCCACCGCGTCCACGCGACACACCTCTCTGGCGTGGGAGTGCCGGGCGCGCGCGAGGGGGTGACGGAAATTTCGAACGCAGCGGAGCGGCAGGAGCGCAGCAGGGCGGCGGCAGCTGTGGCTGCAACTCAGGATTCTGCGTCGACCAACGCGTCCCGCAGCTCGCGCTTGAGAATCTTTCCGGACGCGTTGCGCGGCAGCGCTCCCTCGCGGATCTCGATGCGCGTGGGGATCTTGAAGCCGGCGATGCGCGGCGCGAGATGCGCGCGCAGGCTCTCGGCGTCGAGCGTGTGGCCGGGCTTCGGCATCACCGAGGCCGCCACCTCCTCGCCGAGGCGCGGGTGCGGGACGCCGAAGACGGCGGCCTCGTACACGCCCGGATGCTCGTAGATCGCGGCCTCCACCTCGGCGCAGTACACGTTCTCGCCTGCGCGCAGCACCATGTCCTTCGCGCGGTCCTCGACGGTGACGAAGCCCTCGTCGTCGATGCGGCCGATGTCGCCGCTGCGGAGCCAGCCGTCGACGATCGTCTGCGCGGTCGCCTCGGGCTTGTTCCAATAGCCGCGGATCAGGTTCGGCCCGCGGAACCAGATCTCGCCGGCCTCGCCGGTGGGCAGCGGTCGGCCCTCCGCGTCGGTCACGCGCATCTCGAGGACCGGCACGGCGCGGCCGGTGCTGCGCGGCTTGCGCACGTAGTCGTCGCCGGAGTTCTGCGGGCCGTAGGCGTTCGTCTCCGTCATGCCGTAGCCGATGTTCGGTCGGCCGCGCTGGAAGCTCTTGTCCACGCGGGTCACCAGCTCGGGCGGCGCCGGCGCGCCGCCGCCGCCCACGTTCATCAGGCTCGAGGTGTCGCGCCGCTGGAAATCGGGCGACTCGAGCAGGTCCCACGTCATCGTCGGGACGCCGACGAATTGCGTCACGCGCTCGCGCTCGATCAGCTCGAGCGCGCGCTCGGGCGACCACTTGTACATCATCACGAGCTTCGTGCCGGAGGCGAAGCACGAGAGCATCACCGGCACGAGGCCGGTCACGTGGAAGAGCGGGACGGTCAGGATGAAGGCCGTCGGGAAGGGGTGCGGCTCGGCCGGCGGCGCCATCAGGCGGCCGACGAACGCGCGCAGCGCAAAGGCCATCAAGGAAGAGAGCACCGCGCGGTGCGTCGAGACGGCGCCCTTCGGGCGGCCCGTGGTGCCGCTCGTGTAGAGAATGGTGGCGTCGTCATCCAGGCCGATCTCGACCTGCGGGAGCGGCGCGCCCTTCT
>DASUFZ010000008.1:0-14180 GCA_036274295.1 Myxococcota bacterium
GGCCAGCCCGAGCAGCAGCACGGCGTGCAGGGCAAGCGCCCCGGTCACCAACGGGGCGCGACGCCCCGTGCGGTCGGCGAGGGCGCCCGCCAGCGGGGCGGCCAGCACGGCTCCGAGCATGTTGACCGACATGAAGAGCGAGGTCAGGAGCTCGGAGACCGCGAAGCGCTCCTGCACCAGCGAGCGAAGCACGGTGACGGGCAGGGTCACCGGCACCAGCATCAGCAGCGCGAGCAGCCCGAGCAGCGCGACGCGCGGGCCCGCGTAGGCGCCCTGCGCGCGTGACGGGGCTGCGGCGTCCATCGGCGCGCGCAGGATAGGCGAAGGGGATGGTATGTTCCGCGCCCCATGGAGATCTGGCTCGAGCTCGCGGCGGCCTGGTTCGCCGCGCATCCGACGGAGTTCATCCTCGGCGCGCTGAGCGTTCCGCTGCTGCTCACCGCGGTGACGCTCCTGCGGCGCGAGCGCGTCGAGGAAGCGCCCGCCGCCGAGCTGGAAGCGCAGGCCGAGGCCGTCGCGGAGCAGCTGCTGCCGCCGCCGGCGCGCCTGCGCGATCGCCTGCGACGCACGCACGACGCGCTGCTCGGCCGACTCGGCTCGCTGCTCGGCGGCCGCGTGCTCGACGCCGAGCTCTTCGAGGAGCTCGAGACGTTGCTGCTCGGCGCGGACCTCGGCTTCTCGACGGCCGAGGCGCTGCTCGACCGCGTACGCCGCGAGGCGTCGGGCAAGGACGCCGACACGGTGCGCGCGGTGCTGCACGACGCGATCCTCGAGCGGCTGCGCCGCGTCGAGTCGAAGCCGGGTCTGCCGCTGTCGGGGAGTCCCCACGTCGTGCTCGTGCTCGGCGTCAACGGATCCGGCAAGACGACGAGCATCGGCAAGCTGGCCGCGCGCCACGCCGCGCTCGGCCGCAAGGTACTGCTCGGCGCGGCCGACACGTTCCGCGCGGCCGCCGGCGAGCAGCTCCAGGTGTGGGGCGAACGCGTCGGCTGCGAGGTGATCGGCGGGCGCGCCGGCGGCGATCCGGCGGCGGTCGCCTTCGACACCGTGAAGGCCGCGCGCGCGCGCGGCATCGACGTCGCGATCATCGACACCGCCGGGCGGCTCCAGACGCGCAAGCCGCTGATGGAGGAGCTCGGCAAGATCGTGCGCGTGATCGCGCGCGAGCAGGCCGGCGCGCCGCACGAGGTGCTGCTCGTGCTCGATGCCAACACGGGGCAGAACGCGATCTCCCAGGCGCGGCTCTTCACCGAGGCGGCCGGCGTCACCGGGCTCGTGCTTACCAAGCTCGACGGCACCGCCAAGGGCGGCGTGCTCGTCGGCCTCGCCGAGGAGTTCGGCATCCCGGTGAAGTGCGTCGGCGTCGGTGAATCAGTCGAGGACCTGCGCGACTTCTCCGCGGAGGAGTTCGTCGACGCGCTCTTCGCGGACTGACGATGCCCCGTTTCGTGATGGCGCTCGACCAGGGAACCACCTCGTCGCGCGCCATCCTGTTCGATCGCGACGGCAGCGTGGCGGCGGTCGACCAGCACGAGTTCACGCAGCACTTTCCGAAGCCCGGCTGGGTCGAGCACGACGCCGAAGAGATCTGGCAGAGCCAGCTGCGCGCCGCGCGCGGCGCGATGGGCAAGGCGGGGGCGTCGGGCGCCGACGTCGCGGCGATCGGCATCACGAACCAGCGCGAGACGAGCGTCGTCTGGGAGCGCGCGTCGGGCGCGCCGGTGCACCGCGCGATCGTCTGGCAGTCGCGCCAGACCGCGCCGATCTGCGAAGCGCTGCGCAAGCGCGGGCTCGAGGAGGAGGTGCGCGCGCGCACGGGGCTCGTGATCGACGCCTACTTCTCCGGCACGAAGGTCCGCTTCATCCTCGACGCCGTCGAAGGCGGGCAGCAGCGCGCCGAGCGCGGCGAGCTCGCCTTCGGGACCGTCGACTCCTGGCTGCTCCACAAGCTGACGCGCGGGCGCGTGCACGCGACCGAGTACTCGAACGCGTCGCGCACCCTGCTCTACAACATCCACCAGCGCGAGTGGGACCCGCTGCTGCTCGACGCCCTGCGCGTGCCGCGCGCAATGCTGCCCGAGGTGCGCGCCTCGAGCGGCGTCTTCGGCGTCGCCGACCGCGAGTGGTTCGGTGCCGAGATCCCCGTCGCGGGCATCGCGGGCGACCAGCAGGCCGCCCTCTTCGGGCAGCGCTGCACGTCGCCCGGACAGGCGAAGAACACCTACGGTACGGGCTGCTTCCTGCTGATGAACACCGGCGAGAAGGCGCCGCGCTCGCAGAGCGGCCTCGTCACCACCATCGCCTGGGGGTTCGGCGGCAAGGTGGAGTACGCGCTCGAGGGCAGCGTCTTCGTGACGGGCTCCGCCGTGCAGTGGCTGCGCGACGGGCTTCGCATCGTCCAGAGCGCAGCCGAGACGGAGGCGCTCGCGCGCTCGGTGCCCGACACCGGCGGCGTGTACCTCGTCCCGGCCTTCACGGGCCTCGGCGCGCCGTACTGGGACGAGCGCGCGCGCGGCGTGCTCGTCGGGCTCACCCGCGGCACGACGCGCGAGCACGTGGTGCGCGCGACGCTCGAGGCGATCGCCTACCAGACGCGCGACGTCGTCGAGTGCCTGCAGCGCGATGCCGGGATCTCGCTCGCTGCGCTGCGCGTCGACGGCGGTGCGGCGGCCAACGACTTCCTGATGCAGTTCCAGGCCGACATGCTCGGCAAGCCGGTCGAGCGGCCGGCGCAGCTCGAGGTGACGGCGCTCGGCGCCGCGCTGCTGGCCGGGCTTTGCACGGGCTTCTGGTCGGCCGCGAACGCGCCGGGCTCCGGCGGCGCCGTCCGCTTCGAGCCGAAGCTCGATGCGGAGCGCCGCGAGTCGCTCTACGCGGGCTGGAAGCGGGCCGTCGAACGGGCGCGCGGCTGGGCCGAAGAGTGACCCTGCGCGGGGGCAAGACCCTGGTGATCGCGCACCGCGGCGCCTCCGGCTACCGCCCGGAGAACACGCTCGCCGCCTACGAGCTCGCGATCGAGCAGCGCGCGGACATGATCGAGATCGATCTGCACCTCACGCGCGACGGGCAGATCGTCGTCACGCACGACGAGGAGCTCGCGGGGCTCGGAGGTCGCGGCGAGATCGCGGATGCCACCTACGCGGAGGTGCGCGCCCTCGACGCCGGCCAGGGGCTGCGCGTGCCGAGCTTCGACGAGGTGCTCGCGGGCTTCGGCGCGCGGATTCCCTTCAACCTCGAGCTGAAGCAGTCCCTGCGCGGGCCCTATCGCGGACTCGAGGCCGAGACGTTGAAGCGGGTCGAGGCGCGCGACCTGCTCGCCGCCACGCTCTTCTCGTCGTTCTACGACCCGGTGCTGGCCGAGCTGCGCCAGCGCGCGCCCGCGGCGCGCCTCGGCGTGCTCGTCTCGCCGCGCGCGCCGGAGCGCTGGCTCGAACGCGCGCAGCGGTTCGGCGCCGAGGCGGTGAACCTGCACGTGAGCCTCGCGACTGCCGAGGCCGTCGCGACGGCGCACCGCGCGGAGCTGGCGGTCAACGTCTACACCGTCGACGAGCCCGCGGTGATGCGGCGGCTCGTCGACTTCGGGGTCGACGGGATCTTCACGAACCTCCCGGACCGGCTTCGCGCGCTGGTCGGTTAGAGGCGTCCGCTCACCCGTTCGAGGGTTCCCCGAGGGGATCGAGCGGGATCCAGCCGAATGGAGACAGGGTTTCTGTGCCTTGTGCTGGCGTTTTCTCTTGACGACAAGGTTTGCAATGCCGTACTCATTTGTCGGTTCGGGGAGATTTCCTAATGAAGTTCAGCCGGGTCGCCCTGGAGCTCGACGCCACGGATCAGGCCATTCTCGATTTGTTGCAGGAGAACTGTAAGCAGCCTCTTGCAGCGATCGGCGAGAAGGTCGGGCTCTCCGCGCCTGCCGTGCTCGAGCGCATCCACAAGCTCGAGGAAGCAGGCGTGATCCGGGCCTACACCGCGGTGCTCGACGGACGCCGGCTCGGACTCGACGTCGCGGCGTTCATCGGTGTCTCCGCCGATCGGCCGGTCGCGGTGCGCGGCATCGAGGTCGCGGTGATGGGGATGGACGAAGTGCTCGAGTGCCACCACGTCACCGGCGCGCATACGTTGATGCTCAAGGTCAAGACGCAGAACACGGAGACGCTCGAAGAGCTGATCGATCGCGTGCGCTCGCTGGAGGGCGTGTCGCGCACGGAGACGATGGTCGTGCTGTCGACGCACATGGAGCGCACGCGCATCGCGCTCCCGCCGGAGCAGGCGCTGGCGGAGCGGCCGAGGCGATCGGGCGGGCGCGCTCGCAAGGGGAACGCTGGAGGGGACGAGGGATGACCGCGATGCGGCGCGAGAAGCAGGGTCTCTACGATCCCGCGAACGAGCACGATGCCTGCGGCGTCGGCTTCGTCGCGAACATCCGCGGCGAGAAGTCCCACGACGTCGTGCAGAAGGGCGTGCAGGTGCTCTGCAACCTCGAGCACCGCGGCGCCTGCGGCTGCGACCCGGAGACCGGCGACGGCGCCGGCCTGCTCGTGCAGATTCCCGACGCGTTCATGCGTCGGGAGGCGAAGGCGCTCGGGATCGAGCTGCCCGCTGCGGGGCGCTACGCCGTCGGCATGGTGTTCCTCGCTCGCGACGCCGGCGCCGCGGCGGAGCAGGCCGCGACCTTCGAGCGCATCGCCGCGGCCGAGGGCCAGCGCGTGCTCGGCTGGCGCGACGTGCCGCACGACCCGATGGCGATCGGCCGCGTCGCGCGCGAGAGCCTGCCGCGCATCCGACAGGTGTTCGTCGCGGCCGAGGGCCGCGAGGCGCGCGACCCCGACGCCTTCGAGCGGCGGCTCTACGTGATCCGGCGCCTGGCGGAGAAGGCGCTCGGCGAAAGAGCGGCGGAGGGCCGGTTCTTCTACGTCCCGAGCCTGTCGAGCCGCACACTCGTCTACGTCGGCCTCCTGATCGCCGGCCAGATCGAGGGCTTCTACCCGGACGTCGGCGACCCGGAGTTCGTGTCGGCGCTCTGCCTCGTGCACTCCCGCTACAGCACGAACACGCTCGGCGCCTGGGACCTCGCGCACCCGTTCCGCTACCTCGCGCACAACGGCGAGATCAACACCGTCCAGGGCAACCAGAACTGGATGAACGCGCGCGAGGGCACCATGGCCTCGGCGCTCTTCGGCGAGGACCTGAAGAAGCTCTACCCGATCGTGCGGACCGGCGCGTCGGACTCCGCCCGCTTCGACAACACGCTCGAGTTCCTGGTGCTGTGCGGGCGCGAGCTGCCCGAGGCGATCCTGCTGATGATCCCCGAGGCGTGGGAGAACCGGGACGACATGGATCCCGACCTGCG
The DNA here is from genome assembly GCA_036274295.1 of Myxococcota bacterium. Classification (GTDB taxonomy): domain Bacteria; phylum Myxococcota_A; class UBA9160; order UBA9160; family SMWR01; genus DASUFZ01. The sequence continues at coordinate 5,351 of DASUFZ010000008.1, forward strand.
CGCCTTCTACGAGTACCACTCGTTCCTGATGGAGCCGTGGGACGGGCCCGCGTCGATCGCGTTCACCGACGGGCGCAAGATCGGCGCCGTGCTCGACCGCAACGGGCTGCGGCCGTCGCGCTACACGGTGACGAAGGACGGGCTCGTCGTGATGGCCTCCGAGGTGGGTGTCCTCGACATCCCGCCGGCCAACGTCCTCCAGAAGGAGCGCCTGCACCCGGGCAAGATCTTCTTCATCGACCTCGAGGAAGGGCGCATCGTCGAGGACGCGGAGATCAAGGCCCGCTACGTAGCAAAGCGCCCGTACCGCGAGTGGGTCGAGCAGGGACGCGTGCTGATGCGCGATCTCGCGCCGGCGGAGATTCCGGCGGAGCATCGCAATCCGGAGCTGCGCTTCCCGCTGCAGCAGGTGTTCGGCTACACCGCAGAGGATCTGCGCATCCTGCTCGCCCCGATGGCGGTCCAGGGCAAGTGGCCGATCGGGTCGATGGGCGAGGACGCCGCGCTGGCGTGCCTATCGGACCGGCCGCAGACCCTCTACCGCTACTTCAAGCAGAAGTTCGCGCAGGTGTCGAACCCGGCGATGGACTCGATCAACGAGCGCCCGGTGATGGCGCTGCACTCGCCGGTCGGCGCGGAGGGCAACCTGCTCGAGGAGGCGCCCGGGCACGCCCGCATGATCCGCATCGAGCACCCGGTGATGACCGACGACGAGCTCGAGCGGCTCCGCACCGTGGCGCTGCCGGGCTTCCGCTCGCGCACGCTCTCGTGTCTCTACAAGGTCAGCGAGGGCGGCGAAGGGTTGCGCGCGGGGCTCGCCTCGGTTTGCAAGGATGCGGAGGCGGCGGTCCGCGCTGGCGTGAACATCCTCATCCTCTCGGATCGCGGCGTCTCGCCCGATCTGGCGCCGATCCCGATGCTCCTCGCGACGGGCGCCGTGCACCACCACCTGATGCGCGAGAAGCTGCGGACCCGCTGCGGGATCGTCTGCGAGGCGGGCGACGCGCGCGAGGTCGCGCAGTTCGCGCTGCTGATCGGTTACGGCGCCGCGGCGGTGAATCCCTATCTCGCGATCCAGAGCATCGAGCAGCTCGTCGAGGAGGGGACCTACACGGGCGACGACCTCGATGCCGCCACCGCCGTGAAGAATTTCGTGAAGGCCTGCGACAAGGGCCTGCTCAAGACCTTCGCGAAGATGGGCATCTCGACCCTGCAGAGCTACCGCGGCGCGCAGATCTTCGAGGCGGTCGGCCTCGACCGCGAGCTGGTCGAGCAGTGTTTCACCGGCACGGCGTCGCGCGTCTCGGGCGTCGGCTACGACGTCCTCGCGCGCGAGGTCGAGATGCGTCACCAGCGCGCGTTCTCGGCGGACGATTACGTGTACCCGGAGCTCGACCCGGGCGGCCTCTACCAGTGGAGGACGCGCGGCGAGCGCCACACCTTCGATCCCGAGACCGTCTCGAAGCTCCAGATCGCGCTCAAGCGCGGCAGCTACGAGGACTTCAAGGAGTTCAGCCGCGCCGCCGACGGCAACACGTCGACGGCCTGCACCCTGCGCGGGCTGCTGCGCTTCAAGAGCGGCCTCCAGGCTTCCGTTCCGATCGAGGAGGTGGAGTCCGCGACCGAGATCGTGAAGCGCTTCTGCACGGGCGCCATGTCCTACGGCTCGATCTCGCTCGACGCCCACCAGACGCTCGCGGTCGCGATGAACCGCCTCGGCGGGCGCAGCAACACCGGCGAGGGCGGCGAGGATCCCGCGCGCTACGTGCCGGAGCCGAACGGCGATTCGCGCCGCAGCGCGATCAAGCAGGTCGCCTCGGGGCGCTTCGGCGTCACCAGCTGGTACCTCGTCAACTCCGACGAGATGCAGATCAAGATCGCGCAGGGGGCGAAGCCCGGTGAGGGCGGCGAGCTGCCCGGCCACAAGGTCGATGAGACGATCGCGCGCACGCGGCACTCGACGCCGGGAGTCGGCCTGATCTCGCCGCCGCCGCACCACGACATCTACTCGATCGAGGATCTCGCGCAGCTGATCTACGACCTGAAGAACGCGAACCGGCGCGCGCGCGTCAGCGTGAAGCTCGTCTCGGTGAGCGGCGTCGGGACGATCGCGGCCGGCGTGGCCAAGGGAAAGGCGGACGGCGTTCTCATCAGCGGCATGGACGGCGGCACGGGCGCGTCGCCGCTGGCGTCGATCAAGCACGCGGGCCTGCCCTGGGAGATCGGGCTCGCGGAGACGCAGCAGACGCTCGTGCTGAACGACCTGCGCGCGCGCATCCGCGTCCAGACGGATGGCGGCCTCAAGACCGGGCGCGACGTCGCCATCGCCGCGCTGCTCGGCGCCGACGAGTTCGGCTTCTCGACGGCGCCGCTGGTGGCGCTCGGATGCATCCTGATGCGCGTGTGCCACCTGAACACCTGTCCGGTCGGCATCGCCACGCAGGATCCGGTGCTGCGCAAGCGCTTCGCCGGGACACCCGAGAGCGTCGTGCAGTACTTCCTGTGGGTGGCGGAGGAGTTCCGCGAGATCATGGCGTCGCTCGGCTTCCGCAAGGTCGACGACATGGTCGGCCGGGTGGAGTTCCTCGAGGCGGACAAGGCCGTCAACCACTGGAAGCAGAAGGGGCTCGACTTCTCGGATCTGCTCGCGCGGCCGGACGTCCCGCACAAGATCTACAACTGCGAGAACCAGGCCCTCGCGCAGGAGCTCGAGGAGGTCGCGGACGCGGAGCTGCTGCGGCTCGCGCGGCCGGCGCTCGAGCGCGGCGAGAAGGTCCTGATCGAGCGCGAGCTGCGAAACACCGAGCGCACGCTCGGCACGATCCTCGGCTCCGAGGTCTCGCGCCGGTACGGCCAGGAGGGCCTGCCGGACAACACGATCACCCTGCGCCTGCGCGGCAGCGCCGGCCAGAGCCTCGCTGCCTTCTGCACGAAGGGCATGACCTTCGAAGTCGAGGGCGAGACGAACGACTACTGCGGCAAGGGCCTCTCGGGTGCGCGCATCGCGGTGCGCGTACCGCGCACGGCGACCTTCGATCCCGCAGCGAACATCATCACCGGGAACGTCGTGCTCTACGGCGCCACCAGCGGCGAGGCGTACTTCCAGGGGCTCGCCGGCGAGCGCTTCTGCGTCCGCAACAGCGGCGCATCGGCCGTCGTGGAGGGCGTCGGCGACCACGGCTGTGAGTACATGACGGGCGGCGTCGTCGTCGTGCTCGGCCGTACCGGGCGCAACTTCGCGGCGGGCATGAGCGGCGGCATCGCCTACGTGCTCGACGAGGACGGGCAGTTCGCGAGCCGCGTGAACACGGAGACCGTGGATCTCGACCCGCTCCAGGACTCCGATCTCGAAGTCATCCAGCGGATGGTGCGCAAGCACTTCCAGTACACCCGCAGCCGCAAGGCCGAGGAGGTGCTGCGCAAGTGGGACGATGTCGCGCGTCGCTTCGTCAAGGTCTTCCCGAGGGACTACAAGCGCGCGCTCTCCGAGCGGATCGAGGCAGGGAGCGGCAATGGCTGACGTGCGCGGATTCCTCAAGTACGGACGCCGTGGCACGGCGTATCGCCCCGTCGAGGATCGGCTGCGCGACTGGAAGTGCGTGCAGTCGGACTTCTCCGCGGAGCAGACGAAGGAGCAGGCGGCGCGCTGCATGGACTGCGGCATCCCGTTCTGCAACAACGGCTGCCCGCTCGGCAACATCATCCCCGACTTCAACGATCTCGTGTTCCGCGACAAGTGGGAGGACGCGCTCGTCCGCCTGCACTCGACCAACAACTTCCCGGAGTTCACGGGTCTCGTGTGCCCGGCTCCGTGCGAGCAGGCGTGCGTCCTCGGCATCAACCAGGATCCCGTCGCGATCAAGCAGGTCGAGTGGGAGATCATCCGGCGCGGCTTCGACGAGGGCTGGGTCAAGCCGCTGCTGCCCCAGCGACGCACGGGCCGCTCGGTCGCGGTGGTCGGCTCGGGTCCGGCAGGTCTCGCCGCGGCGCAGCAGCTGACGCGCGCGGGTCACACCGTCACGCTCTTCGAGAAGAGCGACCGCATCGGCGGGCTGCTCCGCTACGGCATCCCGGACTTCAAGCTCGAGAAGTGGCTGATCGATCGGCGCCTCGAGCAGATGCGCGCGGAGGGCGTGATCCTGCAGACGGGTGTCCACGTCGGCGTGGACCTGCCGGTCTCGACCCTGCGGCGGAGCTTCGACGCGGTGCTGCTGTGCATGGGCGCCGAGCAGCCGCGCGATCTCGAGGTCCCTGGCCGCGACCTGGACGGCGTCGAGTTCGCGATGGACTTCCTGACCCAGCAGAACCGCCGCGTCGCGGGCGACAAGATCGATGCCGGCGAGGCGATCCTCGCGACCGGAAAGCACGTCGTCGTGCTCGGAGGCGGCGACACGGGCTCCGACTGCATCGGCACGTCGCACCGCCAGGGCGCTGCGTCCGTCACGTCGCTCGAGCTGCTCCCCCAGCCGCCGCAGGGCCGGCACGCGTCGGAGCCGTGGCCCCAGGCGAAGCGGTACTACTTCAACGTCTCGAGCTCGCACGCCGAGGGCGGCGAACGGCTCTACGCGCTCGCGACCAAGGATCTCGTCGGCGAGGGCGGGCGCGTGAAGACCTTGCGCGCCGCGCGCGTCGAGTTCGATCGCGATCGCCTCGATCGCCCGGTCGTGGCGACGATGCGCGAGGTGCCGGGCAGCGATCTCGAGATCCCCGCGGATCTGGTCCTGCTCGCCATGGGCTTCACCCAGCCCGTCCGGAAGGGGCTCGTGGAGGATCTCGGCGTCGCGCTCGATCCGCGCGGCAACGTGCGGGCGGACACGCGCGAGTTCTCGACCAGCGAGCCCGGCGTGTTCGCGGCGGGCGATTGCCGCCGCGGCCAGTCGCTGGTGGTGTGGGCCTTGTGGGAAGGTCGAGAGGCCGCGCGAGCGGTCGACGTCTACCTCAAGGGCAGCTCGCACCTGCAGAGCCGCAGCGCGTTCGTCTAGTCGTCCGAGCAGCGGAACGCGGGTCACGTAATCAACCGCAGTTCTGAACTTGCGCGCGACGCTCGAGTTCAACCTTCGGAGTGCGCGAAACCCTCCCGAAATTCTTGACGGACTTCGCGGAACGGGTACGATGCGAAACGTCTGGGGGGGACACCATTTCCGAGATCATCGGCAATGCTGTCATCGAGGCCGCCGACAACGATTCGGCGTACGACCTCGAGCGTCTCGAACGCGCCGTCAGCGCGTTGATCGACTCCAGCGAGCGGCTTCGCGAAGAGAATCGATCTCTGCGAGAGCAGCTCGCGTCGCGGGTGCAGCGCATCCAGACCCTGGAAGGCGACCTGCGCGAGGCCCATCAGCGCCGCAAGGACATCGCGAAGCGCATCGACGATCTGATCGGCCAGATCGATCATCTCGATGCGCAGCTCGGCAGCGAGGCGGACGCATGAGCGAGAAGCGATCGCTCGCCGTGCGGATTCGGGGGCAGGAGTTCCGCATCCGCAGCGACGAGAGCCCCGAGCTGCTGGCGGAGGTTGCGGAGATCGTAGACGCGACGATGCGCCGGATCGAGGAGCGCACGGGCGCAGTCGACACCCTGGACGTCGCGATGCTCACCGCGTTGAATCTCGCTCGCGAGGTCGTCGAGGCGCGCAAGGGGCGGCCCTCGATGCCTCGCCTGCGCGCCCTGATCGAGCGCGCCGAGGCAGCCGGAAGCGCAGTCTCCCACTAGAGGGTGAGTCAGCAGGGACTCACCGCGGTGGACCTCGTTGCGGCAAAACGCGCGCTTCGGCGGCGGATCGGCGCGATGCGGGGCGCGATCGCTCCCGCCGAGCGGCGCTCGGCCGGCGAAGCGATCGCGCGTCACATCCTGCGCCAGCTGCCGCCTCGCCCCGGTCGTCGCTTCGCGCTCTACGCCGATCTCGCGGACGAGATGCCGATGCGGCCGCTCTTCGAGGCGATCCGCAGGGTCTCCATTCCGCTGCTTCCTCGCGTCGAGGGTGCGCGGCTGGAGTTCCTCCCCGTGCGGAAGTGGAGCGATCTCCGGAAGGGCGCCTTCGGCGTGCTCGAGCCGTCAGCGGGCGCGCGCGCGTACCGATTCTCGAGGGATGACGCCGTCGTGCTGCCAGGGGTCGCGTTCGACCGCTCGGGTCACCGCCTCGGGCGCGGGGCCGGCTTCTATGACCGCGCGTTCGGCGGCGCGCAGGCGGGGCCGCTCTTGATCGGTGCCGGCTACGCGTTTCAATTGCTGGCGCACGTGCCGCATGGACCCTTCGATCGGAGAGTCGATGTCGTCGCGACGGAGCGCGGAATGATCTGGCCCGGGAGCCGCCTGTGACTCGGAATCTCGACGCGGAGGTCGAGCGACAGCTCGAGGTCATGCGCGAAGGCGCAGTGGACTTCTACGGCGAGGACGTGCTCCGCGAGAAGCTGCGCCAGCGGCTCGGCGCCGGACGGCCGTTACGGGTGAAGCTCGGCATGGATCCGTCGTCGCCGGACCTGCATCTCGGGCACACGGTGGTGCTGCAGAAGCTGCGGCGCTTCCAGGAGCTCGGACACACGCCGATCTTCCTGATCGGCGATTTCACAGCGATGATCGGCGATCCCTCCGGACGCAAGAAGACACGCCCCGCGCTCGACCGGGAGCAGGTGCGCGAGAACGCCCGCACCTACGTCGAACAGGTCTCGCGCGTGCTCGATGCGTCGACCGCGGAGGTCCGCTTCAACAGCGAGTGGATGGACGCGATGAAGTCCGCGGAGATGGTCCGCCTGTGCTCACGCTACACCGTCGCGCGTCTGCTCGAGCGCGACGACTTCGCCAAGCGCTACAAGGCCGGAGACCCGATCTCCGTGCACGAGCTGATCTACCCGTTCGTCCAGGCCTTCGACTCGGTGGCTCTCGAGGCGGACGTGGAGCTCGGCGGCACCGATCAGACGTTCAATCTCCTGATGGCGCGCGAGATCCAGCGCGACTACGGACAGTCGTCGCAAGCGGTCATCACGCATCCGCTCCTCGTCGGCACCGACGGCGTCGACAAGATGTCGAAGTCGCTCGGGAACACCATCGGGATCACCGAGAATCCGGTGGACGTCTACGGCAAGGTGATGAGCATCTCGGACGCGCTGATGCTCACGTACTTCGCGACCTTGCGTTCCGGCGAATGGGAAGACATGAACGCATCGCGCGAGCGGATTGCAGCCGGCGGCGGAGATCCGCTCGCGTTCAAGCGGGAGCTCGCGTCGCGCATCGTCGCCCGCTATCACGGCCCGGACGCGGCGCGGGAGGCCGCGGAGAGATTCCGGCGGGTCGTCCAGGAGAAGGCGGCTCCCGAGGACCTGGAAGAAGTCGAGCTCGAGGCGGGCGACGGCGGCGATCGAGGACTTCTCGAGCTCCTCGATGCGCTTTCCCTGGTCGGGTCGCGCGGGGAAGCGAGGCGTCTGATCGGCCAGCAGGCGGTCCACGTGGATGGACAGCTCGTGAGCGACCCATCCTTCCGGCTCGGGCGAGGCGCCTATCTCTTGAGGGTGGGAAAACGCCGTTATGCACGAGTCAGGATTCGGTAGTCCCCTCGGGATTCGTTGTCTTCTCGAAAAAAAGCCGGTTCATGTTCGGCGATCGGCCTTGACCTCGATTTCTCACTCTTCTAGATTCCGCACCCCGGTTTTGACGGGTGCTTCGTCGCACCCCGAACCTCCCGCCCGACGGGACTCTTCACAGGTCCCGAAGGCTTCGCTCGGTCTTTGAAAGCTGAATGGCGCGCGGTCCAGATGAGGCTCTCGAGCCTCATAGGACTGCGGATTCGTATTTTCCAATCATCAGCGACGAGTGCGACGTCCACGGATGAAGCACTCCGAGCTCCGAACAACTCGATGCGACACGCTTCGGTGTGTTGCACCGAGCCAGGTTTACACGAAGAGTTTGATCCTGGCTCAGAACGAACGCTGGCGGCGTGCCTAAGACATGCAAGTCGTGCGGAAAGGCTCCTTCGGGAGCACTCGAGCGGCGCACGGGTGAGTAACGCGTGGGTAATCTGCCTGAGGGTTCGGGACAACTCCGGGAAACTGGAGCTAATACCGGATAAGACCACGGGATCTTCGGGTCCTGCGGAAAAAGGTGGCCTCTGCTTGCAAGCTACCGCCCATTGATGAGCCCGCGTCCCATTAGCTAGTTGGTGGGGTAATGGCCTACCAAGGCGACGATGGGTAGCTGGTCTGAGAGGATGATCAGCCACACTGGAACTGAGACACGGTCCAGACTCCTACGGGAGGCAGCAGTCGGGAATTTTGGGCAATGGGCGAAAGCCTGACCCAGCAACGCCGCGTGAGGGATGAAGGCCCTCGGGTCGTAAACCTCTGTCGGGAGGGGCGAACGGTCGCGATTCGAACAGGGTCGCGGCCTGACGGTACCTCCAAAGGAAGCACCGGCTAACTCCGTGCCAGCAGCCGCGGTAATACGGAGGGTGCAAGCGTTGTTCGGAATCATTGGGCGTAAAGCGCGTGTAGGCGGCTTGGCAAGTCGGTTGTGAAATCCCGGGGCCCAACCCCGGAACTGCATTCGAAACTGCCTCGCTAGAGTCCCGGAGAGGAAGGCGGAATTCCCGGTGTAGAGGTGAAATTCGTAGATATCGGGAGGAACACCAGCGGCGAAGGCGGCCTTCTGGACGGTGACTGACGCTGAGACGCGAAAGCGTGGGGAGCAAACAGGATTAGATACCCTGGTAGTCCACGCCGTAAACGTTGAGTGCTAGGTGTCGCGGGTATTGACCCCTGCGGTGCCGTCGTTAACGCATTTAGCACTCCGCCTGGGGAGTACGGTCGCAAGGCTAAAACTCAAAGGAATTGACGGGGGC
>DASUFZ010000009.1:0-14641 GCA_036274295.1 Myxococcota bacterium
CCGGCCCGCCGCTGCGCTTTCGTACCTATACTGCCCGCGTGTCGCGCGTGATCTGGCTCGTGGGAATGATGGGCGCGGGCAAGTCGACGCTCGGCCCCGCGCTCGCGCGCGAGCTCGGCCGTCGCTTCGTCGACGCCGACCGCGAGATCGAGCGCGCGGCCGGCGCCAGCATCGCCGAGCTCTTCGCGCGCGAAGGGGAGGGTGGCTTCCGCGCGCGCGAGCGCGCCGCGCTCGACGCCCTGGCCGCGAGCGGCGCCGTGGTGGCCGTCGGCGGCGGCGCCATCGCGCAGCCGGGCGCCCCGGAGCGCCTGGCCGCGCAGGGCACGGTCGTGTATCTGCGCGCGCGCCTGGAGACCCTGCTGGCGCGCGTCGGCAACGCGAGCGCGCGGCCGCTGCTCGCCGGGCTCGACGCCGCGGGACGGCGCGCGCGGCTCGAGGCGCTGCTCGCCGAGCGAAAGCCCGCCTACGAGACGGCGCGCATCGCGCTCGACACCGACGACGCGCCGGTCTCCGCGCTGGTGTCGCAGCTGGCGGCGCGCGTGCGCGCGGAGGAAGCCCTGCCGCCGCGCAGCGGGCGCCGGGTCGAGGTCGCGCTCGGCGAGCGCTCCTACGCGGTGGAGATCGCGAGCGGCAGCCTCGCCGGGATCGGCGGCGCCGTCGCCCAGGTCGTGCGCGCGCGCCAGGCCGTGCTGGTGACGGTGCCGCCGGTCGGGAAGCGCTACGCCGCGAAGGCGCTGCGCTCGCTCCGCGCCGCGGGCTTCGCCGTCGCGCGCATCGACGTGCCCGACGGCGACGCCAGCAAGAACCTGCGCCAGGTGGCGCGCATCTACGCGTCGCTCCTCGCGCGCGGCGCCGATCGCGACAGCGTGCTCGTGGCCCTCGGCGGCGGCATGACCGGCGATCTCACGGGCTTCGCCGCGGCGACCTTCCTGCGCGGCATCCCCTTCGTGCAGGTGCCGACGAGCCTCCTCGCCATGGTCGACGCGAGCGTCGGCGGCAAGACGGGCGTGAACCTGCCCGAGGGCAAGAACCTGGTCGGCGCATTCCACCAGCCGCGCCTCGTCTGGATCGATCTCGACACCCTGCGGAGCCTGCCGGCGCGCGAGCGCGCCGCCGGCTTCGCCGAGGTGATCAAGAAGGCCGCCATCTGGGACGCGGACCTCTTCGCGACGCTCGAGCGCGACGCCGATGCCCTCCAGGCGCTCGAGCCGGGGCCGCTGGCGGCCGTGGTCGAGCGCGCGGTGCGCATCAAGGCCGAGGTCGTGAGCCGCGACGAGCGCGAGAACGACCTGCGCATGCTGCTCAACTTCGGGCACACGCTCGGGCACGCCATCGAGGCGCTGCTCCGCTACCGCAAGCTGCTGCACGGCGAGGCTGTCGCCATCGGCATGGTCTTCGCGGCCCGGCGCTCCGAGGCCCTGGGCCACGCCCCGGCCGGGACGGCGGACCGCCTCGAGGCCCTGTGCCGGCGCTTCGGCCTGCCCATGGAGATCCCGTCGTTCCCGCGCGGGGCTTATCTCGCGGCGCTGCGGGTCGATAAGAAGACGAGGGATTCCCGCATCCGTTTCGTCGTGCTCGAGGGGATCGGGCGCGCGCGCACGGTGCCGCTGCGAGCCGAGGAGCTCGCGGCGGCGCTGCCTGCGGGCGCCCGGCAGAGCGCGAAGAAGCGGGCGCGGCGGCGCTAGAGGAAGGGACGGCGTTGGCGGAGATCGAGGCGGAGCACCTCTCCGAGCTGCAGGCGCGGGTCGCGGAAGACCCCGCGGCGCCGGGCTTCACGGCGCTCGCCGAGCTCCACCGGCGCGCGCGGCGCTTCAGCGAGGCCGAGCGCGTGCTGCGCGCGGGCCTCGAGCACCGCGCCGACGCCGCCGAGGCGCACGCGCTGCTCGCGCTCGTGCTCTGGGATCAGGGCCGCGCCGACGAGGCGCGCGGCGAGCTCTCGCGCATCGGCGCGCGCATCCTGGCCGCGCGCGCGCCGAGCGCCGCGGACCCGTCGCTCAGCGATGCCGAGCTCGAGCGGGCGTTCGACGAGGCCGAGACGGACGCCGACGAGCTGATCGATCCGAATCGCGTCGCCGCCGAGGCGATCCTGCAGGCGGACGCGGGCGCGGCCGAAGGGCTGCGCGAGGACGCGAGCGATGCGGGCTTCGCGCCGGGGCAGGCCTTCGTCACGGAGACGATGGCGCGCCTGCTCGACCGTCAGGGCGACGCGCGGGGCGCCGCGCGCATCCGCGCCGCGCTCGCCGCAGAGAGTCCGCCGCCGCGCGAGCGGCGCCGGCTGCGCACGCGCCAGCGCGCGCACACGGTCGCGATCCTCGAGCGCTGGCTCGCCAACCTGCGGAGAGACTGGGCATGAGCTTCGAAGCGATTCTCAAGGACATCGTGGTCTCCTGCGGCGGCGGCATCGGCGCCGCGCTGATGGGCAGCGACGGCATCCCGATCGCCGAGTTCGTCGCGCCGCAGGCGCCGGACGGCCCGCTGACCGAGGACATCGGCGTCGCGGGCGTCGAGTTCGGGCGCATCCTCGAGGAGACGCGCAAGGCGGCCGACGCGCTCGGCGGCGGCGCCGTCGTCGAGACCCTGGTGGTGCTCGCGCGTTTCAGCCTGCTCTTCCGCAGCGTGGACGACGAGACCTTCCTGGTCGTCGCGCTGACACCGGATGGCAACCTCGGCAAGGCGCGCTATCTCATGCGCCGGCATCTGCTCGCGATCCGCCAGGAGCTCTGATGGCCGACGCGCCGCGCGTCCTCGTCCTGCACGGTCCGAATCTCAACCTGCTGGGGACGCGCGAGCCCGCCATCTACGGCACGGACACGCTCGACGACATCCACGCCGAGCTCGGCGTGCTCGCCAAGGCGCGCGGCGCCGAGCTGGAGTTCTTCCAGTCGAATCACGAGGGCGCGCTGATCGACCGCATCCAGGAGGCGCCGAGCTTCGCCGACGCCATCCTGATCAACCCGGGTGGTTTGACGCATACGAGTGTCGTGCTGCGCGACGCCCTGGCGGCCACCACGCTGCCGGTGGTCGAGGTGCACCTCTCGAACGTCTTCGCGCGCGAGCCCTTCCGGCACCACAGTCACGTCTCGCCGATCGCCCGGGGCGTGATCGTCGGCTTCGGCCCGGCCAGCTACCGGCTGGGTCTCCAGGCGCTGCTGGATCTGCTGGAAGCCTGAGAAGAGGCGCCTTCGGCTCTCGCTGCGAGCAGGGTCATTTCTCTGATACTTCGCTCGGCTTCGCCTCGCTGCGCGTGCAGCCCGTTCGGGCTGCGCTTGCTCCCCGCGGGCACCTCAAGGCACCTGTCCGGCAACCGATAGGTAGACCAGCGCCGGATCGCTCCGGCGCCGCGCAACCTCTCCGATCCGACGGCGGCTCCCGGTGGCAGCGGACAAGCGAAAAATCCTCGAAAACGCGCGGAAGTACGCGCAGAAGGGCGCCAAGGACAAGGCGCTCAAGGAGTATCAGAAGCTCGTCAAGCTCGACCCCAAGGACTCGAAGCTCCGCCTCGAGATCGGCGACGCCTATCGGCGTTGGGGACAGGTCGACGAGGCGATCGACACCTACCAGAAGGTCGCCGACCAGTACATGCGCGAGGGCTTCGATGCCCGCGCGGTCGCCGTCTTCAAGCAGCTGCTGTCGCTCGACCCGAACCGCTACTCCGCGTACGAGCCGCTCGCCGATCTCTACGAGCGCATGGGCCTTACCTCGGAGGCCATCAACGCGCTGCAGACCGCCGCCGACGGCTACCACAAGGCCGGCAAGAAGCGCGAGGCGCTCGAGCTGCTGCGCAAGATGGCGACGATCGATCCGAGCAACACCACGAGCCGGATCAAGGTCGCCGAGCTGCTGCGCCAGGAGAACCTCAACGACGAAGCGGCCACCGAGTACGAGCACGTCGCCACGGAGCTCGAGCGGCAGAGCGACTACGACGCCGCCAGCAACGTCTACCGGCGGCTGCTCGAGCTCGACCCGAAGCGCGAGACGGCGCTCGCTGCGTTCGCCCGCAACCTGCTGCGCCAGAACAAGGCGCCCGAGGCCGAGAGCGTCGCGAAGCGCGCAATCGCGGTGAACGGCGAAGAGCCCGCGCACTACGAGCTGCTCGCCGACGCCTATCGCGCGCAGAAGCGCGAGGACATGCTGCCGCAGGCCTACCAGCCGCTCGTCGAGCTCTACCAGAAGCGCGGCGACGGCGAGCGCGCGCGCGAGCTGATGCAGCGCTTCATGCCCGTGAAGGAGTTCACGGCCGAGATGGCCCAGGGCGATCTCGACCGCCCGTTCGACGACGACTCGGTGCATCCGGAGAACGCGCGCGGGCTCGAGGCCAGCGACGACTCGCCCTTCTCGAACGACGGCTTCGAGTCGGAGGACGATCTCGAGGCCGACATCGAGCTCGACGAGTCGCTCGCGCTCTCGGGGCCCGAGATCGAGCTGACGCACGTCGCCGACACCGACTCGGATCAGGACTCCGAGCCCGTGATCGAGCAGCCGGAGGGCGACCCCGATCAGCTGCTCGCCGAGGCGAGCGTCTACCTCCGCTACGGCAAGAGCGACAAGGCGATCGCGCATCTCCAGGCGATCCTCGCGGCGCACCCGACGCACCGCGGCGCGCTCGAGAAGCTCGGCGAGGCGTTCGTCGAGCGCAGCGAGCCGGAGCGCGCGGTCGAGCTGTGGGTGCGCGCCGCCAGGGCCGCGAAGGCCGAGGGCGCGACCGAGGTCGCGAGCCTGCTGCGCGATCGCATCGCCGCGCTCGACCCGAAGGCCGCCGCGGCGCTCGGCCCGGCGCCCGCGCCGAAGCCGGCGCCGAAGCCCGTCGAGGCGAAGCCGACGAAGGTCGAGGTGCGCCCCGTGCGCGCCGAGCCGAAGGCGGCGCCGAAGGTCGAGGTGAAGCCCGCGCCCGCGCCGCCGCGGCGCGCGGCCGCGCCGGAGCCCGAGCCCGAGGAGTTCGAGGTCGATCTCGGCGACGAGGAGCTCGACCTCGACGTCGACCTCTCCGAGGTGGAGTCGGACGAGCCGCAGCAGGAGGCGCCGGCCGCTTCGGCGCAGGCCGACGAGGCGCCCGCGGACGAGGAGTCCGTCGACGTGCGCAGCGCCGCCGACACCGGCATCGAGGGCCAGAGCCTCAGCACGGCGACGACGCAGCAGATCCTCGAGGATCTCGAGGAAGCAGACTTCTACATGGAGCAGGGCCTGCTCGACGAGGCCGAGAAGCTCTTCCAGGGCGTGCTCGCGATCGCGCCGAACCACCCGCGCGCGCTGGTGCGCCTCGGCGAGCTGGCCGCGTCGCGCGGCGGCGATCCGTCGGCGCCGACCGCGAAGGCGGAGAAGCCGGCGCCGGCGCCGAAGGCTGCGCCCGCGAAGCCCGCCGCGAAGCCCGCGCCGGCGCGGCCGGCACCGAAGGAGATCGAGATCGAGGAGCCGGCTGCCGTCGCCGACCTCTCGCTCGACGAGGATCTCGCGCCCGCGCCGGCCGCTGCCGCCGACGTGCCCGACGACGAGATCGCCGCGGCGTTCTCGCTCGACACCACCGAGAATCTCCCGCCGACGGCGCACGACCCGTCGGGCGACACGCCGATCGCGCCGGCGCCGCCGCTGCGCGCCGAGACGAAGCCCGCTCCCGCGCCGCCGCCGCCCGCGCCGAAGCCGGTCGCTCCGCCGCTCGCGGCCGCGCCCGAGGAGTCCGGCGACTTCGACCTCGCAGCCGAGCTCTCCGACGCCTTCGACGATCCTGCCGAGAAGTCGGCGTCGGAGGACGTCGACTTCGCGACCGTCTTCGCGGCCTTCAAGCGCGGCGTCTCCGAGACCCTCGACGAGGGCGACTACGAGGCGCACTACGACCTCGGCATCGCCTACAAGGAAATGGGTCTGTGGGACGACGCGATCGCCGAGTTCCACATCGCCATGGGCAACGCGGCGCGCGAGACGGAGTGCGTCCACCTGATCGGCCTGTGCGGCATCGACTCGGGCCGCCCCGAGATGGCCGTCGACCAGCTCGAGCGGCTGCTCAAGAAGCCCGGGCTCGTGAAGGACCAGGCGCTGGTCGTGCGCTTCGATCTCGGCCGCGCGCAGGCGGCGCTCGGCAAGGTCGATGCGGCGCGCGCCTGCTTCCAGGCCGTGATGGCGCAGGACCCGAAGTTCCAGGACGTCGCGAAGCACCTCGCCGCGCTCGACGCCCCCGCGAAGGGCGGCGCGAAGGCAGCCGCCGGGGATGCCGCCGGCTTCGAGTCCTTCGACGACATGCTCTCGGAGATGTCGGACGACGACGAGACCGACGAGGAGAAGCCGGATCCCGCCGGCGAATCCTTCGAGGACGTCAGCGCCGATGCCGACGACGAGGCGGAGCCGGAGCCCGCCGCAGCGGCGGTCGAGGAGGAGCCGGAGCCCGAGCCGGAGCCTGCGCCGCCGCCGAAGCCCGCAGCGAAGCCGGCGCCGGCAGCGCGGAGCGAGAGCCCGCGCGCGCCCGCCGCACCGGCGGCATCGAAGAAGAAGAAGAAGATCTCCTTCCTGTAAGGAGCGAGGACGGCCGTGGAGCACCTTCGACACTTTGGTCTTTCCGAGGATCCGTTCCGCAACGATCACCTCGAGCGGTTCCTCCACGAGTCGCCGCCGCAGCTCGACGCGCAGCGGCGCCTCGAGCGCGCGGTGCGCCAGGGCCGAGGCTTCGCCCTGCTGACGGGCCCCGTCGGCAGCGGCAAGACGACCGTGGCGCGCGCGCTCTTCGAGAGCCTCGAGGAGGAGGCCTTCGAGGCGCGCATGATGGTCGTGCTGCGCGCCAACGCGGACTTCCGCTGGCTGCTCGGCCGCATCGCCGCGGAGCTCGGCGTGGAGGAGCCGGCCTCCGAGCGCGAGGCGCTGCTGCTCCAGGTCTACGAGAAGCTCGCGATCGTGCGCGAGGACGGCCGTCACGCCGTGGTGATCGTCGACGAGGCGCAGGCGCTCGCGAAGGGCAGCGCGCTCGAAGAGGTCTCGGCGCTCGTGAAGCTCGAGTACGACGAGCGCAGGCTGCTCTCCGTGGTGCTGGTCGGCACGCCGGCCCTCGACGCCGCCATCACGGGCGATCCGCAGCTCGCGCACCACCTCGATGCGCGCGTGGCCCTGCGCGCGCACGATGCGGAAGAGGCGGGCGCCTACCTCTCGCACCGGCTGCGCAGCGCGGGCGGCGAGCTCGAGCTGCTGCTGCCGGGCGCGGTTGCGGCGCTCCAGCAGCTCGGCGGCGGCTGGCCCGGGCGCATGAACACCCTGGCCGACAACGCGCTCTACGAGGCCTACCTCGCGGGACGCACGCAGGTCACGCGCGGCGAGGTCGAGCGCGCGGCGGCGGCGCTCGGCTGGTCCGAGACGCCGGCTGCGCCGGAGAAGCCTGCGCCGGCGCCCGCGCCCCGCGCGAGCGCGCCCGCGGCGCGCAGCATCGCGGAGACGACGAACCCGGATCTCGACGCGGAGCTCGAGGCGTCGTTCGAGCCGGCGCCGCAGCGCCCGATGCGGCGGCCGGTGCCGGAGCGCGCCGCGGCCGGCCGCACCACGGTGTTCTCGAGCGAGCGCGGGGGGCCGCGCCCGCCGCCGAAGCTCGAGGACGCGGTCGACGAGCTCTTCACGGAGCTGATCGAAGAGGAGTAGGCTCCGCCCGGCCATGGGCACCGCCTCGTTCCTGTTCCCGATCGCCGTGATCCTGGCCGTGGGGGCGCTGCTCTACGGGCGCGCGCTCTTCTTCGGCTTCCTGAACTACGACGACACGCCGCTGCTCGTCGAGCAGTTCATGCGCGTCTCCGATTTCGGCCATGCGCTCGCGAGCTTTCATCGCGACGCCTTCGCCCTGCTCGGGCCGGACTCGCGTGGCGTCTACTACCGGCCCGTCCTCTGGCTCTCGTATCTCGTGGACGCGCGCATCGGCGGCACGCGTCCGGCCGTCTACCACGCGACGAACCTGCTGCTCCACCTGGCGGCCTGCACGCTCGCGTACGTGCTGCTCCGCCGCTTCGGCAGCGGCTGGCGCACCGCACTGCTGCTGGCGCTCGTCCTGCTGGTCCACCCGGCGCTCGCGTCCGTGGTCGGCTGGATCCCGTGCCGCAACGACACCCTGCTCGCGCTCTTCGCAATGACGGCCGCGCTCGCGCTGCTCTCGTTCCTCGAACGGCCAGGGCTCGCGCGCGGCGTCGCGGTCGCCGCGTCCACGGCGCTGGCGCTCTTCACGAAGGAGTCGGGCCTCGCGCTGCTCGCCGTGCTTCCGGCCCAGGCGGTCGTCCTGCGCGGCCCGGCGGTCCTGCGCAGCCGCCCGCTCCAGCTGCTCGGCGTGGGCATCGGCTCGGTGGCGCTCGGCTTCGTGCTGCTGCGGCGGCACGCGCTCGGCGCCTTCCCGGTCGGAACGAGCAATGCACTCGGCGACCCGATCGACACGCTGGCGCGGCTCGTCGTCTACATCGGGAAGACCTTGCTGCCCGTCCAGCTCGCGGTGCAGCCGCATCTCCCGGACAGCTCGCTGGTGCCGGGAGTCGTCGCGCTCGGCGTCGTCGCCGTGGCCCTCTTCGCCATGCGCGCGCGCCTCACGCCGCGCTTCGCGTTCGGCTGCTTCTGGTACCTGGCGTTCCTCGCGCCCGCGCTGCTGACGGCGAAGGAGATGCAGGGGCTCGAGCATCGCCTCTACGTGCCGCTGATCGGCCTGCTGATCGCCGCGGCATCACTGCGGCCGGGGACCTGGCCGCTGCCGCGCCCGCTGCTCCAGGGCGGTGCGCTGGTGCTGCTGGCGCTGCTCGCCGCGCAGACGGCTCGGCGGCTGCCGGACTACGCGAGCGACATCGCGTTCTGGGAGAGCGCGTCGCGCAGCGCGCCGCACTCGGAGCCGGTCTGGCGCACGCTCGCGTTCCGCTATTTCGAGAACGGGCGGCTGGCCGAGGCGGTGGCCGGCGCGCGCCGCGCCATCGCGCTGAACGGCGACGAGGCGAAGGGCCACCTCGTGCTGGGAATCGCGCTGGCGCGCCAAGGACGCAGCGCCGAGGCGAACGAGGAGCTGCGCGCGGCGACCCGGCTCGATCCCGACAACGCCGACGCCTGGGCGAACCTGTCGCAGCTCCAGCTCCTGATGGGCGACCGGGAGGGCAGCGCGCGCTCGCGCAAGCTGGCGGACGAGGCGGCCGCGCGCGCCGCGGCGCGCTGACTCGCAAGGAGGCCGACTCGGGTCGGCCGACGCGCAGTGAGGCGGGCCTAACGAAGCCCCGGCTCATGGGGTGCCACGCCGCGTGAGCCGATGCGCGCGCGCAGGCGCGCGACGCCGGCGTTGCCGGCATCGAGCGCCTCGGCGGCCTCGAGCTGGTCGAGCGCCTCGCCGCGGCGTCCGCCGCGCGAGAGGGCGCGCGCGAAGTTGAGGCGCGCCGGCAGGTCCTGCGGCCTCTGCCGCACCACCTCGGCGTAGTCCTCCGCGGCCTCGAGCGGGCGGTCCTGACGCAGGCGCGCGTAGCCGCGGAAGGCCAGCAGCTGCGGATCGCCGGGGCTCGCGGCAAGCGCGGCGTCCGCGATCCGCTCGATCCACCCGGGCTGGTCGAGATCGGCGAGCGCGCGCAGGTACTCGAGCAGCAGCGCCTGCCCGTAGCGGTACAGCGCGCCCTGCGGTCCCCGCCCATCGGGCGGAAGGAAGGGCGCGCGGCCGGCTCCCCAGCGTCCCCACGCGTCGATCTGCTGCGGCGGCAGCACGTCGAGATCGCTGCGCACGAAGACGGTCGCCTGCGGGTCGACGTACGCGAGCTTCCAGGCGGGATCGTTCGCCAGCAGGCGCCGCAGGCGCATCGGCGTGAAGGTGAGGTTCGAGAGCACGACGGTGTGGAAGGAGAACTGGCGCTGGAGCTGCATCCAGGCCTCGCGGCCGCTCACCGCGGCCTGGTAGCGCGAGAGCAGCGGCGCGGAGAGGTTCCGCGTGTCGATGAAGAGCTGCGCGTCGGGGTAGAGCGCGTCGATCAGATAGCCGCCGAGGGCGATCTCGTTGAAGATCGGGCCCGGCACGCGCTGCGCGCGCAGATAGGCCGCGGCGCCTGGCGCCGAGAACTCCGGGCGGACGGCGGTGAAGCCCGAGCGTGCCGGGTCGCCGTCGAGCGCGTCGCGCGAGCGCCACAGCGCGACGGCGGAGGCGAGCAGCAGCGCGCCGAGCAGCGCACACGCCAGCGCGTAGGGCACGCGCAGCCACGGACGCCGGAGCGACGCGAGGCGCTCGCGCAGCGCCGGCGCGAGCTCGCCGAGGTTCGCGAGCACGAGCGGCGCCGTCGTCAATGCGAAGAGCGCGACGAAGCGGTTGGCCGACGCGCCGAGCAGCGCCATGCCGACGAACACGATCCCCCGCGCGAGCCGCCACGGCCGTCGCGCGAGGGCGAAGCTCACGACGCCGAGGCCACACCCGAGGGCGTGGGTCCACGCGGTGGCGTCGAGCCCCGCCGCGTAGGTCGGCTGCCACTCGAGCAGCGGATTCGCGGCGGCGCCGGCGCCGCTCGCGCCGAGCGCGCGCGTGAAGTCGATGGCGCCGCGCAGCCGCTCGAGGCCGAGGCCCGGCGTCGCGAGCGACGCCACGCAGAGGAGCGGAGCGAGCGCGAGGAGCGCCGCGCCGCGCGGGCGCGCGCGCTGGAGCCAGTCGCCCACGCCGAAGGCGAACGCGAGGAAGAGGCCGAGGGGGTAGCCGCCATGCAGGTTCGACCACAGCCACTGGAGCGCGGCGAGCCCCGCGACGACGCCCCAGCGGAGCGGCGTCCTGCGATCGAGAGCGGCCACGTAGACGACGGCCAGCAAGCCGCTCGCGAGATCGGTGCGCGGCGTGAAGCGGGAGGCGGCCGCGACGAGCGCGAAGGCGGTCAGCCCGGCGTTCACGAGGCCGAGGCGGTCGAGGCGCGCGCGCGTGAAGATCAGCCCCGCGATGAGCGCTACGCAGAGCGCGGAGAAGAGGGCGACGCCCGGCAGGCCGGCCGCGCGCTCGATCCCGGCGAGCAGCACCGTCCAGAGCCACGAGTGCGTCACCCAGGTCGACTGGACGGCGCCGCTCGTGACCCACGTCGCGCGTTCGGCGGACGTGTAGAGGAACGGGTCGCGGTCGGGGATGACGCCCTGGTCGAGGATCAGGTCGCCACTGGCGAGGTACCACCAGAAATCCTCGTTGCCGAGGTAGCAGGCGGTGTAGGCGACCGCGGCCGCCAGCAGGCAGAGGAGCAGCGGCAGCGAGCTGCGCTTCACGCGCGCACTCTGCCGCGGCTGCGCGCAGCGCGCAGCACCCGCGAATGGTCAGCCTGCTAGGGCTGGTGCGGCGGCTTCGCCGTGTGCTCGAGCTCGGTCACGGCGTCCGTGGACGCCAGCTGGGCCACCGATCCGACGCTCTCGAAGCCGCGTCCGACCGTCGTCGCGACGACCTGCATCCAGTCCGGCGCGGATGCCATCACGCGCGTCATCTCGGGCACGCGCGGACCGAACTGCTGGAGCGTCGTGATCGAGACCAGGAGCGCGGCGACGCGCACCCACCACTTGCGCCAGCCATGACCGCCATTCGTCGCAACGGCGAGCACGGCCCCGAGTCCGACCCACCATAAGACCGACCATGCGTACCAGCTCATCGCGGCCCCCCCGGAACGTGAATTCTCGGTTCGCTGTCCACGAGCTGAGCTCACCGAACCTCTCGCACGGTGAGCTCTCTGCCGCAGCGGCCGCAGTCCCTTCCACGTGAGCCACAAGACCTATCAACGATCGGCGAAATCGAATCTGTGATGCAGCGCACATTTTGCATGGATTGGGCGGCTCCGAAAGGGGCCCAGCGTAGTTTTCACACGCCGCACACACGATTCCGACGCGCTGCGGCATGAAGTGACGCACCAACCGATGTTTGATGCGGAACCCGAATCCATCACTCGAAGGATGCGAGTCACCCTCATGTGCGCCGCCGGGACGCGCATGGGTGCATGCGGAGCGAATGGTGCGGGGGCTGGACCGCGCGCTTCGCTAGGCGGCACAGCAGCCGGACTTCGCTGCGGCGGGCGCGGGCGTCGGCGCAGGCGCCTGCTCCGAGTGCGTGTCGGCGTCCGCGAGGAAGGCGTACATCTCCCACGCCATGCCGTCCGCGTCGCGCACCCAGAACTTGTCGGCCTTCGCGTAGCAGCAGGTCACACCCTCCTGCTCGAACGGCTCGAGCGCGTCGCTCGACGCCCGCTTCAGCTCGGCCGCGACGGCGCCGGAATCGGGATGCCGGATGCCGAGGTGGCCGACCGTGCCGGGCGATCCGCCGAGGTTGAGCGAGAGCACCACCGGCGGGTCCGCGAGCTCGAACTTCGCGTAATCGTCGCGCTGCTTCGCGGGCTCGATGCCGAGGATCTTGCGGTAGCGCGCGACGGCCTCGGGGATGCTGCGGACGTTGAGGGAGACGTGGAATGCGTTGGCCATGAGGTTCTCCTTTTCATGATGTAAGGGCGCGCGAGAGGGATCAGGGCAGCGGATCGGTCTTGCCGATCGCGTCCAGCTTGCGCTTCAAGGCGAGCCGGTCGAGCGACTCGATGGGCAGGCTGACGAAGATCTTGATGCGGTTCTCGAGCTCGGTGTAGACGCGGCGAAACACGCGCAGCTTGTCTTCCTCGCTGCCCTCGGCGAGCACCGGATCCTCGCAGCCCCAGTGAGCGGTCACGGGCTGCCCCGGCCAGAGGGGGCAGGTCTCGCTGCGCGCGCGATCGCACACCGTGAAGACGAAGTGGAGCGGCGGCGCGCCGGGCGCCGCGAACTCGTCCCAGCTCTTGCTGCGAAGGCCGGAGACGTCGTAGTGGCAGCGGCGCAGGAGTTCGAGCGTGAGCGGGTGCGGGGCTCCCTTCGGATGGCTCCCGGCGCTGAAGGCCTGGAAGCGGCCGCCGCCCCAGCGTGCGAGCGCGCACTCGGCCATCAGGCTCCGGGCCGAGTTCCCCGTGCAGAGAAACAAGGTGTTGTAGGGCATGCGCGTCTCCCGGCTCGTTCCGAATATCGATCGATGTCGATCTTGCGGAATCCATCGACACCTGTCAATATCGACCCATGCCGATGCGCAAGTCTTCCACGTCGTGTTGTGCGCCCGTCCTGGCCGGACGCCTCGAGGCGAAGCAGGCCGAGGAGCTCGCGGAGACCTTCCGGGCTCTCGGCGATCCCGGCCGCCTGCGGCTGCTGAGCTTCCTGGCCGCGCAGCCGGGCGGAGAGGCCTGCGTGTGCAACCTGACCGGGCCGCTCGGTCTCTCCCAGCCGACGGTGAGCCATCACCTGAAAGTGCTGACCGAGGCGGGGCTGCTCGAGCGCGAGCGCCGGGCCACCTGGATCTACTACCGCCTGCGCCTCGAACGCCTCGGCGAGCTGTGCGCGGCGCTCATCCCGCCGAAGCGGCTCGCCCGCTCGATACAGCGGCGCGCGGCGAGCGCCGGCTCGTGACCCTGGCACGGCGCGCCGCCGCCGAGGCACTGGGCACCGCATTCCTGCTCGCCGCGGTGGTGGGCTCGGGGATCATGGGCGAGCGGCTCGCCGGCGGGAACGTCGCCCTCGCGTTGCTTGCGAACACCCTGGCGACGGGTGCTGCGCTCGTCGCGCTGATCCTGGCCTTCGGCCCGATCTCGGGCGGTCACTACAACCCGGCCGTCACCCTGGCGCAGGCGATCCACGCGCGGATCTCCGCTCGGGAAGCGGCCGCCTACGTGGCGGCCCAGCTCGCCGGCGCGTTCGTGGGCGTCGTCTGCGCGCATCTCATGTTCGGCGCGCCGCTGCTCGCCGCGTCGACCCACGCGCGCTCCGGCATGGCGCAGGCCTTCAGCGAGCTCGTCGCGACGTTCGGTCTGGTGTCGGTGATCTTCGCTTGCAGCCGCAGGCGGCCCGACGCCGTCGCCTACGCGGTCGGCGCCTACATCACCGCGGCGTACTGGTTCACTGCGTCCACCTCGTTCGCGAATCCCGCCGTGACGCTCGCGCGCGCGGCGACCGACACGTTCAGCGGCATCCGACCGACGGACGTGCCGGCGTTCCTCGCGGCGCAGTGCGCGGGTGCCGCGCTGGCAACGGGCCTCTTCCGCTGGCTGGACCCGGACGACGCGAAGGGTCGTTTCCGTTCGGCGCTCGCGTCGAGCGCCGACGCCGAGAGGTTTGCTTCCTGATGGAGATCCGAACCCGATCGATCGACACGCCCGCGGTCTGGACGGGCGCGGAGATGGCGTCGCGCCGCGACTGGCTGCACGTCCTCACGCCGGAGGAGATCGCCGACCTCGACCGCGCGGTCGCCCACGCGCGCGCGCTCGGCAAGCCGCTCGAGGCGCTGACCCGCGCCGACTTCCCGCTGACCGCGCTCGCGCGCACGTCCGAGCGCTGGCTCGATGCGCTGGAGCACGGCGCGGGATTCCTGCTCGTGAGAGGCGTTCCCGTCGAGCGCTACGGCGAGCGCGACGCGACGCTCGCCTACTGGGGGCTCGGCCTTCACCTCGGCAGCGCGGTCTCGCAGAACGCGGCCGGCGACCGGCTCGGCCACGTGCGCGACGTCGGCCCGAGCGAGCGCAATCCCACCGTGCGGCTCTACAAGACGCGCGAGCGGCTCGGCTTCCACACGGACGGCGCCGACATCATCGGCCTCCTGTGCCTGCGCCCGGCGAAGTCCGGCGGGACGAGCCGGATCGCCAGCTCGGCGGCGATCTACAACGAGATC
>DASUFZ010000010.1:0-6887 GCA_036274295.1 Myxococcota bacterium
GGAGATCGCCGCGATCTGCCTCGTCTTCACGCTCGTCGTCGCAGCGGGCTGGCGGACGGCGCGGCCGCTGGCGCAGCTCGACACGCAGTCGCAGATGCAGCTCCTCCACACGGCGCTGTCGCGCGCGCGCGCGCGCGGCGACTCGCCCGAGTACCCGATCCCCGTGCCGCCCGGCTCGATCCAGATCGCGCGCTTCCTCTTCGCGGACGATTACGAGATGGAGGCGCGCGCGACGCCGCTCTCCGGCACCGCGCTGTGGCTCCATCCGAAGGGCGACCCGGCGGTGCTCGACCGCTCGATCGGACGGCTCGGCCTCGAAAAGCGTCTAGGTCAGGACCGCTAGTCCTCTACATATCCGAGCGCGCGCAGCGCCTCCTCGAACTCCGGCCCCTCGTGCGTGCCCTCGTCCGCCAGCGGCGCGCGCGGCGGGTACTCGCCGACCCGCGCGAGCGGGCGCCGCGCCGCAGATCCCTCGAGCAGGCCCGCGATCGGGCGGCCGTCGAGTCCGTCGGCGAGCGGCAGGCCGAGCAGATCGAGGACCGTCGCGCCGACGTCCTGGATCGGGAGCGTGCCGAGATCGCCCGGCTTCACCTGCGCGCCGTAGAAGGCGACGATGCCGTCGCGCGCGTGCTTCCAGCGGTCGGCGTCGGCGAGCGGCGTGACGATCTCGTGGCTCGGGTGCTGCACGTTCCAGAACTCGACCGACACGCCGTCCGGATAGCTCTTCACCGCCATGTCGGGCGCCGGCTGCACGGCGTCCGCCGGCAGCGCCTCCAGCTCGATCGGCAGCACGCGGCCGTCCGGCGCGCGGATCGCGCGGGCCGCATCGGTGAGGAAGCGGATCAAGGCCTGGCGCGGCGTCTCGCCGCTACGCACCTCGACACCACGACGCGACAGCTCGTCGGCGGTCAGCAGGCGGGGCTCGAAGTAGAGCTGCCACATCTGGTGGAAGACGACCGAGTTCTCGTGATCGATGACGCCGGGGCGGCTCCAGCGCAGCAGCCCCAGGGAGGCGAGGAACTGGTTCAGGTCGACCGACTCGCGGAAGGCGCCGAAGCCGTGGTCCGACACGACGGCGAGCGTGGTGTGCGGATCCAGGCCGTCCATCAGCTCGCCGAGGAAGGCGTCGATCGCCGCGTAGACGGGCAGCACGGAGTCGGCGAAGCCGGCCAGGTGGTGCGCGTTGTCGGTCTCGCCGAACACGAACACGAAGAGGTCCCAGCTCTCGCGCGCCAGGAACCAGCGCGCGTGCGCGACGCCGTCGCGCGCGGCGGTCGGCACGAGATCCATGGAGAGGAACTCGTGGGGCAGGTAGTAGCCGAAGTGCCGCTCGAGCTCGCCCGCCAGCGCGCGCGGCGACGTGAACGGCTCGTCGATGCGGAAGAAGGCGGGCGACACGCGGAAGCCGAAATCGCCGTGCGGGGCCTCGAACTGGACGCGCACGAAGGCGTCGTCCCTGCGGTCGCCGCGGTCCACGCGCACGCGCACCCACGGAGAGAACTCGCCGAGCGCGAAGTGGTAGTGGCCGAGCGTGCGGCGCTCGGGCGGCCCCGGCCCCTTCGCGACGACGTGCAGCTCCACGCGGTCGTAACGCGTGACGCCGTCGTCCTGCGCATCGAGGAAGAACGCGAAGAGCACGTTGTGCTCGTCCTCGAGCACGGTGGAGGCGGGCGGCGCGAAGCTCCGCTCGGAGGGCGCGCTCGGGGGGAAGCGCCCCGCGGCGGGCCGGAAATCGAGATGCGGGCCGTGGTTCTTCGGCGTCTCGAGGCCGCCGACCATCACGCCTTCGATCGGGTGCGCCGGGTAGGTGACGGGCACGCCCACCGCGGCGACGCGCAGGCCCGCGGCGGATGCGACGTCCCACACGGCCGGCACCGCGACGTCGCGCGAGCTCACCATGCGGAACGCGTGCGCCTGCGCGTCCCAGCTGCCGAAGCTGTAGACGCCGGTCTTCGCGGGCAGGCGCGCGGTGAACATCGTCGTCCACGCGGGCGGCGTGTAGTGCGTGTCGACCGAACGGAGCCGGCCCCACGCGCCCTCGCGCTGGAGGCGCGCCAGGTTCGGCAGGTGGCCCGCGGCGATCTGCGGATCGATGTAGTCCCAGCTCGCGCCGTCGAGCCCGATCACGATGACGCGCGGGCGCGCGGCGTCGCGATGGTCCTGCGCGCGGAACGCGGCGAGGTCGGCGAAGCGCTGCTCGCCGCGCGCGGGCGGCTCGCCGCTGCTGCAGGCGCCGGCACAGAGCAGGAGCAGCAGCGCGAACGCGATGCTGATGCGCGGCGTCGCCCCCGAATCCATCGAGGCGCGCAGCCTAGCACCCGGGCCGCGCGCCTCAGAGCTCGCGCAGCATCCGAAAGTGGACGAGATCCGGGCGGACGCGGCGCCACGACCACAGGTCGGCGCTCTGGCGCACGCGGCCCATCTCGTTGATGAAGCCCTCCGCGCGCCAGCAGATCACGTCCGAGAAGGCGGCCGCGTCCGACACCGCGATCACGTGGCGCAGCTCGTGCTCCGCGTCGGGCTCGATCGTCCAGACGCCGAAGTTGTAGATGCTCCCGCTCATGGTCGTGAGCCGGCGCAGGTCGCGTCCGAAGGCGTCGTGGCGCTCGCGTCGCTCGCTCGAGCTCGTCGTCGTCATGCGTTGGAGGTACTCGAACTGGCTGTAGAGGCCCGCGGCCAGCAGGCGCCGCGCGGACGCGCGCCCGAGCTCGCGCAGGTAGTCGTTGCTGCCGCCGCCCGCGACGTCGCGCAGGAGCTCGCTCATGCGGTCGAAGATGCGGACGTCGTACCAGGCGGCGATCGAGATCTGCCCGTCGAGCAGCGCGAGGTCGGAGGGCTGGAGCCAGCGCGCGGCCTGCTCCCGGGTCAGCTCGGCCTGGTCGATCAGCTTGCGGACGGCCTCGACGACGCCCGCGAAGACGGAGCCCTTGATGGACGGGAGCCTGGACATCGCAGGAGGCCTCGGACGGACTCATCGGTGTGCCTCGCGCCCGGCTTGACCCTTGTCCCGCTCGAGACAGGGGTAGAATGCCCGTGCGCGCGCCTCCGGAGTCCGGCATGTCCACCGCAGAGGCAGAGATCCAGGACCTCCCCCTCGCTTCGCTCGACCTCGTCGGGCCCGACACCTACGCGCGTCACGGCTATCCGCACGCCGCCTGGGCGCGCCTGCGCCGCGAGGCGCCGATCTTCTGGTGCGAGCCGGGGGGAGACTGCACGCCCTTCTTCGCCGTCACGAAGCACGCCGACGTGGTGCGCATCTCGCGCCAGCCGCAGCTCCTCCAGAACGGCCCGCGCCTGGCGGTCTTTCCGGAGGGCAAGCCGCCGAAGGATCGCATCGCGCGCCATCTGCTGAACATGGATCCGCCCGAGCACGCGACCTACCGCAAGCTCGCGAGCCACCGCTTCACGCCGCGCGCCATCCAGGCGCTGCGCCCCGAGATCGAGCGCATCGCGCGCGACCTGCTCGACGAGCTCTACCGCGAGGGACCCGAGGGCGAGATCGACTTCGTCGAGCGCATGTCCGGTCCGCTGCCCCTGGCCGTGCTGTGCGATCTGCTCGGCGTGCCGCGCGAAGACTGGGAGATGCTCTTCCGCTGGACCAACCAGACCGTCGGCTCCGGCGATCCGGAGTACCAGGCAGAGGGGGAAGGCGGGCGCGAGACCGCGAATGCGGCGCGCATGCAGCTCTTCTCCTACTTCGGCCGCATGGCCGAGGCGCGGCGCAAGAGCCCGCGCGACGACATCACCAGCGTGCTCGTGAACGCGCGCCTCGACGACGGCAGCGCGATGCCGCCCTTCGAGCTGCTCTCGTACTACTTCCTGCTCGTGATCGCCGGCAACGAGACGACGCGCAACGCCATGAGCGGCGGGCTCCTCGCGCTGATCGAGCACCCGGGCGAGCTCGCGAAGCTGCGCGCGAATCCGGCGCTGGTGGAGAGCGCGGTCGAGGAGATCGTGCGCTGGACCACGCCGGTGATCCAGTTCTGCCGCACCGCCACGCGCGACGTCGAGATCCGCGGCGTGAAGGTGCGCGCCGGCCAGGCGCTCTGTCTCTTCTATCCCTCCGCGAACCGCGACGAAGAGGTCTTCGACGATCCCTTCGCGTTCCGGATCGACCGCCGCCCGAACCCGCACGTCGCCTTCGGCATCGGCGAGCACTTCTGCCTCGGCGCGAACCTGGCGCGCCTCGAGCTGCGCGTCGTCTTCCGCGAGCTCGCGCGCCGTCTCGTCGGCGCCGAGCTCACCGCGCCGGTCGAGCGGCTGCGCTCGAGCTTCCTCGGCGGCGTGAAGCACCTGCGCGTGCGCTACCGGCTGGCGCCGCCCGCGTGAGCGAGGGCGCGGACGCGGCGCAGATCGCGTCCTTCGACGCGAGCTCCGCGGCGGCCGACTACGAGCCGCCGCTCACCGACTGGACCCTGCGGCCGTATGCGGCCGGCGTGCCACCGTTCGCAGTCGCGGCGGCGCTCGCCGCGGGTCTCGTGCTGGCCTCGCAGCTCGCGCGCGCGGCCGTCATGGGGCTGCCGGAAGGGCCGCTCTGGCGCGATCCCTACTTCTGGGTCGACCTGCTGAGCGGCGTGCTCTTCGCCTACATGCCGACCGCGCTGTGGCTGCTGCGGCGCGCGCGCCTGTGCGACCTGCGCGAGCTGCGCCCGCACCTGCGCGAGGGGGTCGCGTACCGCGAGGTCGCGGATGCCGTGCTGCGCGTGCCGCCGCGGCGCCTCTTCCTCGCGGGAGCCGTCGGCGCCCTCATCCTCGGCATGCTGCCGATGTTCGATCCCGGGTTCTGGGAAGAGCCGCGACCCGCCCTCACGGCGCCCATCATGCTCTTCTTCGTCGTGCGCATGGCGCTCACGGGCTGGCTCAGCGGCCACGTGGTCGCGACCGAGGTCACCGCGCTCTCGGCGCTCACCCGCATCGGGGCGACGCAGACGCGCGTCGCTCTGATGGACCTGCGCCCGTTCGAGGTCTTCGCGCGCGCAGGGCTTCGCAGCGCGCTCGCCTGGGTGCTGGTCTCCTCGCTCGTGTCGCTCTTCTGGCTCGGGCCGGGCGCCGGCTTCGGCAACGCCTTCATCGTCGGGCTGACGCTGGCCGGCGTCACCCTCGGCGTGTTCGCCTGAGTCTACGGTCCGCACCGCGCGATCGACGCCGCGAAGCGCGAGGCGCTCGCGGCCGTGGATTCGCGCATCGCGCGCGCGGGCGCGGCGCTCGAGTCCGGGCGCGAGCCGGCGGATGCGGGCGTGCGCCTCACCGATCTCGTCGCCTGGCACGGCTATCTCGGGGGCGTGCGCGAGTGGCCGATCAGCCAGCCGGCGGTGCTGCGTGCGGCGCTGCTGGCGGCCCTCGCCATCGGCTCCTGGCTCGGCGGCGTGCTGGTGGAGAAGATCGTCGACCGCGTGATGGGGTGACGTCCGCAGCCCGTGCGCTGCATGAAGTCGCGCCGCTGCGGCGCGGCGCTCTCCGCACGATCCCCCTACTCTGCCGCGCGTCGCGCGGGCGGCACGGTCGTTGCGAGAGCCGCCCGCGAACCCTCGGAGGAAACCGCATGCTCGCGAACCGGCTCGGTCGCTTCGTCCCCATTCTTCTTCTTCTCACCACGCTCTCCTGCGGGGCCGAGAACCTCGTCGCCGGCTTCGGCAACCAGGGCAACACCTTCGGCGGCGAGGAGCTCGAACGCGTGGCGGAGGAGCTCGCGAAGGCGCCGTCGACCCCGGCGGTCAGCGACGACGACCTGCGCGCGGTCTTCTCGGCGATCCGCGCGAACGCGCTCGAGGGCGACCCGAAGGCGGCGCTCGTGATGTTGCTCGTGGCGGGCAAGCAACGCGAGCCGGCGGAGTGAGCCGCGCGCTCGTCTGCGCGGCCGTCCTGCTCGTCGCCTGCGAGAGCGGCGCCGAGCCCGCGGCGTGGACCTGCACGCTCACGCGGGTCATCGACGGCGACACGCTCCACGCGCGCTGCGACGGCGAGAAGGTGAAGGTGCGCCTGCTGCGCATCGACACGCCCGAGCGCGAGGAGCCCGGCTACCGCGCCGCGGGCGCGGCGTTGCGCCGCTTCCTCGGCAGCGACCCCATCGCGCTCGAGTTCGAGCGCCCGGGCGTGCGGGTCGCCGACGACTACGGCCGCCTCCTCGCCTACGTGCGCGTGCGCGGAGAGATCGCAAACGTCGAGATGGTCCGCCTCGGCTGGAGCCCCTTCTGGACGAAGTACGGCAAGGGCCGCTTCGCCGGCGCATTCCGCGCAGCCGAGCGCGAGGCGAGAGAAGCGCACCGCGGATTGTGGGCGGAGGCATCGGCGCGCTGAACCGGGCACCGCCGTGTGGCGTCGTACGACCGACACACACGGAGGCAACGTGGAGAAGGCGCGCGGATTCACCTTGATCGAGATGATGGCGGTCGTGCTGATCCTGGGACTCGTGATGAGCGTCGTCGTCGTGAACGTCATGGACCGCGTCGAGTGGGCGAAGGTTCAGACGACCAGAGTGAAGATGCGCGCGGTCGAGGGCGCGCTCGAGATGTTCCAGCTCGAGAACGCGAAGTACCCCGCGACCGATCCCGGACTCGTCGCGCTGCTCGAGGGCCCGCCGGGCGGCGGCAGGAGCTTCGTCCGCGACGAAGACGCGCTCGACGACGCGTGGCGGCGCCGCTTCGGCTACGAGCAGCCCGGCACGCATCGCGCGCCGAGCTACGACCTCTCCTCGCTCGGTCGCGACGGCACCCCCGGCGGCGACGGCCCGGACGCGGACATCGTGAACTGGGAGCGCGCGGGACGCTGAGTCAGCTGGCTGGCCGCGATGTGGGCAGGTCCGGAAGGCCTCGCGCGATCTCCAGGATCTTCGGCGACGCGCTCTCGTCATCGCCGAATTCTCCGTGCCAGGCCGCGCCATCGAACTG
>DASUFZ010000011.1:0-2012 GCA_036274295.1 Myxococcota bacterium
GGTCTGATGACGCCGACCTCGTGGGTGGCGATGGTGACCCGCCGCTACATGCACGAGACCGGCACCACGAGCCGCGATCTCGGCGAGGTGGCCGTCTCGACGCGCAAGCACGCGGTCGTGAACCCGGACGCGATCTTCTACCAGCGCCCGCTCACGCTCGAGGAGCACCAGGCCTCGCGCATGATCGTCGACCCGCTGCGCCTCTACGACTGCTGCCTCGAGACCGACGGCGCCTGCGCCTGCATCGTCACGACGCCGGAGCGCGCGCGCGATCTCGCGCAGACGCCCGCGCTGATCCGCGCCGTCGCGCAGGGCGCCGGCCCCGACCAGGAGTCGATGACGAGCTTCTACCGCCCCGACATCACCGAGCTGCCCGAGCTCGGCATGGTCGCGCGCCAGCTCTACGAAGTGTCGGGCCTGCGCCCCGAGGACATCGACGCCGCCATCCTCTACGACGCCTTCACCGCGATCGTGCTGTTCCAGCTCGAGGCCTACGGCTTCTGCAAGCGCGGCGAGGCCAAGGACTTCGTGAAGAACGGGAACATCGAGGTCGGCGGGCGCCTGCCCGTCAACACGCACGGCGGCCAGCTCAGCGAGGCGTACATCCACGGCATGAACGGCGTGAACGAGGGCGTGCGGCTGATCCGCGGCACCTCGCTGAACCAGCCGAAGAAATGCGACCACGCGCTCGTGACCGCCGGCGTCGGCGTGCCGTCGAGCGCGATGATCCTCGGCAAGATGGACTAACGAGCAGGAGACAAAGAAGCGCATGCGCGAAGCCGTCATCGTCGAAGCCGTCCGCACGCCGATCGCGCGCGGGAAGATGGGCAAGGGCGACCTCTCCGCCTTCCACCCGGCGCACCTGCTGGCCAAGGTCCAGCAGGCGCTGGTCGACCGCGCGGGCATCGACCCGGCGATCGTCGAGCAGGTGGTCGGCGGCTGCGTCACCCAGGCCGGCGAGCAGAGCAACAACCTGACGCGCGTGGCCTGGCTCTCGCGCGGCAAGGGCTGGCGCACGGGCGGCACCACCGTCGACACGCAGTGCGGCTCGGGCCAGCAGGCGAACCACATCGTCTCGGCCTTCGTGCGCGCCGGCTCGATCGACGCCGGCATCGCCTGCGGCGTCGAGGTGATGAGCCACGTCGGCCTCGGCGCCAACGTGATGAACGGCCCGGGCTTCTTCCAGCCCTCCGACTGGCCCTGGGACAGCACGCCCGACCAGTTCACGTCGGCCGAGCGCATCGTGAAGAACCGCGGCATCACGCGCGAGGAGCTCGACCGCTTCGGGCTCGCCTCGCAGCAGAAGGCCGCCGCCGCGCGCGACGCCGGGCACTTCGCGAAGGAGATCCTGCCGATCGAGGCGCCGGTTCTCGGCGACGACGGCAAGCCCACGGGCGCGACGCACACGGTGAAGACGGATCAGGGCATCCGTCCCTCGACGCTCGAGGGGCTCGCGCAGCTGAAGACCGTCATCCCCGGCGGCACCCACACGGCGGGCACCAGCTCGCAGATCTCCGACGGCGCAGCGGGGCTGCTCTGGATGTCGAAGGAGAAGGCGCGCGAGCTCGGGCTCAAGCCGCGCGCGCGCATCGTGCAAGGCGTCGTGGTCGGCACCGACCCGTACTACCTGCTCGACGGCCCGATCGACGCGACGCACGAGATCCTGCGCAAGACC
Source organism: Myxococcota bacterium (assembly GCA_036274295.1). GTDB lineage: Bacteria > Myxococcota_A > UBA9160 > UBA9160 > SMWR01 > DASUFZ01. The sequence continues at coordinate 1,676 of DASUFZ010000011.1, forward strand.
GGCATGAAGCTCGGCGACTTCGACCTGGTCGAGATCAACGAGGCCTTCGCGGGCGTCGTGCTCTCATGGGCCAAGGTGTTCGAGCCGGACATGAGCCGGGTGAACGTGAACGGCGGCGCGATCGCGCTCGGCCACCCCGTCGGCGCGACGGGCTCGCGCCTGATCGTCACCGCGCTGCACGAGCTCGAGCGCCGCGGCGGCGAGAAGGCCTTCATCACCATGTGCTGCGGCTCCGCCGTCGGCACGGGCACCATCATCGAGAGGCTTTGATGTCTTCCGGTCTCGAGGGCAAGGTCGTCGTCATCACCGGGGCCGCGAACGGCCTCGGCAAGAACCA
>DASUFZ010000012.1:0-5752 GCA_036274295.1 Myxococcota bacterium
GTCCTCCGGCTCGGCTTCGCTCTCGAAGCGCGGCGCGGACTCCGCCTCGCCGTCGCCGTCGAAGGCGTCGAGGTGCTCGAAGCGCGGCGCGGGCCGGGCCTCCGGCTGCGGGCGCGGCTCGACGCGGGGCTCGGGTCGCGCTTCCGATCGCGGCTCCGGCCGCTCGAACGACGGGCGCGGCGACGGCGCGGGTCGCGTCTCCGCGCGCAGCGCCGGCGCGGCGGGCGCCTCGCGGCGCTCGAGCTCGAGCTCGCCGCTGCGCCGCGTGCGGACGTCGTAGCCGTCCACCTGGAGCGCGAGCGCGCCGAGCACGTGAAGCGCCGCGGCGTCGAACTGCGTGGCCGCGAGCACCAGGCGCGGCGGACCGTGGCGCAGCGGCACCGGGCCGTCCGGCATCCAGGCGCCGAGCTGCGCGACGGCGTCGAGCGACGCGTCCAGGATCTCGCCGAGCGTCGCGAGAGTCAGGCGCTCGCGCGCCGACGCCGCGATCGCCTCGCCGCCGGCGCCGACGCCGACCCAGTCGATGCGCGCGGGCTCGGATGCCGTGTTCGGCCAGAGCACGCCGCGGCGCAGACCGGCGGCCCGCTCGAGCACCCGCAGCAGGCTGGCGCGCTGGCCCTCCTCGGAGGTCCGGATCCTGCGGTCGGACAGCTGCTTGCGCAGCGACCCTTCGAGCCGATCCAGAGCGCTGGCCAGGGTCTCGAGCGAGAGCTCGAGGACGGTGCGATCGGGCGGATCGATGACGAGGCGGAGCCCGCCGGACTCGCCGGCCTCGACACAGGCGGCGCGCCGCGCGAAGAGCACGAGCTCGGCGCGGCGGCCGACGCCGCGCACGCTGCCGCCGTGCTTGGCGGCCAGACCCTGGAGTCCCACGAGCACGCGCGCGAAGAGCGCGCGCTCCTCGGCGCGCTCGATCGACGCGGAGATCTGCTCCGGCGCGACGGCGAGCTCGCGGCCGGGCGACGCGGGCGTCACCGCGCCGGGCTCGTCGGCGAGCTGCGAGGCGGCCAGCGCCTTCAGGCGATACGGCAGGCTGCGCACCAGCGCGAGGCGTCGCCGCGCCGTGTCGGACCAGAACGGCGCGACGGCGAGCGCCGTGCCCGTGAAGCCCGACTCGGCTGCGCGCGCCTGCGCCAGCGCCAGCGCGCCGAAGAGCGCGTCGCCGGCGTCGTGCGGCGAGAAGCCGAGCAGCAGGTCCGGCTCCGCGGCAGCGAGCACCACGGCAGAGCCCGCGACGCCCTCGAGCGCGATCGGCTCGAGCGATGCGCCAGCCGTCACACCGGTCTCGGTCAGGCGCTCCAGCCAGCGCCCTGCATCCAGCTCCGCGCCGTTCTCGTCCCCGCCGCGTCCGCTGCGGCGTCGTCCGAAGCGACGTCTCATGCCTTCTCCCTTCGAGCAGCGCGAGCTTGCGCGCCGCTCACGATGGATTCTCCGCGGGCACCAACGCGAGGGCGCCCTCTTCGATGAGCACCGACGTCGCGTCGAGCACGACGCGACGCAGCTCCGTGAGCAGGCGGTCGCTGCCGACGGCCGTGCCCACGCGGTCCTTGTGCTTGGCGTAATCGAGCAGCAGGCCGCCGAGCAGCTTGCGGTCGCCGGAGACCCGCTTCACCACGAGGTTCCACTTCTCGAGCGGCACCGCGACCTGGAAGTCCCCGAGCTCCGAGAGATCCTCCGGCAGCGAGCCGCGCCGCAGCTCCAGCGCGACGGCTCCTCGCGTCAGGTTCGCGCGCCAGTAGCGCCCCTCGGCCAGCCGCACCTACGGCCTCACCACGAGGGACTGCGCCGGCGGCTCGGCCTTCGGCGCCTCGCGCAGCACGGGCGCGAGCCACGTCTCGACGAAGGCGCGCGCCAGCGGGAGGCGCGCGTCCGGCGACTCGCGCCACGCGCGCGCCGCAGCCAGACATATTCTTGCGTCGGCCTCGCGTCCCTGCTGCATCCAGAGGTACGCGACCTCCTCGAGCCGCAGCGCGAACGCCTCGCCGGCCTCGCCGGTGCCGATCTCGGCCGCGGACTCCTCGAGCGCGCGCTGCACCTGATCGCCGCGCGCCGCATCGGACACGACCAGCACGCCTTCGCGCGCCTGCGCGACGCGCACCGCCATCTCCTGGAGGGCGCGCGGCTCGGGCGGCCACGGCCCGAGCTGCCCCTCGCGCACGAGTTCGGCCACCCGGCGCACGGCGGACGCCGCATCGGCGTCGGGCTCGAGCGCCTCGCGCGCCAGCTCGCCCGGCGTCTTCGCGCCCTGCGCGTCCGTCACGCGCGAGCGCCACTCGGCGAAGCCGCGCGGCAGCGCGCGCGACGCGGGATGCCGGCTCGCCGCGCGCGCGACCAGCGCCCGCGCCGACGCCGACGGCACCGCGACCGTCGCGAGCGCGCCGCCGCGGCCCGAGTCGCGCAGCCAGCGGCGCACGTCGCGGCGCGCCGCCGAGAGCACCTCGAAGTCGAGCACGCCGCGCGCGTCGTCGATCACGACCTGGAACAGGCGCACGCCGCCGCCCGGGTGCGCCGCCGCCAGCGAGACCACGCGCGCGCCGCGCGCGTCGAAGCCGGTGATGCGCGCCTCGTCGAGGGCGTCCTCGACCGAGGGCAGGGTCGCCACGCGCGCGGCCGGCGCCTCCTCGGGCACCGCGACGCCGCGGGTGCGCAGGCTGTGCACGATGCGCCGCACGATCTTGCGCGCGGGCTTCGGCAGCGCGGCCTCGTCGAGCTCGAGCAGCGCGCGGCCCGCGCCGTCCGCGTCCTGCGCCCAGGCGCCGGCCAGCTCCTCGCCCGCATGCGGCTCGTTCGCCAGCAGCCAGCCGAGCACGCGGATGCGGCCGGCCGCCCCGAGCCCCTCGGCCAGCCGCGCCGGATCGCCGTTCGCCGGGCGGATCGCATCGGCGTCGCGCTTCAGCGCCTGCGCGGCGCGCTCCAGTGCCTCGGGCAGCCCCCTCTGCGCGCCGCTCATCGAGACTCCGCGACCACCCATCGCAGGTAGGCCTGGCTGCCGTCCGTCACGGGCAGGGCCAGGACTTCTGGAAGCTCGTAAGGATGGAGGGCACGCACGCGGGCCGCCAGCGCCGCCGCGCGTGAAGCCCGCGTCTTGGCGACCAGCATCACCTCCGACGCCTCCTCCACCGCGCCCTTCCAGCGGTAGATCGAGCGCACGCCCGGCAGCACGTTGACGCAGGCCGCGAGGCGCTCCTCGACCAGCGCCCGGGCGATCCGCCGGCCGGTCTCCTCGTCGGGCGCCGTCAGCAGCAGCGCGACCACGTCGCTCGTCACGACGCCTCCGCCAGGCGGCGCTGCTCGGTCAAGGCGAAGCGGTCCGTCATGCCCGCGATGTAGTCGGCGATGGCGCGCTCGTGACCGTCCTCGTCGAAGCGGGCGCGCACGGACTCGGGCAGGCGCGCCGCATCCGCGCCGTACGCCTCGAAGAGCTCGCCGATCACCTCCTCCGCCGGCTCGTTGCGCTCGAGCACGCGCGGGTGGTGATAGAGGCGCTCCGAGAGGAAGCGCTTCAGCGCGAGGAAGCGCGCTGTCATCCCGGCCGAGAAGCCGATCAGCGGCTCGCGGCACTGGCGCACCTCGTCGATGCTGCGCGCGCCGGAGCGCGCGATCCGCGCGGCGCTCGCCTCGGCGAGATCGCCGACGAGCGCGTTGATCAGGGCAGCGATCGTCTGGGCATGGAGGACTCGCGCAGGCGGCGCGCCGACGCGCTCGCGCGTCGCGGCCAGGGTGTCGCGCCAGAGCGGCACCTCGTCCAGCTCGGCGGCGGCGAGCAGCCCCGAGCGCAGGCCGTCGTCGATGTCGTGGTTCGTGTAGGCGATCTCGTCGGCCTTGTCGGCGAGCTGCGCCTCCAGCCCGCGCTGCGGTGTCGCCTGCGGCACCGGCAGCGGGTGATCCCAGTGGCAGCCGTGCTTGAGGATGCCCTCGCGGCTCTCGTAGGTGAGGTTCAGCCCGTGGAAGCTCGGGTAGCGCTCCTCCAGCCAGTCGACGACGCGCAGGCTCTGGCGATTGTGGTCGAAGCCGCCGTAGGGCTTCATGAGCCGCGCGAGCACGCGCTCGCCGGCGTGACCGAAAGGCGTGTGGCCGAGATCGTGCGAGAGCGCGACGGCCTCGGCGAGCTCCTCGTTGAGGCGCAGCATGCGCGCCAGGCTGCGCGAGATCTGGCTCGTCTCCAGGCTGTGCGTGAGGCGGTTGCGGTAGTGATCGCCCTCGTGCGGGACGAAGACCTGCGTCTTGTACTCGAGGCGCCGGAACGCGCGCGAGTGGACGATGCGGTCGCGATCGCGCTGATAGGCGGTGCGGTAGGCGTGCTCGGGCTCGGCGAAGTGGCGGCCGCGCGAGCGCGCGCTGTGCGCCGCGACCGGCGAGAGCCGCTCGGCCTCCTCGCGCTCGAAGGCCTCGCGCGTGCGGAGCGCCGTCACTTCGAGGCTCCGTCGTGCTGCGCCTTCTGCGCGGCCTCGAGCACGCGCTCGAGCTGGGCGCGCGAGTCGCGATCGATGTGATCGAGCGGCGGGGCGTGGCCCGGCCCGCCGCGCAGCAGGGCGAAGAGCCCCGCGCCGACCAGCGCCAGACCGACAGCCATCCACAAGAGACGACGCAAACCGACCTCGCTCCGCTCGTTCCAGCCTCGCCGGAGCGCGCCCGGGGGTTCGGGGCGGCTCTGCGCGCCGTCAGCTCGCTGCTTCGGCGCGACACCGGCTCTTCGCGGGCGGGCCGAGAGTAGGAATGGCCCCCCAGGGTGTCAACGGGACGCGGCCCGCTTTGCGCGCGCACTCGCCTAGACTCGGCGGGTGTCCGCCCCCAGCGTGAAGCTCCCCCGGCGCCTGCTCCTCGGCCCCGGCCCCTCGAACGTCCACCCGCGCGTGCGCGCGGCGCTTGCGCACCCGCTGGTCGGCCATCTCGACCCCTCCTTCCTCGCGCTGCTCGACGAGGTGCAGGCGCGCCTGCGCGAGCTCTTCGGCACGCGCAACGCGCTGACCGTGCCGCTCTCCGCCACGGGCAGCGCGGGCATGGAGGCGGGCTTCGCGAACCTCGTCGAGCCGGGCGACGACGTCGTGGTCGGCGTCGCGGGCGTCTTCGGCGAGCGCATGTGCGAGGTGGCGCGGCGGCTCGGCGCGAAGATCACGCGCGTCGACGCCGAGCCCGGCACGCCGCTCGATGCCAGCGCGATGGCCGAGGCGATCTCGCGCGTGCGCCCGAAGGTCGTCGCCTTCGTGCACGGCGAGACCTCGACCGGTGTGCTCCAGCCGGTCCCCGAGATCGCCGCCGCGGCGCGCGCGGCGGACGCGCTGGTGCTCCTCGACTGCGTCACCACGCTCGGCGGCGTGCCGATCGAGCTCGACGCCTGGGGCGTCGACGTCGCCTACAGCGCCACGCAGAAGTGTCTCGGCTGCCCGCCCGGCCTGGCTCCGTTCACCCTGAACGAGCGCGCGCTCGCGCGGGTGCGCGCGCGCAAGACGCCCGTCTCGTCCTGGTATCTCGACGTCTCCCTGCTCGCCAGCTACTACGGCGGCGAGCGCGTCTACCACCACACCGCGCCGATCTCCGCGATCGTCGGTCTCGCCGAATCCCTGCGCATGATCGCAACCGAGGGCATGCCGGCGCGCGCCGCGCGACACGTGAGCGCGGCGGACGCGCTCCAGGAGATCGCGCAGCCGCTCGGCTTCACCTCGTTGGTGGACTCGCGCTGGCGCCTCCCGCCGCTCACGTCGCTGCGCCTGCCCGAGCGCGTGACATCGCGCGGCGAGGCCAGGGTGCGGCG
>DASUFZ010000013.1:0-5538 GCA_036274295.1 Myxococcota bacterium
AGGCCGATCAGGTGCATCGGCTGGCCGCTCTGGCACACGCGCTCCGTCAGCTTCTGCCAGACGGGGCTGCGCCAGATGCGGCCGTCGGCGATGGCCTCGGAGACGAGCTTCGCGCCTTGATCGAACACGCGGCCGCAGCCGAGCGCGTTGTGACCGACTTCGGAGTTGCCCATGTCGGCGTCGCTCGGCATGCCGACGGCGGTGCCGTGCGCGGCGAGCGAGGTCGAGAGCGCGTTGGCCGCGAGCCAGTCGAGGTTCGGCGTGCGCGCCACCCACACGGCGTCGCCGTCGTCGTGCGCGCCGATGCCGACGCCGTCCATGATGCAGACGACGACGGGCCCGCGAACGCCGGCGAAGCGGGGATGACGGCGGAGAGTCCAGTCCATGGGGGCGGATGATGCCCTAGCTTGTCGCGATGCCGCAGCCCGAGCCCGACGCGATCTTCCATCCGTTCGCCGCGAAGCTCGGCGGACTCGCCGTGCCGGAATTCCTCTCGCCTGCGCAACACGACGTGATCCTGCGCGGCATGCGCTTCCACTATCTCGATTGGGGCACGCCCGGGAAGCCGCCGGCCCTCTTCCTCCACGGCGGCGGTCAGACCGCGCGCACGTGGGATCTCTGCTGCCTGGCCCTGCGCCAACGCCTCCACTGCATCGCGCTCGACCAGCGCGGCCACGGCGATTCCGAGTGGTCCTACGCCTTCGACTACGCGCCCGACGCGCACGCTGAGGACTTCGCCGCGCTGCTCGATGCGCTGCGCATTCCGCGCGTCGTCGTCATCGGGATGTCGATGGGCTGCCTCAACGGGCTCACCTTCGCGGCGCGCTGGCCCGAGCGCGTGTCGGCCTTCGTCGCCGTCGACGCGGGGCCGTGGGTGCAGATGGAGGGCGGGCGCCGCATCGCGGAGTTCGTGCGCGACGCCGACCACGGCGTCGACGTCGAGGCGTTCGTGGCGGCGGCCGTCCGCTTCAACCCGCGCCGCGATCCGCGCCTGCTGCGCCAGGGCCTGCTGCACAACCTGCGCGCCCTGCCGGACGGAACGCTCACCTGGAAGACCGACCGCCGCCGCGCGATCGATCTCTCCGGCATCGAGACGCGGCTCACGGCGCTGCGCGCGCGCCTCGACGCGATCCGCTGCCCCGTGCTGATCCTGCGCGGCGGCGAGAGCGACGTCTTCACCGACGACGACGCCGCGCGCTTCGCGGCGGCGCTGCCCGACGCGCGCTGGGTGCGCGTCGACGGCGCGGGCCACACGATCCAGGGCGACAAGCCCGCGGAGCTCGTGCGCGAGGTCGGCGCGTTCCTGGCAGAGCGCGGCCTCGTCTAGCCGCGCGCGGCGCGACGCTCGAAGATCGACGAGCCCGCGACGTCGAGGAACAGGCGGCGCTGCTTCCGCGGCCGATGGTTCACGACGATGATGAAGGCTTCGCCGGGGATCGGTACCTCGGTGAGCTGCTGCTGGAGCTCGAGGTCGCGCTGGCGGCGGCCGTCACGGCTGACGAAGTCCCAGGGTGACCAGGCGCGCTTCACGCCGAGCACGAAGAGCGGCGACTCGGGGAAGTGCTCGAGCTGCCGGCGCACGAGCCATGCCTGCTTCACGCGCGGATGCGCGCGCAGCGCATCGACGAGCCGGCCCCTCGCCTCTCCGTCGATTCCGGCGAGCTCGTACCGGCCGTCCATCCGGATCTCTGCGCGCTCCCGGCGCGCTGCTTCGAGCTTCTGGACCCGCGGCTGCGCGCGCTCGATCCAGCGCTGCGCCTCGTCCTCGCGCCCCGCCCGGCGCAGGAACGCGACGGCCATCTCGGTCGCGGGAAGGATCGCGTCGTCGTCGAGCGCGAGGGCGCGCGCGAGATGGTCGAGCCCGGCGCCGTCGTCCTCGGCGAGCTGCATCCGCCCCAGCGCGAACCACGCACCCGCGTGTCGCTCGTCGCGCGCGACGATCTCCTGGTAGCGAGCGCGGCCGGACTCCGGTCCTTCGAACTCCTCGCACAGGCGGGCGCGCTCCCAGCTCTCGTCGGGCGTGAGCTCCGGCCGGCTGGCGAGCTCGGACAGACGCCCGCGGGCCTCGGTCGCGCGGTGATGGCGCTCGCGCCAGTTCTCCATCACGTGCTGCTGCCATTGACGGTCGAGCTCCCCGGCGACATCCGGCAAGCGCTCGCCGAGAAGCGCCTCCGCCGCGCTCTTCTCCGGCTGCGGCGGCGTGCGGGCCTCCTGCGCGAGCGCGGCGAGCCGTTCGCGCAGACACGGATGGGTATTGGCGACGGTCGTCTGCTCGCGCAGCGCGCGCTCGATCGTCGCCGTCGCGCGCGCCTCGTCGGACGGCCCGAAGCGCATCTCTGCGTAGGGCCGCACCGGCTCGGGCTGCTCGTCGGCGCGCCCGCGCACCCGGTTCCAGTAGTCGCCGAGCTCGTGCCCGCGCACTTCGAGCCCGACGAGGGCATCCGCCATCGCGCGCGGGCTCGACGCCTTCGCGCCCGCGCGGTCCGCCTCGTACTCCTGCGCGCGCGCCTGCACGAAGGAGTACGCCGCGAAGTAGGGCGCGTACCAGCGCATGAACGGCAGGAAGACGAAGCTCGCCCAGTGCTTCTCACGCTCCAGCGTCTCGTGGATGCGCGCCCAGGTCGTACGCGCCCGGTAGATCCAGCCGCCGAGGCGCCCGTGCGACCCGGAGAGATGGCCGAACTCGTGCGCGAGCACCGCGTCGAACTGCTCGAGCGAGAGCGCGCGCAGCAGCGGCAGGCCGAGCAGCAGGTAGTTCTTCTGCCAGCCGAAGACGCCGAGGCGCGGGATCTGCGTCACAGCCGCGTTGAAGTCGTCGGTCAGCAGGACGACGTGCGCACGCGGCGCCCCCGTACGGGTGCGAATGCGGTCGATGTGCGCGAACAGGTCGGGGTATGCGGAGCGTTCGATCCGGATGCCGGTCGGCGCCTCGAGACGCACCCACAGGGCGCGCGCGACGGCGAGCACCAGCGCGACGAGTCCGAGCCCGAGCTTGCCGAGCTTGAGGATCCAGATCGTCGCCTTGGATCCGCTCGCTACGACCGCCGCGACCAGCAGCCCCGCGAGCGCGAGCGCGCCGATGCCGACGAGCAGCACGTAGGCATAGCCGAGCAGCGCCAGCATCAGGGTGCGCAGTCGATACGCGCTGGGGTGTTCGCGGGCGTACCGCTCCAGACGCGAGACGAGCGCTTCGAATTTCTGCTCGGTCACGCCTCCTCCAGCGCGCGGACTCTACTCCTCTACACCTCGGCACGTCTGCAGGCGGACGTGAGCCCCGCCCGGCGTCCCGGGGAGCGGTCGCCTAGGTTCGATTCGTGCAGCTCACCGAGCTCGTCCTGACCTCCGCCGCCGTCGCCGCGACCCGTGCGCGCAGCGCGAAGCAGGCGTCCCTGGCGGAGCTGCTCGCGCGGCTCGCGCCCGACGAGGTGGAGATCGCGATCGGCTTCCTCGAGGGCGCGCCGCGCCAGGGCCGCATCGGCGTCGGCTGGGCGGCGCTCGAGGCCGCGCGCGAGACGCCGGCCGCCGCGAAGGCGTCGCTCTCCTTGAAGGACGTCGATCTCGCGCTCGACGCCTTCGCGGCGCTGCGCGGGCCGGGCTCGGCGGCGCGCCGCCAGCAGGCGCTCGAGATCCTGTTCTCCCAGGCCACGCGCGAGGAGCAGGATTTCTTGACGCGCCTGCTCCTCGGCGAGCTCCGCCAGGGCGCGCTCGAAGGCGTGCTGCTGGAGGCGGTGGCGAAGGCGGCGTCCTTGCCCGCCGCGGATCTGCGTCGCGCGGCGATGCTGGCCGGCAGCCTGCGCGCCGTCGCGGGCGCGGCGCTGACACAGGGCGCCGACGCGCTCGCCGCCTATCGCCTGCGCCCGATGACGCCGCTCCAGCCGATGCTCGCGCAGAGCGCCGAGGACGTGCGCGACGCGCTCGCGCGTCTCGGGCGCGCCGCCTTGGAGTGGAAGCTCGACGGCGCGCGCGTGCAGCTCCACCGCGAGGGCGATCGCGTGCGCGTCTTCACGCGCCGCGGCAACGACGTCACGGAGGCGGTGCCCGAGCTCGTCGAGCGGGCGCGCGCGCTGCCCGTGCGCACGGCCGTGTTGGACGGCGAGGCGATCGCGCTGCGCCCCGACGGCAAGCCGCATCCCTTCCAGGTGACGATGCGGCGCTTCGGCCGCCGCCTCGACGTCGAAGCGCTGCGCCAGGAGCTGCCGCTCTCGATGCAGCTCTTCGATTGCCTCCACCTCGACGGCGAGGACTGGCTCGCGCGTCCTGCGGCGGAACGCTTCCAAGCGCTGGCGGCGCACGTGCCCGAGACGTTACGCGTCGCGCGTTTGGTGACCGACGACGCCGGCGAGGCCGACGCATTCTTCGAGCAGGCGCTCGCGGCCGGGCACGAGGGCCTGATGGCGAAGTCGCTCGACTCCCCCTACGAGGCCGGGCGTCGCGGCGCGGGCTGGCTCAAGGTCAAGCGCGCGGCCACGCTCGATCTCGTCGTGCTCGCGGCCGAGTGGGGCAGCGGCCGCCGGCGCGGCTGGCTCAGCAACCTCCACCTCGGCGCGCGCGATCCCGCGAGCGGCGGCTTCGTCATGCTCGGCAAGACCTTCAAGGGGCTGACCGACGCGATGCTCGCCTGGCAGACGGAGCAGCTCCAGCGGCTCGCCACCTCGAGTGAAGCGCATGTGGTGCACGTGCGTCCCGAGCTCGTCGTCGAGATCGCCTTCGATGGCGTGCAGGCGAGCCCGCACTACCCGGGCGGCATGGCGCTGCGCTTCGCGCGCGTGAAGGCGCATCGCCCCGACAAGCTCGCGGCAGAGGCCGACACCATCGAGACGGTGCGCGCGATCTTCGCGCGCTCTCACGAAACCGTGAAGTGAGGATTCCAGGCGACCTCCCACAGGAAGCCGTCGGGGTCGGCGAAGTAGCCGGAGTAGCCGCCCCAGAAGCGCTCCTGCGCGGGGCTCGTGATGCGCGCGCCGGCCGCGACGGCCGCGGCGAGGATGCGGTCCACCTCTTCGCGCGACGCCACGTTGTGGGCGAGCGCGAAGCCGGGGAAGCCGTGTCCCTCCGGCGAGACGCCGGCGTCTTCGGCGAGCGCTTCGCGCCCGTAGAGCGAGAGCCAGGTGCTGCGCGTCGTGAAGAACGCGATCGACGGCGGCGACTCGCGGCGCGGCAGCCCGAGGCCGTCGCGGTAGAAGCGGACCGAGCGCTCGAGGTCGGCGACGCCGAGCGAGATCAGTGTGATGTGGGGATCCATGGCGCGTTCCTCCGTGCCGGATCGCGCATTCTGCCACGCGCGTGCGTCAGCGTGCGTCAGCAGGAACGAGCGGCCTGCTCCACTTCTCCGCGCCCGTCGCCACGGTCGCCCCGATCAGGAAGCAGCACGCTGCCGTGGCGGCCAAGGTGTCGACGACGCCGACCTTGTCCGCGACGGCGCCGAGCGCGAAGCCGCCGAAGGGGATGAGCCCCGCCCACGCGACCTGGAAGAGGCTCATCACGCGGCCGCGCTTGTCCTCGTCGACGATCTGCTGCACGAGGGTCTGGAGGTGCGTC
>DASUFZ010000014.1:0-41685 GCA_036274295.1 Myxococcota bacterium
AAGCGCGCGAACGTTCGCGCGATGCGGTCGACCTGCGCGGCTTCGAGCGCGCCGCTCGCCAGCAGGCTCGCCGCGTCGCGGCCCTCGGGCAGCCGGCGCATGACGACGCAGTGCTCGAGCGAAGGGGACGCCAGCCCGTCGGCGGGCTCTCCCACGCGCACCTTCCCGCCCTCCTGCTCGAGGGGCGCGACGCCGAGGTACACGTCGGGCGCGAGCCGGCGGTTCAGCGCGACCTCGCGCAGGCAGTCCCCGTTGCGCGCTTCCCGGCTCGCGAAGCGCACGAAGCCGAGATCGACCGGCTTGCGGAACTTGTAGACGCGCTCATCGCTCAGGAAGACGTGCGAGAGATGCGTCTGGATGTGCAGGATCTCGCGCGCCGAGGGGTCGTGCGGATACGCCTCCGCCCGCTTCAGCAAGTCGAGGACCCGGGCGTCTGCGAGGAGCCGGTCCCCGCCGGTCAGCTGGCCTTGACCGTCAGCACGGGACACGGAGCCAACCGGAGGGTGCGTTCCGCGACGCTGCCGAGCACGACGTGCTTGAGACCGGTGAGCCCGCGCGTCCCCATCACGATGAGGTCTGCGCCGGTCTTCTCCGCGCAGCGCACGATCGCATCGGACGGCAGATCCGCCGTGGTCGTGACCTCGACGGCGAGACCCGCCTTGCGGACGCGATCCGCGCACGCGGTCATCTGCAGATCGGCGGCCTGGCGGAACTCGCGCTCGAAATCGACGGGGATGTTCACGCCGTACGGCGTCAGCAGCATCGGGTGGATCGCATAGGCGTGGACCAGGTGGAGCCGCCCGTCGAACTTCTTCGCCAGCTCGATGGCCACGTCGAGCGCGCGGCTGGAATGCTCCGAGAAGTCGACGGGTACGACGATCCGCTGGAATGCAGTCATGGAATCTTCCTCCGTGTCGACTCGACATAGCATGTGCCGTGCCGGGCCGAGTCGAGCACCGGCGCACGGCGCAGCGCGTTCGCGCGCGATCTGATCGTCCTGTAGCGCCCCAGGCTGGGGCGTCGTGTCCTTCTCCGCAAGGGCATGCGGCGGGCCGCACCCCATGCAGAGCCCGCTGACGCCAGGGCGCGTGTGGCACCGAACGTGCACCGCGGGCGTGCGAATCGAGGTGTCCGTTGCCCGAGCCGAAGGATCCGGCTGTCTACGACATGGCGGTGGTGCGCGGCTTCGCGCTCTCGGCGCTGATCTGGGGCGGTGTAGGGATGGCGGTCGGCCTGCTGGCCGCCGCGCAGCTCGCCTGGCCCGAGCTGAACTGGCCGCCCTATCTCCACTTCGGCCGCATCCGGCCCGTCCACACCAACGCCGTGATCTTCGGCTTCACGCTCGGCGTGGTCTTCGCCGGCTCCTACTACGGCGTCCAGCGCCTGTGCCGCGTGCGCATGTACTCCGACGCGCTCTCGCGCATCAACCTGTGGGGCTGGAACGCGATCATCGTCGCCGCCGCCGTCTCGCTGCTCGCCGGCCACAGCACCTCGAAGGAGTACGCCGAGCTCGAGTGGCCGCTCGACGTCGCGATCGCCGTGGTGTGGATCGTCTACGGCATCAACTTCTTCGCGACGATCGCGCGCCGTCGCGAGCGTCAGCTCTACGCCGCCGTCTGGTTCTGGATCGCGACGATCCTCACGATCGGGATGCTGCACGTGGTGAACAGCCTGGAGCTGCCGGTCTCGTGGATGAAGTCGTACTCGCTCTACGCGGGTGTGAACGACGCCAACATCCAGTGGTGGTACGGGCACAACGCGGTCGGCTTCCTGCTGACGACGCCGATCCTGGGCCTCATGTACTACTTCCTGCCCAAGGCGGCAGGGCGCCCGATCTACTCGCACCGCCTCTCCATCCTCCACTTCTGGTCGCTGATCTTCATCTACATCTGGGCGGGGCCCCACCATCTCATCTACTCGCCGCTGCCCGACTGGGCGCAGACCTTCGGCGCGGCGTTCTCGATCATGCTGATCCTGCCGTCGTGGGGCGGGATGCTGAACGGCATGCTCACCCTGCGCGGCGCCTGGGACAAGGTCCGCACGGACCCGCTGCTCAAGATGTTCGTCGTGGGACTCACGTTCTACGGCATGAGCACGTTCGAGGGGCCGATGATGGCGCTGCGCTCGGTCAACTCGCTCTCGCACTTCACCAACTGGACGATCGGGCACGTGCATTCGGGCGCGCTCGGCTGGGTCGGCCTCACCAGCTTCGCGACGCTCTACTACCTGATTCCGCGCCTCTGGCACACGCAGCTCTACAGCGTGCGCCTGGCAGAGCTGCACTTCTGGATCGCGACGCTCGGGATCGTGCTCTACGTGACGCCGATGTGGGTCTCCGGCGTGACGCAGGGTCTCATGTGGCGCGCGGTCAACCCGGACGGGAGCCTCGTCTACACGTTCGTCGAGAGCGTGGCCGCGATCCACGTCTACGACGTCATCCGCGTCGCCGGCGGCGCGCTCTACATCGCGGGCCTGTTCGTCATGTACGTGAACGTGTGGCAGACCGTGCGCCAGGGCACGAGCGCCGTGCCCGCCGTGGCCGCGCCGACGCCCGTCGCGGCGATCGCGGGAGGCCGCTGACCGTGGGCTACGACTGGCACCGCCCGCTCGAGAGCCGCTGGGTCTCCCTCACGCTCCTGACCTTCGCCGCGGTGATCGTCGGCGGGCTCGTGCTGCTGGTGCCTCCGCTGATGCTCCAGGGCACGATCGCGCCGCTGCCGGGGCTGCGCCCGTACAGCGCGCTCGAGCTCGAAGGCCGCGACATCTACATCCGCGAGGGCTGCAACACCTGCCACAGCCAGCAGGTGCGCCCGCTGCGCACGGAGACGGCGCGCTACGGACCCTACTCGCTCGCGGGCGAGGGCACCTACGACCGCCCCTTCCTGTGGGGCTCGCGGCGCACCGGTCCCGACCTCGCGCGCGTCGGCGGCAAGTACCCGGACTCCTGGCACTGGCTGCACCTGCGCGACCCGCGCGCGATCGAGGCGCGCTCGAACATGCCGGCCTTCGCATTCCTGAGCGAGCGCGCGCTCGACACCTCGCTGACGCAGCGCAAGCTGCGCGCGCTGGCGACGCTCGGGCATCCCTACACGGAGGCCGAGATCGAGCACGCGGCCGCCGACGCGCAGGCGCGCGCGGCGGAGATCGCCGAGTCGCTGCGCCGCGACGGCGTCGCGCTCGACGACATCGGCGCGCGCAGCGAGGCGATCGCGCTGATCGCCTACCTGCAGTCGCTCGGGCACGCGGTGCGCAACGTCGCAGCCGCGGGGAGATCCTGATGGACGTCCTCGGCACCGACTGGATCGCGCTCTACAAGCTCGCGCGCCTCGCGCTGCTGGCAGGCTCGCTGCTCGCGATCGCGCTGTGGCTGCGCAGCCGGCCGGATCTCGAGCAGGCCGCGCAGCGCATGCTGGAGGACGACCCGTCGTGACGCCGGAGAAGCCCGAGGTCGCCGAGCGCGAGCGCGAAGACGAGGCGCTGCGCGACGGCATCGGCGAGGAAGACCACGCGATCCCGTTCTGGTTCAACGCGACCTTCGGCGCGACGATCGTCTTCGCGATCGTCTACATCGCCTGGCACCAGGCGAGCGACTGGACGCAGGCGCGCCGCTACGACGAGGAGGTCGCGCGCTTCGAGGCCGGCGCCGCGCGGCTCGCCGCCGCGCGGCCGACGGCGAATCCCTATCGCGGCGACGCGGCCGCCGTCGCGGAGGGCTCGCAGGTGTTCGCAACCATCTGCTCCGCGTGTCACAAGCCGGACGGCACGGGCCTGGTGGGACCCAGCCTGGTCGACCCGTACTGGAAGTACGGCCACGCCGACGCCGATCTCTTCCAGACCGTGTCGGGGGGACGCCCGCTCGGCATGCCGCCCTGGGGTCCGCAGCTCGGCGACGAGAAGATCTGGAAGGTCCTCGCCTACCTCGAGACCCTGCCGAAGCAGAGCGCGCCCGGCCTCGGCGCGCCCGACTACGCGGCGCCCGGCGAGGCCGCCCCGCCCGCAGGCGGCGGGTCCTGAGGCGCGCATGCTGTCGGCGCGTCCCGTGCGCGGACGCTTCCGCAGGCTACGCACCATCGCGTACGCGCTGCTGATCGTCTTCCTCTTCGCGCTGCCCTGGATCCGCGTGGACGGCTTGCCGCTCGTGCTGCTCGACGTGCCCGCGCGCCAGTTCCACGTCTTCGGGCTCGTGATCTTCCCGCAGGAGCTCTACTTCCTGTGGCTGATCGTCGTCGGCGCGGCGCTCGCGCTCTTCTTCGTCACCGCGCTGCTCGGGCGCCTGTGGTGCGGCTGGGCCTGCCCGCAGACCGTCTTCACCGATCTCTACGCGGGAATCGCGCGGCGCATCCAGGGCTGGAAGGGCCGCGCGCGGCCCGCGCGCGTCGCGGCATGGCGCATCGCGCTGACCCACGCGGTGTGGCTCGCGCTCTCGGCGCTTGTCGCGCTGCACCTCGTCGGCTACTTCCGCTCGCCCTACGAGATCCTCGCCGGCCTCCGCTCCGGCGTCGTGTATCCCACGAGCCTCGCGTTCCTCGGCGCCATCACCTTGCTGACGTATCTGGATTTCGGCGTCGTGCGCCAGGTCTTCTGCAAGTTCCTGTGTCCCTACGCGCGCTTCCAGAGCGTGCTCTTCGACCGCGACACCCTGGTCGTCGCCTACGACGCCGCGCGCGGCGAGCCGCGCGGCAAGGCGGGGCGCGTGGCGGGCGACTGCGTCGACTGCCGGCTGTGCGTCGCGGTGTGCCCGACCGGCATCGACATCCGCCAGGGACTCCAGCTCGAGTGCATCGCCTGCACGCAGTGCATCGACGCCTGCGACGGCGTGATGCACAAGCTGTCGCGGCGGCCGAGCCTGATCGGCTATCGCTCGCTGGCCGGCCTCGAGGGGCGCCCGGCGCGGCTCCTGCGCCCGCGCACCGCCGTCTACGCGGCGCTGCTCGCGCTGGTGTTCGCCGCCTTCGGCACCCTGCTCGCGCGCCGGCTGCCGATGGATCTCTCCGTCGCGCACAGCGGGACCTCGCTCGTCGCGCACAGCGCGGACGGCCGCATCGGCAACGCCTTCACGGTGCGCATCACGAACCGCGGCAGCGCCGCGCAGCGCTTCCGGCTCGCGCTCGACGACGAGGACGACTACGAGCTGGTCGCGGGCATGAATCCGATCCCGGTCGGCGCGGCCAGCTCGCTGGAGACGCGCGTCTTCGTGCTGACGGAGGAGGACCTGCCCGCGGACGGACACGAGATCCGCTTCGTGCTCGAGCCGGAGAGCGGCGGCATGCGGGTCGTGCGCAGCGCGCGCTTCGTCGCGACCGGAGGAAGCCATGGCAGCTAGCTCGAAGCGGCGCGAGCCGTGGCCCTTCGCCGTCGCGGCGGCGCTCCTGTCGATGATCGCCGCGTGCCTCGCCTTCCTGGCGATCGCGCTCGCGAACCCGGATCCGCCGGTCGCGCTCGAGCCGCTGGGACTTCGCCCGTACGAGGGCCACGTCGCGCCGGCGCCCGCGCCGCCCGGCGCGGAGACGCGCTGATGGCCGCGGCGGAGGCCGGTCTCTTCCTCGACGGGCTGCGCTGCGCGGGCTGCGTGCACCGGGTCGAGCGCGACCTGCGCGAGGCGGACGGCGTGCTGGACGCGTCCGTCGACTACACCACGCACCGCGCGCTCGTCCGCTACGACGCCGCCCGCACCGACACCGACGCGCTGGTCCGACGCGTGGCGCGGCTCGGCTACGCGGCCACGCCCTACGACCCCGAAGCGCTCGACCACGGCGAGCGGCGCGGCGCGCGTGCGCTGCTCGTGCGCCTGCTGGTCGCGGCCTTCCTCGCCGGGAACGTGATGCTGCTCGCCGCGGCGCTCTACATCGGCTCCTACCAGGATCTCGACGTCGCGACGCGCCGGGCGCTGCGCTGGGTCGCGATCGCGCTCTCGCTGCCCGCGGCGACCTGGTGCGCGCTGCCCTTCTGGCGCGGAGCGCTCTCCGGACTCGTGCGTCGGGAGATCACGATGGACGTGCCGGTCGTGCTCGGCATCTCCATCTCGCTCGGCGCGAGCATCGCCGCGACGCTCGCCGAGGCCGAGCACGTCTTCATGGACTCGGCCGCGATGATCGTGTTCCTGATCCTGCTCGGGCGCACGCTCGAACGCGGCGCGCGGGCGCGGGCCGCGAGCGCGGTCGAGGAGCTCGCGGCGCTCGCGCCGCAGCGCGCCCTGCGCCGGCTCGGCGACGCGCTCGAGGAGGTCGCGCTCGCTGCGCTCGTGCCGGGCGACCTGGTCGTGGTGCCGGCCGGCGAGCGCATTCCCGCGGATGGCGTGATCGTGCACGGCGCCTCGGAGCTCGACGAGTCGATGCTCACGGGCGAGTCGCTGCCGGTGCTGCGCCGCGAGGGCGACGCCGTGTGCGCGGGCGCGCGCAACACCCTCGCCGAGCTCGAGCTGCGCGTGACGGCGCGCGCTCGCGAGGGCACGCTCGCGCGCCTCGGCGCGCTGCTCGCGCGCGCGCAGGCCGAGCGCCCGCGCATCCAGCGCCAGGCGGACCGCGTCGCCTCGTACTTCGCCCCGGCGGTGCTCGTCGCGGCGGCGCTGACCGCGCTCGCGTGGACGCTCGCGGGTGCGCCCGCGCTCGACACGGCGCTCGTCGCGGCGTCGGTGCTGATCGTCGCGTGCCCGTGCGCGCTCGGCCTGGCTACGCCGGCGGCCGTCGCGGCGGCGATCGGGCGCGCCGCGCGCATGGGCGTGCTGGTCGTCCGCGCCGACGCGCTCGAGCGCTGCGCGCGCGTCGACACCGTGCTGCTCGACAAGACCGGCACCCTGACGGAGGGGCGGCTCGCGCTCGAAGCCGTGGCCTGCGCTCCAGGGATCGCCGAGGAGCGCGTGCTCGAGGCCGCCGCCGCCGCCGAGGGCGCCGCGACGCATCCGCAGGCCGAGGCGATCCGCGCGGCGGCCACGGCGCGCGGCATCGCGGCGCGCGCGCAAGGGCGCCGCGAGACGCGGCCCGGCTGCGGCGTCGAGGCCGGCGATGTGCGCGCGCCCCTGCGCGTCGGCACGCCGCGCTGGATCGAGGCCTGCGGCGTCGACGTGCCGCCCGCGCTCGCGGGCGAGGCAGCGCGGCTGGCGACGGCGGGCCACAGCGTGAGCCTCGTCGCGGAGGGGGCGCGCGCGCTCGGCGCCCTCGCGTTCTCCGATCCGCCGCGCGCCGACGCACGGGACGCCGTCGCGGCTCTGCGCGCGCAGGGACTCGAGGTCGCGCTCGCGAGCGGCGACGCCGTGCCGGCCGTCGCGCTCGCGGCCGCGCGCGCGGGCATCGAGGACGCGCGCGGCAGCATGTCGCCCGAGGAGAAGCTCGCCTGGATCGAGAGCGCGCGCGCCGCCGGTCACCGCGTGCTGGCCGTCGGCGACGGCATCAACGACGCGCCCTGCCTCGCTGCCGCGGACCTCGGCGCCGCGATGGCGCGCAGCTCCGACGTCACCCTGGCCGCAGCCGACCTGGTCGTGCGCTCGCCGCGCCTCGGCGCCGTCGCCAACGCGGTGGCGCTGTCGCGCGCCGCGCTCCGGCGCATCCACCAGAACCTCGGCTTCGCAATCGCCTACAACGCGATCGCCGTGCCGCTCGCCGCGGCGGGCTGGCTCGATCCGCTCCCCGCGGCGCTGGCGATGAGCCTCTCGTCGCTGGTCGTCACGGGCAACGCCGTGCGCCTGCTGCGCTGGAGGACCGTCGCATGAGCAGCCTGCTCGTCACCCTGCCGGTCACCTTGCTGCTCGCCGCGGCGCTGACGGCGCTGGTGGTGCGCGCGGCCGCGCGCGGCGAGTTCGAGGACTGGGAGGGCCCGGCGGCGCGCGCCGCGCTCGACGACGACAGCACGCCCGAGCGCGAGTCGCCGCCGCGCTGAAGCGGTTCAGGCGCTCTCGGGATCGCGCTTCGAGGCGACGCGTTCGTGCGCGCGCGCGCGCGCCTGCGCGTGGCGGCTCTCGACCGCTTCGCGCGAGTGGCGCGTCGGGTCGATGTCGAGCACGACCTCGAGCACGCTGCCCTCGCGGCGCACCTCGCGCGGGAAGCCGGCGTCGCGGAAGACTTCGATCATGCGGCGGTTGTGCGAGAGCACGCTCGCGGTGAAGCGGCGCAGGCCCTGTTCGTGCGCGTAGGCGGCGAGCTGCTCGAGCAGCAAGGTGCCGAGGCCGCGCCCCTGCTGCGCGTCTTCCACCTGGAACGCGACCTCCGCGGACTCGGCTCCGTCGCCCGCATAGCAGGCGTACGCCACCAGACGTCCCTGCACGAACGCCACGAACGCCATGCGCCGGCGGCCGTCGACGTCGAGCGCGCGCAACAGCTCCGCCTCCGGCAGCCGGCGACGCGCTGTGAAGTAGCGGAAGTACTGCGACTCGCGTGACATGCGGCCGTGCAGGGCCGCGAGCTCGGCTCGGTCCTCCGGTCGGACGGGCCGGACGAACGCCAGACCGCCGTCCGACAGCACGACGTGGCCGCTCCACGGCTCCTCCATACCGCCGCGAAGGTGCAGGCGACATGCCAGGGAGCGAGGCCGTGCGACAGCGGCCCGCCTCTTGCAAATTCATCCCGGCGCGCGCTGCAGCGCGCTGGAGCTGGGGCCCGAGACCCCAGAGATCGAAAGAGCTGGGGCACGGTGCCCGCTCTCAGACCCCTCGAAGGAGGATTCGATGACGACGTCACGGCGCTGGCGCGCCGCCCGGTTCGGCTTCGCCATCTGCGTCTGGGCCTTGCTCGGCGCCGGTGTCGCGTCGGCGCAGCCCGTTCCCGCCGATCGCACCCTCGCAGATCTCGGTGCGCCGCTGTTCCAGCACTACTGCGCGAGCTGCCACGGCACGCAGGGCCACGGCGACGGACCCGCGGCTGCCTCGCTGCGCACGAAGCCCGCGGATCTCACGCGCATCGCCGCGCGGCGCGGCGGCAAGTTCCCGGACGGCGAGATCGCGCAGAAGATCGACGGCCGCTTCACGATCGTCGCGCACGGCTCGCGCGAGATGCCCGTGTGGGGCGAGGTCTTCTCGCGAAACATCCCCGAGGCCGGCACCGCGGAGGCGATTTCGCGCGGCAACGTCGCCGTGCTCGTCGAGTATCTGAAGACCCTGCAGATGCCCGCGCAGAGCTCTGCCGCGCCGCCGGCGACCAGGAGCCAGGCGTCCGCACAGGAAACGCGCGCGCGCATGGCCGAGATCTTCGCGGCGATGCGTTACCTGCTGCCGCTCTCGCTCGACGCCAATGCATTCGAGAGCGATCTGCAACGACCGCGCATCGAGCAGGCGCTCGCGCTGCTCGACAACAGCGCGGCGTCGCTCGCCGATCACGGCAGCACGCAGGAAGTTCCGTTCGCGCATCTCTCGCGCTCGCTCGCGATCGACGCGCGCGACATCCACATCCGCTATCAGCAGGGCCACGCGCGCGAGGCGCGCTACCTGGTGCAGACGCTCACCGAGACCTGCATCGCGTGTCACTCGCGTCTGCCGGCCGCGAGCGACGCGCCGCGCAGCGAGGCCTTCGTCGCCGAGGTGGCGACCCAGAACCTGCGGACCCCACAGCGCGCCCGGCTCGCCTACGCCACGCGCCAGTTCGACGACGCCCAGGACCTCTACGAGACGGCCATCGTCGATCCCGCCATCACCGCCACGGACATCGATCTCGAGGGACATCTCGACGACTACCTCGAGCTCGAGATCCGCGTGCGCCAGGATCCGGCGCGCGCTGCGCGCACGCTCGGGCGCTTCGCCGAGCGCAAGGACCTGTCGCCCGCGCTGCGCGCGCAGGTGGAGCACTGGCGCGAAGCCTTGCTGAAGCTCGCCGCGCGGAAGCGCGCCGACGCGCCGCTGGCGGCCGCGCGCGCGGAGGTCGCCGCGGCCGAGTCCGCGCGACCGGAGCGCGACGACCGCGATTCCCTGGTCGAGTATCTCGACGCATCGTCGCTGCTCCACCGCAGTGTGGCCGCCGAGGGCGCGTCGGCCGCACAGCAGGCGGATGCCTTCCTCCTGCTCGGTGTGATCGAGACGCGCATCGGGCGCTCGTTCTGGCTCTCACAGGCCGAGAGCTATCTCGAGACCGCGATTCGCCTCGCGCCCGGCCAGCCGGTCGCACGCGATGCCTATGCGCGCCTCGAGGAGTTCCTGACCGCCGGCTACTCCGGCTCCGCGGGCACGAGCCTGCCTCCCGACGTGAAGGAGAAGCTCGAGCTGCTGCGCGGCATCAGCGAGGGCGCTTCCGGCTGAGGAAACGCATTCCACCCCGCGGCGTTGTGCCGGCGCCTGCACGCGCGCGAAGCGCCCTTGCCGTGATCCTCGCTCACGCATTTCGGACTTTTGCGCGCAGCCGGTTCGCCCGAAACGCTGATCGTGCGCACCCTCGCCTGCATCGCCGCGCTGCTCTGCTTCTGCGCCTGCACCTCGCTCGAAGGCACGACCGCCGACACCGAGACCTGGACGAGCGAGGTGAAGTCCGGCGCCGAGGCGGTCGGCTCCGCGACCGCGCGCGGCGCGAAGGCGGTGGGCAGATCGGTCGGCACCGCCTACCGCGGCGTCAGCAACGGCTTCGAGGATCCGGCGTCGAAGGCGTACGGACCCTTCCCGAAGAACTACGTCGCGGTCATCAAGAAGCACATGATCCGCTTCGACGAGATCGACCCGAGCTCGGGCTTCGAGTTCGGCCAGCCCGTGCGCGCCTACCTGAACAAGGGGCTGCTGCGCGGCGGCGACATCGAGTGGCAGGGCTGGATCGTCGACGTCTCGATCAAGACCACCACCGCGTTCGGGCAGCCCCACGTCGACGAGTACGTGGTGCGCATGTCGGCGGGTGAGGTCGTGGAAGTGCTCGAGGCGCGCTACGCCGGCGCGCTGAAGCGCGTCGGCGAGCCGAGGCCGGTTCCCGCTTCTCGCGCGCGCTAGCAAGCGGCCATAGGCCGCGCGCAGCGAGGCGCAGCCGAGCGAAGCGCGGAGAAGCGACCCAGTTCGCGCGGGGTATCTTCCCGCGCCATGCAGAACCAGCCCTCGCATTGCATCGCGGTGATCGGCGGAGCCGTCGCCGGCGCGGAGGTCGCGGGCACGCTCGCGGCGCGCGGCGTCGAGGTGGCGGTGTTCGAGCAGAACCCGCGCCCGTACGGAAAGATCGAGGACGGTCTGCCGCGCTGGCACGTCGCGCTGCGCGAGAAGGAATACGAGTCGATCGGCGAGCACCTCTCGCGGCCGGGCGTCCACTTCGTGCCGAAGACGCGCATCGGAGGCGACGTCGGCTTCCGCGAGCTGGTCGAGGGCTGGGGCTTCAGCGGCGTCGTGCTCGCCTGCGGCGCCTGGCGCGACCGCCCGCTACCGCTGCCCGGCGCCGACGCCTATGTGGGTCGCGGCCTCGTCTACCAGAACCCGTTCATCATCTGGTTCAACCACGCGGCCGAGCGCGACTACCGCGGCCCCGGCTTCGAGGTGGAGGACGGCGCGCTCGTGGTCGGCGGCGGGCTCGCGTCGATCGACGTGGTCAAGGCGCTGATGCTCGAGAACGTGCGCGCGAAGCTGGCGGCGCGCGGCATCGAGCAGGATCTCGTCGAGATGGAGGTGAAGGGGATCCCGAAGATCCTCGAGCACCACGGCATCGCGTACGAGGATCTCGGCATCCAGGGCTGCACGCTCTTCTACCGGCGCGCCGAAGCCGACATGCCGCTCGTCGAGATGCCCGAGGGCGCCGACGCGAAGCGCCGCGAGAAGGTGGCGGCCTCCCGCGCGAAGCTGCTCGGCAAGGCGATGGAGAAGTACCGCTTCCACTTCGAGCCGCTGTGCGCGCCCGACGGCCTGATCGTGGAGGGCGAGCGCCTGGTCGGCCTGCGCTTCCGCCGCACGCGCATCGAGGGCAGCAAGGTCGTCACCACCGACGAGACTTTCGAGCGCCGCGGCAGCATGGTGATCTCGTCGATCGGCTCGATTCCCGAACCGATCGAGGGCGTGCCGATGCGCGGCGAGCTCTTCGACTGGAGCGACTCCCTGCTCGGCCGCCTCGGCGACTACCCGGCGCTCTTCTCGGCGGGCAACGTCGTCACCGGCAAGGGCAACATCGTGGCGTCGCGCAAGCACGCGCGCGGGGTAGGCGAGGCGATGATCGCGTCGTTCCTCGGCCTCGCGGACGACGCGGGCCGCGGCGAGTCCGCGCTCGCCGACGCGCTGCACGCCGACGCGAAGGAGCGCGCCGACGAGATCGCCGACGCGATCGCCAAGCAGCCGCCGATCGCGCCCGAGGCGCTCGCGCGCCTGCGCGCGCGCGTCGCGGAGCGCCAGCGCAAGGTCGGCTACGCGGGCGAGTACAAGAGCTGGATCGAGAAGAACGCGCCGCGTTCCTGAGCGGCTGCACTGGCGCGACGCGGGCGAGGAAGGCGAGCGAAGGCGTACGAACCAGTACGTCGAGCGAAGCCTGACGAAGCCCCCGTCGATGCCGGGGCAGCCGCTACTCGTCCTTCAGATTCCGGAAGGTGACCACGCGCCCGTTGCGGAACTCGACCTGCGCGCGGTCCTCGCGCCGCGATCCCTCGCCGACGATCACGCCGGTGCCGATGCCGACGTTGCCGCCGTAGTAGCCGCCGCTGCCCATGCCGATGCCGACGCCGGGGATGTTGCGCGACCAGGTCCACACCTCGGCGACGAAGTCCTCGCCGGTCACCTGGTCCTTGCGGTAGGGCTCGCCCCAGGCCATCTCGACCATCTCGGGCGTGAAGCCGACCGCGATGTCGCCGGCGCGGATCTTCTCCTGCACCTCGGGCGGGTAGCCGTCGAAGAGCGACTGGCTCTCCTTGATGCGCGAGTCGATCGTCGAGCAGGCCGAGAGCCACAGCGCGGCGAGGCCCAGGGCGACCTGCGTCGCGCGAAGACCTCGGCCCCGCACGCCCACTACTCCGTGAAGCCCTTGAGCAGCCGGCTCCGGCTCGGATGGCGTAGCTTGCGCAGCGCCTTCGCCTCGATCTGGCGGATGCGCTCGCGCGTGACCTCGAAATCCTGGCCGACTTCCTCGAGCGTGTGGTTCGCCCTCTCGCCGATGCCGAAGCGCATCTTCAGCACCTGCTCCTCGCGCGGCGAGAGCGTCGCCAGCACGCGGCGCGTGTTCTCGGCGAGGCTGTTGTTGACGATCGCCTCCTGCGGCGAGACGGCGCTCTTGTCCTCGATGAAGTCGCCCAGGTGGCTGTCCTCCTCCTCGCCGACCGGCGTCTCCAGGCTGATCGGCTCCTTCGCGATCTTGAGGACCATGCGCACCTTGTCGACGGGGAGCTCCATCTTGTCGGAGAGCTCCTCGGGCGTCGGCTCGCGGCCGAGCATCTGCACCAGGAAGCGCTGCGCGCGCACCAGCTTGTTGATCGTCTCGATCATGTGCACGGGGATGCGGATGGTGCGGGCCTGGTCCGCGATCGCGCGCGTGATCGCCTGGCGGATCCACCAGGTTGCGTAGGTCGAGAACTTGTAGCCGCGCTGGTACTCGAACTTGTCCACCGCCTTCATCAGGCCGATGTTGCCCTCCTGGATCAGGTCCAGGAACTGCAGACCGCGGTTCGTGTATTTCTTCGCGATCGAGACGACGAGGCGCAGGTTGGCCTCGACGAGCTCGCTCTTGGCGCGCAAGGTGCGCTCCGACGCCTCCGCCAGCCGCTCGAGCGAGCTGCGGATCTCGCTGTGCGACATGCGCACTTCGCCCTCGATGCGGCGGATCTCGCGCTCGAGCTCCTCGAGCTGCGCGGTCATCGCGGCCACGCTCTCGGGATTGCCGCCGAGCTGCTCGAGCGCCTTGCGGCCCCGCTCGCTGCGCCGCTGCGAGAGCAGCGCCAGCGAGAGGAACTCGTCCGGCGTGACGCCGTGCGACTGGGTCGCGCGGCGCGCGCGCAGGCGCAGCGCCTTCATCTCGTCGGAGTGCGCGCGCAGCTGCTGGTGGATCTGCGCAATGCGCGACTGCGCGAAGCGGGTCTCGCGCAGCGCCAGGACGATCTCGCCGTAGAGGCCGTCGATCTCGGCGCGCAGCCGCTCGCGCGTGTCGTCGTTGGTGCGCGAGTTGGCGCAGGACGAGATCTTCTTCGCGATCTCCGCGTCGAGCCGGCGCACGCGCGCGGCCTTGGCGAAGAAATCGCGCCGGCGCTCGTCCGGCGTGTGCAGGGGCTCCGGATCGTCGAGCCCGTCGACCACGAGGGCGAGCTCGATGCGGTTGCGCCGCAGCTCCTCGGCGATCGCCAGCACCTGGCGGACGCCGAAGGCGGTGCCGAGGATGGCCCGCTCCTGGTCGTGCTCGCCCTTCTCGATGCGCCGCGCGATCTCGACCTCGCCCTCGCGCGTGAGCAGCGAGACCTGGCCCATCTCGCGCAGGTAGACGCGCACGGGATCGTTGGTGGGGGCGTCGTCGAGCTGGCGCCCGGCGACCCGGCGGCGATCGGCGGGGGGCCGGCGCGTCTGCACGACGCGAATCTGGTGCTCGTCGACGATCGCGCGGATCTCGCTGCGCGTGCCGGCGTCCTCGACCTCGCGCTCGAGCGTCTCGTTCAGGTCCTCGAGCGTGACATAGCCCTGGCGCCGCCCCTTGGCGACGAGCAGGCGCACGATCTCGAGCTCGCGCGTCTCCTGGCGGATCCAGGGGACGCCTTTGCGACGGGCGGCCGTCTCCTTGGGAAAGCCGTCAGCGACTTCGGCGGAGCCGCTGCCGTTGAGCTTGCGCTGCGCCGTACGGGGCGCGTGGGTTTCGGAGGTCCGAGGGGAGCTGGGGGGCATCGGGGGGCTCCTGGGTAAGGCGCAGCAGCGCCGGTCTAGGCCGGTGGACCCACAGTGGTGTGGTCCGCCGGGGGGCTCTCGTCGCGCCGGCGTTCGAGAATGCGCTGCATCTCGTCGAACAACCGGCTCTTTTCCTGGGGGTCCTGGGTGGCGTTCATGCGCCGCTTGATCTCGCTTGCCTCTCGCTTGCGCCTCTGCTCGCGCAGCCAGATCACCGTGTCGCGAACGGTGCGGGCCGCGTTGGCCTCGGCGACCGGATCGCCGTCCACCGAGAGGGCGTGCAGCAGCTGGCGCGCCTCGTCGGAGAGGGCCTCGGCGATCTCGGTGATGCGGGCGGCGCGGCCGTTCCGGGCGGCGTCCGTGAGGGCGAGGGCGAGCTCGGTGTGCGGACCCCGCGGCAGCAGCTCCGAGAGCTCCTCGCGCTCCAGATCCGCCGCCAGGGCCGGGTACTCGACCAGGCAGCGCGCCAGCTGTCGGACGATGCGGTCCTCGGGTCCCGCGCGCCGCGGCCCGACCGGCACCGCCTCGAGCGGGTCCTCGCCGCGTTCGACGGCGCGCACCGCGGCCTCCACGTGCCGCACCTCGGTGCCGACGGCCATCGCCAGGCGCGCGCAGTACTCACCCCGATCGAGCGCAGTGGGGACACGCGTCAGCAGCGGCGCGACCGACGCCACCGCGTCCGCCTTCTGCCAGGGCGATTCATGACCCTTGCTCGCAGCACGGTCGATGATCAGATCGAGCGCGGGAACGGCGGCATCGATCACCTTGCGGAGCGCGTCGGGTCCCTGTTTGCGCAGCAGGCTGTCCGGATCTTCCTTGGCCGGCAGCTCGGCCGCGCGCACGCGCAGGCCCTCGGGCAGCAGCACGTCCAGCGCGCGATCGAGAGCGCGCTCGCCGGCGCCGTCGCCGTCGAAGAGCAGCACGACGGTGCGCGAGCGGCGCAGCAGCGCGCGCGCATGCTCCGCCGTCAGCGACGTGCCGCAGGTCGCGAGGGCGCCCTCGACGCCGGCGCGGCACAGCGCGATCTGATCGAAGTAGCCCTCGACGATCACCGCGCGCTCGGTGCGGCGGATCGGCTCCAGCGCGCGCGGTAAGCCGTAGAGCACCTCGCGCTTGTGGAAGACCGGCGACTCCGGCGTGTTGAGGTACTTCGGCTCCTGATCCTTCGCGATCGCGCGACCGCCGAAGCCGAGGACGCGCCCGCGCGCGTCGCGGATCGGGAAGGTCACGCGGCCGCGCAGGCGGTCGTAGTGACCGCCGGAGCTGCGCGGAGAGAGGATGCCGGCCGTCTCGCCGAGCTCGGGCGTGATGCCCGCGGCACGCAGCACGCCGACGGCGAAGTCCCAACGGTCGGGCGCGAAGCCGACCTCGAAGCGCTCCCACTCCTCCCTCGGGAGGCCGCGCGCCTCGAGATACGCAGCGCCCGGGCAATCGGCGCGCAACAGCTCGCTGCGATAGCTCGCCTGCAGCAGCTCGTTGGCCTTGTGGATGCGCTCGGCGATGCCCGACTCGCCGCCGCTCGTCTCCGGGATCGTGATGCCGCCGTCGCGCGCGAGGCTGCGGACCGCGTCGATGAAGCCGAGCCCCTCGGTCTTCTGCACGAAGTGGAAGATGTCTCCACCCTCGTGACAGCCGAAGCAGTAGTACGTGCCCCGGTCCGGATTCACGTGGAACGAGGGCGTCTTCTCGTGATGGAAGGGGCAGAGGCCCTTGTAGCTCCTGCCCGCGCGCTTGAGCGCGACGCTGCGCCCGACGAGCTCGACCACGTCGATGCGGTCGCGAACCTGCTGGATGATCTCGTCGGGAATCCGGCTCACGGGCGCCCCCGAATCCGAATCAGCGAGCCATCCGTCTCATCTTCTTGATGGCCCGCTTCCTCGCGGCCGCGGCCTTCTTCTTCTTGCGAACGCTGGGCTTGTCGTAGTACTCGCGCCGCTTCAGCTCCGAGAGGATCCCCGCCTTCTCGCACTGCTTCTTGAAGCGCCGCATGGCGACTTCGAACGGCTCGTTGTCTCTGACCTTGATGACCGGCATGCGCGCTTCTCGTCTCCCGGAGCTGGCGACACGTCTAGGGCGTCCCGCGCGATTGAGTGGTCACATCCGACGCGGTGTGTCGGAACTGCCCCACACTTCTGGTCCGGAACCCACGAGTACGTAGCGCTTCACGAGACCGCGGCGGGGGGGCAAAAACCGCCGGAAACTCAGGTACTTCCGAGTGAATCACAGCGGGGGCCGAGGCTAGCAGAGGCCCATGACGGCATCAACGCCGTAAAGTGATGCGACCGATGGTGGGCGACCGGTTGCTCTCGCGCGAGACGGCGTTCACCTGCCGGCGGGCACGGGCGCGCCGGATGCCGTGGCGCGCATGGCTCTGCGCGCTGCTCGCGAGCACCGCCTGCCACCCGCACGACGACGCCTCCGCGCGCGATCTCCCGCGCGAGTGGAGCGAGGCGTCGATCGATGCGCGCACCGGCGGGCGCTATCTCGCGCAGCAGCGCGATGCGCTCCGCGCCTTCCAGCAGGAGGTGCTGCGCGCAAAGGCACCCGTCCTCTTTCCGCACTACGCGGAGCCCGCGGCCGTCGCCGTGGCGATCAAGCGGGACTTCATCGCCGCGACGGCGCGGCGTCGCCTGGACCTGCTGCTCGCGCACGAGGACGGCGACGGACTGCGGATCCTGGCGCTCGCGGACGGACCGCCGGACGACGTCCGTGCGGCGCTCGGGCTCGGCGATGCGGGCGAACGCCTCGAGCTCGTCGAGGCGCCGGGCGCGCTGCCGTCGCACGTGACCTTCCCGTTCATCCGCGACTACGCGCCGCTCGTCGTAGCAAAGCCCGACGGCGCGGGCTTCCGCGCGCTCGGCCTCGCGCTCTTCCGCGGTCCCACGCTCAACAAGGTCGTCGACGCGCGCCTCGGCGTCCGCATCGACCGCTCGCCGCGCATGACCGATTACAAGCTCGGGCTCTCGCGCGCCCTCGTCGACGCCTACCGCGCGAGCTTCGGCCCGCTGCCCGTGCAGGAGCTGGCGCTGCGCATGGACGGCGGCAACGTGCTCTCGGACGGGCGCGGCACCTGCTTCGCGACGAGCATCCTGCTGGCGCAGAACCGCCAGGACCGCCCCTTCGTCGACGGAGAGCTCGCGCGGGTCGGCTGCCGGCGCGTCGTCTACCTCGCGTCGCCGCAGCGCCTCGACTTCGTCCAGCACGTCGACACCCTGCTCTACGTCGCGGACCCGGAGAACGTCGTGCTCAGCATGCCGACGCGCTACGAGAGCGATCGCATCGCCGAGTTCCAGAACGTGCGCGCGCTGCTCGAGCAGGGCTACACGGTGCACCGCCTGCCGCGGCCGACGGCGTCGATCACCTACACGAACGCGCTGACGACCGGGCGCAACGTGTACGTGCCGCAGTACAAGCGCTACGCCGTCGAGTCGGCGAAGCAGGCGGCCGTCGACGCGCGCGCGCGCGAGGCGCAGCGCGCCGGCAAGACCGAGCTGGCGGCGCGCCTGCTGAGCCTGCCCGTCGACACCGAGAAGGTCGAGGGCGGCGAGGAGCTCGAGGAGGCGAACCGCCAGGCGCTCGCCCTCTTCGCGAAGCTGCTGCCCGGCCGCGAGGTGGTGCCGGTCGACTCCGACGAGACGAACGAGACGCTCGGCTCGTGGCACTGCCTGACGCACGAGCTGCCGCCGCTCTAGGCCGACGCCGTGTCTGGCGTCGCTAGGAAGTCGGAGGACGGACCGGCACCCCGAGATCGAGCAGCCGGCGCTTCACGGCTCCAACCGTCCACTCCTTGAAGTGGAAGATCGACGCCGCCAGCGCAGCCTGGCAGTGGCCGCCGCGCGGGCCGTCGTCGAGCGCGGATGCGAGATCCTCGGGGCTGCCTCCGCCGCCCGACGCGATCACCGGCACCGGCACGGCGTCGGCGACGGCGCGCAGCATCTCGAGGTCGTAGCCCTGCTTGGTGCCGTCGCGGTCCATGCTCGTCAGCAGGATCTCGCCGGCGCCGGCCTTCGCCGCGAAGCGCGCCCACGCGACCGCGTCGATGCCGGTCGGCTGGCGGCCGCCGTGCGTGGCGACCTCCCAGGGCGAGTCGCCGTCGCCCGCCAGCGCGCGTGCGGCGGCGTAGGCGGAGGCGTCCGCGCGGCGCTCGCTCGCGACCAGCGCGCCGCCGTCGCGGCGCCGCGCATCGATCGCGACGACGAGGTTGGCGCTGCCGATCTTCACGGCGGCCTCGCCGACGAAATCCGGATCGCGCACCGCCGCCGTCATGATCGAGATCTTGTCGGCGCCGGCGCTCAGCAGATCGCGGATGTCGTCCAGGTTTCGCACGCCGCCGCCCACGGTCAGCGGCATGAAGACGCTCTCCGCCGTGCGCGCGACCACGTCGAGCAGGATGCGCCGCTCCTCGTGGCTCGCGCTGATGTCGAGGAAGGTGATCTCGTCGGCTTCCTGCGCGTCGTACAGGCGCGCGACCTCGACCGGATCGCCGGCGTCGACGTGGCTCTCGTAGCGGACGCCCTTCACGACGCGCCCGCCCTGCACGTCGAGGCACGGGATGATGCGCTTCAGCAGCACGCCGACGCCTCCCCGACGCGCGCGAGCGCGCGCCCGAGATCGATCGAGCCGGTGTAGAGCGCGCGGCCGACGATCGCGCCTGCGAGGCCGCGCGCGGCGCAGCGCGCGGCGCGCAGCACGTCGTCCTCCGAGGACACGCCGCCCGAGAGGATCACCGGGATCGAGACCGCGTCGGCGAGCTCGAGCGTGGCGTCGAGGTTCGGGCCCTCGAGCATGCCGTCGCGCGCGATGTCGGTGTGGATCAGCGCCGCGACGCCCGCGTCCTCGAAGCGCTGCGCCAGCTCGACGACGCGCGCGGAACTCTCCGCCGTCCAGCCCTCGACGGCGACCTTGCCGTCCTTCGCGTCGATGCCGACGGCCACGCGGCCGGGGAAGCGGCGCGCCGCCGTCTTCACCAGCTCGGGATCGCGCAGCGCGCTCGTGCCGAGCACGACGCGCTCGACGCCGAGCGCGAACGCGCGCTCCACGGCGTCGAGGCTGCGCAGTCCTCCGCCGAGCTGCACGCGCACGCGCCCGGCCGCGGCCACGATCGCGCGCACCGACTCGAGGTTCACGAGCCGGCCCGCCTTCGCGCCGTCGAGATCGACGACGTGCAGGCGTGGGATCCCGAACGCGGCGAAGCGCGCCGCCTGCTCGCCGGGATCGCGCGCGTAGACGGTGGCGTCCTCGAAGCGGCCCTGGCGCAGGCGCACGCACGCGCCGCCCTGGAGGTCGATCGCGGGAATCAGCTCGAAGCTCATTCCATGCCGCTCGGGATCTCGTCGATCGCGTTGTCGGCGCCCCAGCGCGCGAGCTCGGCGGCGGTCAGCCAGCGGAAGCCGCTGCCCGGATACTGGAGCCCGCCGAAGAGGTTGTCGGTGAGCGCCTGCTGCGTGTGATCGAAGCGCACGCGGTAGACGGGCGCGCCATCCGGAGCCCCGTGCAGCACGAAGGTGAAGCTGACGCTCGCCGGTCGCATCGCGCCGCGCGCGCCGCCCTCGCGCTCGCGGAAGCGGGTCACGCTGCCGATCACGACGCCGGTCGCACCGAACTGGCTCGCCGCCACCGACGCGATCGCCGCGGCGTCGCCGCGCGGGAGCACGGCGCCCTGCGATTCGAACGCGAGCTGGAGATCGTTCGGCGCCACGACGGTGACACCCTGCGCGGTCAGCGCCTCGGCCACGATGCGCGTCACCAGCTCCGCGGCGAGCGCCGCCGAGACGGGCGGCTCGCTGACCGGCCGCAAGCCGGGATCGGGCTGGAACGGCGCGACCGCGACCTTCTTCAGCACGCCGGGCACGACCTGCACGACCTGCGACTGCACGATCGGCGGCGAGAGCGTCGCGCACGCGGTGAGAGCGAGGAGCAAGGTGAGCGCCGCGCGGCGCGGATCCCTCAGGCGCACGTCGACATCCAGGCGGCGAAGGCGTCGAGGACGCGCCGGCCGGCGTCCTGGCTCTTCTCGGGGTGGAACTGCACCGCGAAGACGTTCTCGCGCGCGACGGCCGAGGCGAAGGCGCCGCCGTAATCGGTGCAGCCGACGGCGACGGAGGGATCCGCCGCAACGACCCGGTAGCCGTGCACGAAGTAGTAGTGGGCCTCGGCGGGGAGCCGCGCGCTGACCGGATGCGCGCCACTCCAGCGCACGGAGTTCCAGCCGATGTGCGGCACGCGCAGCGGGCGGCCCTGCAGATCGGCGCGCGGAAACAGCTCGACGCGGCCCTTGAAGAGGCCGAGTCCCGCCGTGCGGCCGTGCTCCTCGCTCTCCTCGAAGAGGAGCTGGAGCCCGAGACACAGACCGAGGTAGGGACGGCCGCTCTCGATGTGCTCGCGCACGGCCAGGTCGAGGCCGCGCGCGCGCAGCGCCCCCATCGCGTCCGAGAAGGCGCCGACGCCGGGCAGCGCGACGGCGTCGGCCGCGCGCAGCGCGTCGGCGTCGCCCGTCACGTACGCGTCGAACCCCGAGCGCAGCAGCGCCTTCGCGACGCTGCGCAGGTTGCCGGCGCCGTAGTCGACCACGGCGATGCGGGGGGGCGCGGTCATGGGGGGATCCGCCGAAGTGTCTAGAGAGCGCCCTTCACCGTGGGCAGGCCCTTCACGCGCGGATCGCGTTCGACCGCGACGCGCAGGGCCCGAGCCAGACCCTTGAAGATCGCCTCCACCACGTGATGGGGGCTCTTTCCGTAGCGGAGATCGACGTGCAGGTCGAGCCCGGCGTTGTGCGCGAGCGCGTACAGGAAGTCCTCGGTGAGCGACGCGTCGAAGGTCCCGATGCGCGCGTTCGGCAGCTCCACGCGGTACACGAGGTAGGGGCGGTTCGAGACGTCGACCGACACCTCGACCTTCGCCTCCGCCATCGGCAGCACCTGCGAGCCGTAGCGCCGGATGCCCTCCGCGTCGCCGAGCGCCTTGCGGAACGCCTGGCCGAGCGCGATGCCGACGTCCTCGACGGTGTGGTGCAGGTCGACCTGGAGATCGCCCTTCGCCGCGAGCGTCAGGTCGAAGAGCCCGTGCTTCGCGAACGACTCGAGCATGTGGTCGAAGAACGGGATGCCCGTGCTGATCCGGTAGGCGCCCTCGCCGTCGAGGCCGAGATCGATCTCGATCTCCGTCTCCCTGGTCTTGCGGTGCACGTTCGCCGTGCGCAGATCCCTCACAGCAGAGACTCCGCCTCGGCCTCGCGCGCGGCTTCGCGCTCGCGGCGCGCGCGCCGGATCTTCTGCAGGCGCAGGTCGACCGAGAGGCGGTGGCCGGTCAGGCCCTCGATGTCGGCGAGGCGCATCACGTCGAGGCCGAGCTCGCGCAGCTTCGGCGGCTCGAAGCGCGTCACGATGGTCTTCTTCAGGAAGTCGTCGACGCACAGCGGCGAGAAGAAGCGCGCGGTCCCGCCCGTCGGCAACACGTGGTTCGGGCCGGCGAGGTAGTCGCCCACCGCGACCGGCGTGTAGTGGCCGAGGAAGATCGCGCCCGCGTTGACGATCTGCTTCGCGATCGGATCCGGGTCGTCGGCGGCGACGATCAGGTGCTCCGGCGCGTAGCGATTCACCAGCGCGATGCACTCGTCCATGTTCTTGCACGAGATCAGCGCGCCGCGCGTCTGCAGCGACTTCGCGGCGATCTTCGCGCGGTCGAGCGTCTTCAGCTGCTTGCCGATCTGCTCGCGCACGCGCGCGACCAGCGCCTTCGCGGGCGTCACCAGGATCGCCTGCGCCATCTCGTCGTGCTCGGCCTGCGAGATCAGATCCGCGGCCACCCAGGCCGGGTTCGCCGTGCGGTCGGCGATCACCATCACCTCGGTGGGTCCCGCCTCGGTGTCGATGGCGACGTCGCCGAAGACCATGCGCTTGGCCGAGGCGACGTAGACGTTCCCGGGCCCGACGATCTTGTCGACCGCCGGAACCGTCGCGGTGCCGTAGGCGAGCGCCGCGATCGCGTGCGCGCCGCCCATCTTGAAGACGCGGTGCACGCCGGCGACCTTGGCCGCCATCAGCACCTCGGGCCGCAGCTTGCCGTCCGGCCCGGCCGGCGTCGCCATGATGATCTCCGGCACCTCGACCACGCTCGCCGGCACGGCGTTCATGATCACGGTGGACGGGTAGACGGCCTTGCCGCCCGGCACGTAGATGCCGACGCGCTGGAGCGGGCGCACGCGGTAGCCGAACGTGCCGCCGCCCTCTTCGCGCACCTCCCAGCTCGACGGGATGCGCTTGCGGTGGAACTCGCGCACGCGCATCGCGGCCTTGCCGAGCGCCGCGCGGTCGGCCGGGTCGATCTTCTCGGCCGCCTCCTCGAACTCCTCCGGCTCGACCTCGAGCGCGTCGAGCTTCGCGCCGTCGAAGCGGCGCACGCACGCGAGCAGCTCCTCGTCGCCGCCCGTGCGCACGCGCTCGATGATCTTCGCGACGGTGCGCGTCACGTCCTCGGCGAGCGCCTCGCGGCGTCGCACCAGCTTCTCGAACTGGCCGTTGAATCCGGATTCCGTGCTCTCGAGGACCGTGACGATCTTCGCCGCAGCGCGCGTCGCCATGCTCATCCCTCCCGGCGGATCTCCGCGCCGAGGCCGCGGAGCTTCCCCTCGATCCGCTCGTAGCCGCGATCGATGTGGTAGACGCGGCTGACGACAGTTTCCCCCTCCGCGGCCAGCGCCGCCACGATCAATCCAGCAGAAGCGCGCAGATCCGTGGCCATGACGGGCGCGCCCATCAGACGCTGCACACCCCGGACCTGGGCCACGCGGCCCGAGAGCGAGATGTCGGCGCCCATGCGCTGGAGCTCGGGAACGTGCATGAAGCGGTTCTCGAAGACCCGCTCCTCCACCACGCTGGCCCCGTCCGCGACCGTCAGGGCCGCCATCAGCTGCGCCTGCATGTCGGTCGCGAAGCCCGGGAAGGGCGCCGTCACGATGCGGGTCGGCCGGATCGGCCCCGGCTGGCGCAGGTGCACCCAGGTCGGTGCCGTCTCGATCGCGGAGCCGCAGTCGCGCAGCTTGTCGAGCGTCGATTCCATCACGGACGGATCGACGCCCGTGACCTTGACGTCGCCGCGCGTGGCGAGCGCGGCGGCGAGCAGGGTGCCCGCCTCGATGCGGTCGCCCGACACGCGATGGCGAACGCCGCGCAGCGAGCGCACGCCGCGGATCACGAGCCGGTCGGTGCCCGCGCCGCGCACGTCGGCGCCCATCTTGAGCAGGACCTCGGCGAGCTCGACGACTTCGGGCTCGCGCGCCGCGTTCTCGAGAATGGTCTCCCCGTCGGCGAGGCACGCGGCCATCATCACGTTCTGCGTGCCGTTGACGGTCGTCAGGTCGAAGGCGACGCGCGCGCCGCGCAGGCGCGGGCAGCTCGCCTCGACGTAGCCATGGTCGAGCCGGATCTTCGAGCCGAGCGCTTCGAATCCCTTCAGATGCTGGTCGACCGGGCGCACGCCGATGGCGCAGCCGCCCGGCTCGGAGACACGCGCCTCGCCGAAGCGCGCGAGCAGCGGGCCGAGCACCATGAACGACGCCCGCATCTTGCGCACGAGGTCGTAGGGCGCCTCGCGACTGTGGATGTGACGCGCGTCGATCCGCACCTCGTGCGAATCGGCGCCCTGCCAGTCGGCGCGCGCGCCGAGCGCGCGCAGCAGCTCGAGCATGGCGTCGATGTCGCGCAGGCGCGGCACGTTCTCGAATTGCGTCTCGCCGTCCGCGAGCAGCGCCGCCGCCATGAGGGCGAGCGCCGAGTTCTTCGAGCCCGAGATGGGCACCTCGCCGCGCAAGGGGATGCCCCCCCGCACCAGGATCCGATCCATGCGACCTACCCCCCGTGCCGCGCGCTCGTCACGCGTGGCCTTCCACTCAGATCGCGCCGCAGCGCGATCTCACCGAAGCCCGCCTCGCGGCAGGCCTTTGCGACCGCGTTCGCCTGATCCGGCCCGTGCTCGAGGATCAGGGTGCCGCCCGCTTCGAGCCAGCCCGGAGCCTCCGCCGCGATGCGACGCAGCATGGCGAGCCCCGATTCGCCCGCGAAGACCGCCTGCTCCGGCTCGTGCGCGAGCTCCGGCGCCAGGGTGCTGCGCTCCGCCGGGTCGACGTAGGGCGGGTTCGAGACGACCGCGTCGAAGCGCAGGCCCTTCACGGGCTCGAAGCCGTCCCCCGCCAGGAACCGGATTCGCTCGGCCATTCCGAGCTCTTCGGCATTCTGTTGCGCGACTTTGAGCGCTTCCTGCGAGAGGTCCACCGCGAACAGGGCCAGGTCCGTGCGCTCGCTCGCCAGCGCCAGGGCGATGGCGCCGGACCCGGTCCCCAGGTCGAGGACCCGGATCGGCGCCGTGCGCGCCGGCGGCAGGAGCTCCAGCGCGGCCGCCACCAGGGTCTCGGTATCCGGGCGCGGGGTCAGCACGTCGCGCGTGACGCGGAGCGACAGCGACCAGAACTCCTTGCGGCCGACCAGCTGGGAGACGGGGATGCGCTCGGCCGCGCGCCGCCGCACCAGCTCGCGGAAGACCGCGCGCTCGGTCTCGACGACCGGCTTCTCGAAATCGAGGTAGAGCCGCAGCCGCGACGTGCCGAGCGCGTGCGCGAGCAGGCACTCGGCGTCGAGGCGCGCGGTCTCGATGCCGCGCTCCGCGAAGTGCGCGGTCGTCCAGCGCAGCAGCTCGAGCACGCTCCAGCTGCGCGCCGCACGCGCGGGGTCGGGCGCGGCGGCCCGGCCGGGTGCCGTCTCGGTCACGTCAGCTCCGCCTCGTCGACCGAGCTCTGCACCGCGTCGAGCAGCTCGTCCATGTCGCCGGCAAGCAGGGCATCGAGCTGGTGCATGGTGACGCCCGCCCGGTGATCCGTGACGCGCGACTGCGGGAAGTTGTAGGTGCGGATCTTCTCGCTGCGGTCGCCCGTGCCGACCTGGGCCCGGCGCGCGTTGGCGCGATTCGCGGCCGCGCGCTCGCGCTCGACCTCCAGGAGGCGCGAGCGCAGCACCTTCAGCGCCTTCGCCTTGTTCTTGTGCTGCGACTTCTCGTCCTGGCAGGTGACGACGGTGTTGGTCGGCAGGTGCGTCACGCGCACCGCGGAGTCGGTCGTGTTGACGCTCTGCCCGCCCGGTCCCGACGAGCGGTAGACGTCGATGCGCAGATCCGCCGGATTGATCTGCACGTCGACCTCCTCGGCCTCCGGCAGCACGGCGACGGTGACGGTCGACGTGTGGATGCGGCCCTGCGCCTCCGTGGCCGGCACGCGCTGCACGCGGTGCACGCCGCGCTCGTACTTGAGGCGCCCGAAGACGTGCTCGCCCGAGAGTCCGGTGATCGCCTCGCGGATGCCGGAGCCCGCCTGCGAGAGCGACATCGGCTCGACCTTCCAGCCGCGCCGCTCCGCGTAGCGGAGGTACATGCGCAGAAGCTCGTGCGCGAAGAGGCCGGCCTCCTCGCCGCCGGCGCCCGCGCGGATCTCGAGAATCGCGCCCTTCTCGTCGTCGGGATCGCGCGGCAGCAGCAGCACGCGCACCTGCTTCTCGAGCGCGGTGCGGCGCTCCTCGAGCTCGGCGAGCTCCGCTTGCGCCAGCGCGCGCATGTCGGCGTCGCCCTCGCCGAGGAGCGCGCGCGCTCCCTCGATATCGGCGAGCAGCTTGCGGTAGGCCTGGGCGGCTTGCGCGGCCGGCCGCAGCCCGGAGAGCTCCTGCGCGACCCGCCGATACTCGGCCGGATTCGAGGCGACCTCCTGGCGGCCCAGGGTCTCTTCGAGCTGCTGCGCCCGCTCCGCGAAGGCGGAGATTCTTTCGAGCAGGTCCGCCATGGTCCGAGAGCCCCGGGGCGAAGGAAAAACGCCTGTGACGGGGGGACCTTAGCGCGCGGCGTCGCGAGCGCCCTACGAGTTCATCGACTCGAGGAACTCCGCGTTGCTGGACGAGCGGCGGATCTTCTCGAGCAGGAACTCCATCGAATCGACCGGCGAGAGCGGCGCGAGCACCTTGCGCAGCACGTACATGCGATTGAGCGTCGCCTCGTCGAGCAGCAGCTCCTCGCGGCGCGTCGCCGAGCGGTTGATGTCGATCGCCGGGAAGGTGCGCCGGTCGGCCAGCTTGCGGTCCAGCACGATCTCGCTGTTCCCGGTGCCCTTGAACTCCTCGAAGATCACCTCGTCCATGCGCGAGCCGGTCTCGATCAGCGCGGTGCCGATGATGGTGAGGCTGCCGCCTTCCTCGAGGTTGCGCGCCGCGCCGAAGAAGCGCTTCGGCTTGTGCAGCGCGTTGGAGTCGACGCCGCCCGAGAGGATCTTGCCGGAGTGCGGCACGACGGTGTTGTGCGCGCGCGCGAGCCGCGTGATCGAATCGAGCAAAATCACCACGTCGCGCCGGTGCTCGACCAGGCGGCGGGCCTTCTCGATCACCATGTCCGCCACCTGGACGTGTCGCGTCGCCGGCTCGTCGAAGGTCGACGAGATCACCTCGGCCTTCACGTTGCGCTCCATGTCGGTGACCTCCTCGGGCCGCTCGTCGATGAGCAGCACGATGAGGTAGACCTCGGGGTGGTTCTCGGCGATCGCGTTGGCGATGTCCTTCAGGATCATCGTCTTGCCGGCCTTCGGCGGCGACGTGATCAGCGCGCGCTGGCCCTTGCCGATCGGCGCGATCAGGTCGATGACGCGCGTCG
Organism: Myxococcota bacterium; assembly: GCA_036274295.1. GTDB lineage: Bacteria > Myxococcota_A > UBA9160 > UBA9160 > SMWR01 > DASUFZ01. Next base: position 27,398 of record DASUFZ010000014.1, read on the forward strand.
TCAGTCCGCCCGACTTGCTCTCGAGCAGGAACTTCTGCGCCGGGTAGAGCGGCGTCAGGTTGTCGAACAGGATCTTGTGGCGCGCCGCCTCGGGCGACTCGAAGTTGATCTGGTCGACCTTCAGCAGCGCGAAGTAGCGCTCGCCCTCCTTCGGCGGCCGCACCTGACCGAGCACGGTGTCACCGGTGCGCAGGCTGAAGCGCCGGATCTGCGAGGGTGAGACGTAGATGTCGTCGGGGCCGGCCAGGTAGTTCTGGTCGGGCGCGCGCAGGAAGCCGAAGCCGTCGGGCAAGGTCTCGAGCACGCCCTCGGCGTAGATGCGGCCCTGGTTCGCGGTGAGCGCCTTCAGGATCGCGAAGATCAGATCCTGCTTGCGCATGCCCGCGGCGTTCTCGACCGAGAGCTCGTCGGCCATCGCGGCGAGCTCCGCGACCGACTTCTCCTTCAGCTCGACGACGTTGACGGAGGGTCCGGCGTCCTCGTCGTCCGCGTAGGGCTCGAGATCGTACGACTCGTCCTCGGCGTACTCCTCGTCCGCCGCCCGGCGCGGATCGCGCGGGTCGCCGCCGTCGCGGCGCCGGCCGCCGCGGCCCCGCCGCATGCGGCTCGCCGGGCCCTGGTCGTCGCCTGCACGGAAGTTGGACATGAGGTGGTTTTCCGCCGGGTGCAGCAAGGCGTCGCTGCATTGCGACAGCCGCACGAGGCCGTGCGCGGCGGCGCGCCGCGGAGAGTCACTCGTCGGGTTTGGGGGAAGGCGATCCGGAGGGAGCGCCGATGCAGCCTACCCAGGGGCCCCGGGACGGTCAACCCTGGCGGCGATGTGATGCACGAGGCGACCCGCGCGCGCGCCGTCGCGGCGATACGAGTGGAAACGCTGCGCGTCGCAGCGTGTGCAGCACGAAGGCAACCGACCGATGCGCGTGCGCGCCACGCCGGCTCTCTCGAGCGCATGCGCCGTCAGCGCGCCGAGATCGATGCGGCGGTGTCCGGGGCGCGTCTCGACCGACGTCGCCAGCACCGCGTCGCCGAGCTCATGGCGCAGTGCGTCGAGCACCGGCTCGTCGACCTCGTAGCAGCAGACGCCGATGTGCGGCCCGATCGCGGCGGAGAAGACCGCATTGCGATCCAGCCGGCGCAACACGGCGAGGCTCGACGCCACCACGCCGCGCGCGAGGCCTCTCCAGCCGGCGTGGATCGCCGCGACGAGCTCGCCCGACGCCGAAGCGCACAGGATCGGGACGCAGTCCGCGGTCGCGACACCGATCGGCACCCCGGGCTCGCGCGAGAAGACGGCGTCGGCATCGGGCGCCGGCTCGGCCCGGCAGGCCGCCGCGCTGACGACTTCGACGCCGTGAACCTGGCGCGGCCGCAGCAGATTCGCGGGCGCCGGCGCGTCGCGCAGGCCGAAGCCGTGCTCGACGCCGAGCGACGCGAGCAGCGGATGCGTGAGGCTCACGCGCCGCCCTCTCGCCGCTCGAGCTCGCGCAGCAGCTCGCTCATGTCGGCGGGCAGCGCCGCGCGGAACGCGAGGCGCGCGCCGCTGCGCGGATGCGTGAAGGCGAGCTGCTCCGCGTGGAGCGCCGGACGCGCGAGCTCTTCATCGAGCGGCGTCTTCCCGCGCCGCCCGTAGACCGGATCGCCCGCGATCGGCAGGCCGATGGCGGCGAGGTGCACGCGGATCTGGTGGGTGCGCCCGGTGCGCGGCCGCAGCTCGAGCAGGCTGCGCCCGCCGCGCGGGAAGCGCCGCACGACACGCCAGAGCGTCGCCGCCGCGCGGCCGCCACGCGTGCGGACGCTCATGCGCTTGCGGTCGCGCTCGTGCCGTCCGATCGGCAGATCGATCTCGCCGCCCTCGATCCCGGGCACGCCGCGCACGATCGCCAGGTAGACGCGCTCGACGCTGTGCTCGCGGAACTGCTCGGAGAGATGGCGGTGCGCCAGGTCGCTCTTCGCGACGACGAGCACGCCGGTCGTGCCGCGGTCGAGACGATGCACGATGCCCGGACGCAGCACGTCGCCGACGCCGGCGAGATCGTCGCAGTGGTGCAGCAGCGCGTTGACGAGCGTCCCACCGCGGTGTCCGGGCGCCGGGTGCACGACGATGCCTGCCGCCTTGTCGAGCACGATCAGGTCCTCGTCCTCGTGGAGCACGGCGAGCGGGATCTCCTCGGGCTCTGCGCTGGCGGGCTCGGGATCGGGAGGGATCGCCTCGACGAGATCGCCCGCGCGGACGCGCAGGCTCGCCGCCACCTCGCGCTCGTTGACGCGCACGCGGCCCTGCTCGATCCAGCGCCGCGCCTGCGAGCGCGAGCAATCCGCGAGCGAAGCCAGCGCCAGGTCGAGGCGCGCGCCCGCCTCGGATTCACCGACGAGGAAGTTCACGGCGCCAAGTTAGCCGCGCCGCGAGAACAGCCCCCGCTTGCGCTTGCTCGAGCGCTCCTCGAAGCGGCGCATGTAGCTGCGCGCGACGCGATCCGGATCGAGGCCGAGGCAGCGCGCGTAGCACTTCACGAAGCCGCGCACGTAGACGGCGGCGGGGAGGTCGTCGAAGCGCTCCTGCTCGATGAAGAGCAGGTAGCTCGGGTTCACCTTCGTGACGCCCGCGATCTCGTCGAGCTCGATACCGCGGCGCTCGCGCACGCGCGCGAGGCGAGCGCCGTCGAACTCGCCCCCGTCCTCCTCGCTGCTCTCCTCCTCGTCCAGCTCGGCATGGAAGAGCGGCGGGGGCAGCAGGGTCGGCGAGATTTCGAGCGGCCGCGACGGCGGCTCGACGGCCGGAAGCGGTAGCGGCTGCTCCTCGACGGGCTCTGCGCGCAGACGCCCGACGGGCCGGCTCATCTCCTCGTCGTAAGCGCGGCGCGCGTCCTGATCCGAGAGCGTGCGGTACGCGTGCTCGAGCCTTTCGCGCAACAGCGGCAGCTCGCCCTCCTGGAAGACGGAGTAGCCGGCCAGCGAGTCGTCGGCGTAGGTGGCCTTGGCGAGGTGGTAGGCGCGCTCGATCTCCTCGCGCGTCGCGCTGGGCGAGACGTCGAGCGCCTCGTAGTGATCTTGCTCCCCGGGCGGCTTCATGCGCTGCGCTCTCCTGCGGCGGCGGGCGTGCGCGGCTCGAGCAGCTTGCGTGCGATGCGCCCGAAGTAGACGGCGGCGTCGGAGCGCGGGTGCGCGTCGACGAGGGGTCGCAGCGCGCGCAGCGAGCGCCGCGCGTCGTCGGTGTGGTTCAGGTAGCCCATGTACTCCGCCTCGATCGCGAAGTAGCGGCGGCACACGCTGCACACCGAGAAGCCGAGCCGGATGTCCTCGGCGCTGCGCGCGCCGTTCACGACCAGGCGCGGCCGAAAGGCGCGCATCACGCGGCCGAAGCGCACGCCCTCGCCCGAATCGAGCTGCTCGACCTCGCGCAGCAGGTCGAAGGCGGTGCGGATGCCGCGCTCGTTGCGCTCGTCCATCGCCATGCTGACGAGCGCGCGCACCTCGTCGGAGAGCATGGCGAGGCGCAGGCGCCGGTAGAACGCCGCGCGCATGAAGGCGTAGGCGTTCTCGACGGATGTCGGCTCCGGTGTCAGCACGACGATGCCGTCGTCGCACACCATGAAGTAGTCCATCACCGAGCGGTCGGTGCCGGCCGCGAGATCGAGCAGCACGAAGTCCGCGTCGAGCTGCCGCAGCGCGCGCACGAACTCGATGCGGCGCGCGTGACCCGGCTGCGGCGAGCCGAGGTTCGGGCGCGTGGCAGCGACGAGCTGGAGGTTCTCGACGCTGGTCTCCTCGAGGAGCTTCGGGATGTCCTCTTCGCGCTCGGCGACGTAGTCGGCGAGGCTGCGGCGCGGGCGGCGCACGCCGAGCGCCGTGTGCAGGTTCGCGCCCTCGAGATCGACGTCGACGGCCACGACGCGGTAGCCGCCGCGCGCCAGTGTCGCCGCGAGATTGGCTGCGACGAAGGTCTTGCCGACGCCGCCCTTCCCGCCGCCGACGGGAATGAGCTGCGGACCTTCCGTTCGTCCGAAGCCCGGGCGCCTGGTGCGGCCGGGCTCTAGAGCGCTTCGCCCGCCACTCACTGTGGTCCCCCCCGGTCCCATCGACACCGTACCGGCTTCCCGCCACCGCCCGCCATGGGCGCGGCGACTTCAGTCGCTCCCGACGGCCCTCCGATAGCCCGCGCCTCTCCCGTCCACGACGTGCAAGAAGGGTTGCCATTCTTCGTAGCGCGCGGAGGCGGCGGTGTGGTGGACGAGGGGCGTCCAACGCGGTCGCATCGGCTGGCGCAGCAGGCGCAGTCGAGCCTGCGCGGGGGTCCTGCCGCCCTTGCGCCGATTGCAGTCGACGCAGCTCGCCACGACGTTCTCCCACGTCGTGCGACCGCCGAGCGAGCGCGGGATCACGTGGTCGAGGTTGAGCTCGGCGCGCAGCGGCTTCCGCCCGCAGTACTGACACGTGAACTTGTCCCGCGCGAAGATGTTGAGCCGGCTGTAGCGGACGTGGCGCCGCGGGACGCGGTCGAAGTGCTGGAGCACGATCACTCTTGGCACCCGCAGGCGTCCGCTCGTCGTGCCCACCTGCTCACCGCCGTCCGGACCGAGTCGACTCCAGGCAGCGAAGTCGAAGGTCTCGTAGGCGTGGTTCACGGCCAGCGCGCTGCCCGAGAAGATCAGCGAGAAGGCTCGGCGTGCCGTCGTCACGTGGACCGGCAGATACGATCGATTGAGCACGAGCACACTGGAATTCAGCATGTTCGACGGCGACTTATCGTAAAGGAAGCTACCGCTCCGATCAAACGCCGGCGGCCGCCACGGCGCGCGACCTCGGAGGGGGCCAGGCGCTCCTTGCACATCCGACACCGATGGACGTCGGAGCACGAGCCTCGGGGTCGGGATTCGGCGACTCTCGAGACGCACTGCGGCACGGGCTTGACCCGGCGATCGGAATTCATGATTTTCCGGTCACGTTTTTGATGCGGCCGAAGGCGGCCGTCCCACGGGGAAGAAGACCTGATCCGCGGCTCTCGAACTCGAGCTCCTCGCAGAGGTGGACGCGAAGAGGAGCGACCCGGGTGAGAGTGGCGGCCAGGATAACCCCGAAGCTCCGGACGGTTCGCTGGATGGGGTCCGATCGAGAAGGATGGGCGGCGGGGCGCTGCACGGTCTCGAAGCTCGGATTCCCGAGGTCGCACCGATTGGAATCTTCCTGTGCGAGTCAACGTTTTCATTAGCGATTTCGGGACATTAGAGAGAGGTCCCGTCCGTCCGGCGGCAAGTCCGCCGGATCCGAGCTGACCCCGCCAGCGCCGGCAAACCCGGCGACCGAAAAACTCCCTCGCCCGAAGGGCTCGCCAACGCCGAGGCAGGCGGATGGCGTCACGGACGGGACAACGCTCGGGGAATGGCCGCGGTGCGGTCGCTCCGAACGAGATCATCATCAACGTCGGGGCCGGGGAAACGCGCGTCGCGATCCTCGAACAGCAGACGTTTGCCGAGCTGCACATCGAGCGCGAGCGCGAGCGCAGCGTGGCCGGCATGGTCGTGAAGGGCCGCGTCACGCGCGTCCTCCCCGGCATGCAGGCGGCATTCGTGGACATCGGCCTCGAGAAGGCCGCGTTCCTCTACGTCGGCGACTACCTCGACGACGAGGGACACCTCGATCCCGACGCCGACGACGAAGAGGGTGCGCGGCCGCGGCGCGGGCGCGGCCGTCACGCCAACCGGCCGATGCCGAACATCGAGACGGTGCTGCGCGAGGGTCAGGAGATCATCGTGCAGGTCGCCAAGGAGCCGATCGGCTCGAAGGGCGCCCGCATCACCTCGCACGTCTCGATCGCCGGTCGGCATCTGGTGCTGACTCCGTGGGCGAAGCGCGTCGGCGTCTCGCGCCGCATCGACTCCGACCGCGAGCGGCGGCGCCTGCGCGAGGTCGTGACGCGGCTCTCGGGCGGCAAGCTCGGCTTCATCATCCGCACGGCGGGTGAGGGCACGAGCGAGGCCGATCTCGAAGCGGACGTGAACTATTTGAGCTCCGTGTGGGAGCAGATCCAGGACCGCCGGGACTCGGTCTCCGCGCCGACGGTGCTCTTCGAGGAGCTCGCGCTGCCGCTCAAGGCGATCCGCGACTTCGCGAACTCGCGCACCCGCCGCATCGCGATCGACGATCCCGACACCTTCCGCACCATGCAGGAGTTCCTGGCGCGCTTCGTCGCCGATCCGAAGCCGCAGCTCGAGCTCTACACGGGGTCGCTGCCGATCTTCGATCACTTCGGCATCGAGGTGAACATCGACGAGAACCTCGGGCGCAAGGTCTGGTTGCGTTCGGGCGGCTACCTGATCATCGATCAGAGCGAGGCCCTCACGTCGATCGACGTGAACACGGGGCGCTACGTCGGCAAGCGCGATCTCGAGGAGACCGTCCTCAAGACGAACCTCGAGGCCGTCCAGGAAGTCGTCCACCAGCTGCGCTTCCGCAACATCGGCGGCCTCATCATCATCGACCTGATCGACATGGAGAGCGCCGACAACCGCGAGAAGGTCTACCGCGCGCTCCAGGAGGCCCTGCGCGAGGACAAGGCGAAGACGAACCTGCTGAAGATCTCCGAGCTCGGGCTCGTCGAGATGACGCGCAAGCGCACGCGCGAGAACCTGGTGCAGCAGCTCTGCGAGCCGTGCAGCTACTGCGACGGCCGCGGCTACGTGATCTCGGCCGAGAGCGTCGCCTACAAGGTGCTGCGCGAGATCCGCAAGGACCTGCCGCGCTTCTGCGGCCGCCAGATCGCGGTCTCGGTGAATCCGCGCGTCGCCGAGATGCTGCTCGGGCCGGCGCGGCGGGCCACCCAGCGGCTCTCCGGGGAGCTCGGCCGCGAGATCGAGATCCGCGCCCGCCCGGGACTGCACCAGGAGCAGTTCGAGGTCGTGGCGCTCGACCAGGGTCCGCCGGTCGAGATCCCGCTCGGCTGGCTGGGAGAGCGCGAGCGCAAGGAGAAGGCTCCGGAGCGCGCGGCGCTGGCAGAGGCTTCCCCCGAGGTGATCGAGGAGTCCCTCGCGCAGCGCACGGAGGGCGACGGGGCAGCCCTGGAGAAGCCCGAGACCGAGGCCGAAGCAGGACCCGATCCCGCCGAGGTCGCCGTTGACGCCGAGGGCGAAAACCGGATAATCCCGCGCCTCCAGATTGGCGAGGACTCGTGATGTACGCCGTCGTGCGCAGCGGCAGCAAGCAATATCGCGTCGAGCCCGGGCAGCGGGTTCGCGTCGAGAAGCTGGCCGGTTCGGTCGGAGATGCCGTGGAGCTCGGCGAGGTGCTGCTGATCGGCGGCGAGGGCTCGCCGCGCTTCGGTACGCCGCTCGTCTCGGGCGCGAAGGCGCTCGGCAAGATCGTCGGCCAGGGCCGCTCGGCCAAGGTGATGCTCTTCAAGGCGAAGCGCCGCAAGAACTACCGGCGCAAGCAGGGCCACCGGCAGGCGTACACCGAGATCCTGGTCGACCGCATCGAGGGCTAGTCGGTGGCGCACAAAAAAGGTCAGGGCAGCTCGCGCAACGGGCGCGACAGCAACTCGCAGCGGCGAGGCGTGAAGGTCTACGCCGGGCAGCGCGTCCACGCGGGCAGCATCCTCGTGCGCCAGGTCGGCACGCGCATCCATCCGGGCAGCAACGTCGGCGTCGGCAAGGACTTCACCCTGTTCGCCCTGCGCGACGGTGTCGTCCAGTACGCGCGTTCCGGCGGCCGCATCGTCGCGCGCGTCCAGGAGTAGGCTGCGCTCGAGGCCGCGGCGCAGGTCCGTCTCGCCGCGCGCGCCCGCTCCATCCGGCGCCGCCTACACTTCCGGCCCCGTGCCATGAGGCGAGACGATCCCTTCATCGACGAGGCGACCATTCGCGTCGCCTCGGGTCGCGGCGGTGACGGCTGCGTCAGCTTCCGGCGCGAGAAATACATCCCGCGCGGGGGCCCCGACGGCGGTGACGGCGGCCGCGGCGGCGACGTCGTGCTGCGGGCCGACCGCAATCTCGCGACCCTGATCGACCAGCGGCTGCGTCCCGAGAACGCCGCCGAGCACGGCGGCGCAGGCGCGGGCAGGAACCGCACCGGCACGAGCGGCGCCGACCTGGTGATCGCGCTGCCGGTCGGCACGCTCGTCTACGACGCCGACGCGCCGGGCGCGGAGCCGCTCGCCGACCTGATCGAGAACGGCCAGGAGTTCGCCGTCGCGCGCGGCGGACGCGGCGGGCAGGGGAACGCGCGCTTCGCGACGCCGTCCCGCCAGACGCCGGACTTCGCGACGCCCGGCCGTCCCGGCGAGACGCGGCGCCTGCGGCTCTCGCTCAAGCTGCTCGCCGACGTCGGTCTCGTCGGCTTTCCGAACGCCGGCAAGTCGACCTTGCTGCGGCGCATCTCGGCCGCGCGCCCGCGCGTCGCCGAGTACCCCTTCACGACGCTCTTCCCGCATCTCGGTGTCGCGCAGGTCGGCGAGCGGCGCTTCGTCGTCGCCGACATCCCGGGTCTGATCGAGGGCGCGAGCGAAGGGGCGGGACTCGGCGACCGCTTCCTGCGTCACGTCGAGCGCACGCGCGTGATCGTCCACCTCGTCGACGCCGGCAACGCGCTGCTCGAGGAGCGCGACCCGCTCGCCGATTACGAGGCCATCCGCAAGGAGCTGGCGGCCTACGGCGCGGCGCTGGCCGAGCGTGCCGAGATCGTCGCGCTCAACAAGATCGACCTGATCGCCGAACGTGATGTGCTGCGCCCGATCGAGGCGGCGCTGCGCGAGCGCTGCCGCGACGTTTGCCGGATCTCGTCGGCCACGGGCGAGGGCATCCCGGATCTGCTCGGCGCGGTGATGCGCTGTCTCGACGCGTCGGAGGAGGCGGCATGAACGGCGGACGCGCAGGGGTTCGCCGCGCGCGGCGCATCGTGGTGAAGTTCGGCAGCAGCATCCTGACCCGCGACGGTGTGCTGCGCCCGCGGCGCGTCTCCGATCTGGCGCGCCAGGTCGCCGCGCTGTGCGAAGAGGGCAAGGAGGTCGTGGTCGTCTCTTCGGGCGCCATCGCGCTCGGCAGCCGCAAGCTCGGCTGGACGCAACCGGGCCGCTCGATCCCCGAGAAGCAGGCCGCTGCCGCCGTCGGGCAGATCGATCTCTCCGAGCTCTACCGCCGGCACTTCGCGCGCCACGGCCGTCACGCCGCGCAGATCCTGCTGACGCGCACGGACCTGGCGCAGCACGAGCGCTTCCTGAACGCGCGCCACACGCTGCATACCCTGCTCCGGCTCGGCGTCGTGCCGGTCGTGAACGAGAACGACACGGTGGCGACCGAGGAGATCCGCTTCGGCGACAACGACAACCTCTCGGCGACCGTCGCGAACCTGGTCGGTGCCGAGCTGCTCGTGATCGCGACCGACGTCGAGGGCCTCTACGCGAGCCCGCCCGAGCCGGGAAAGCCGCTGCCGCCGCTCCTCGACGTGGTGGACGACATCACCCCGGAGATCGCGCGCTCGGCCGGCGGCTCCGCCAGCGCCTTCGGACGCGGCGGCATGACGACGAAGCTCGAGGCCGCGCGCGCGGCCGCGCGCGCCGGCGCCGCCACCGTGCTGTGCAACGGACACGCAAAAGACGTGCTGCTGCGCGTCGCGCACGGCGAGCAGGTCGGCACCGTCTTCCTGACGCGCAGCCGGCTGGCCAGCCGCAAGCACTGGCTCGCCTTCACGACGCACACGCGCGGCCAGATCGTGCTCGACGACGGCGCGGTGAAGGCGCTCGTCGAGCGCGGCAAGAGTCTGCTGCCGGCGGGCATCCGCGCGGTGCGCGGCGAGTTCGCCATCGGCGATCCGGTCGGCTGCGTGCGGCCGGACGGCGCCGAGTTCGCGCGCGGGCTCGTGGCCTACACGTCCGAGGCGATCGCGCGCATCGCCGGACTCGCGACGCCGAAGATCCCCGAGGTGCTAGGGTACTCGAACGGCAACGAGGTCATTCACCGCGACGACCTCGTGCTGCTCGAGCCGGGTGACCGATGAGCCTCGAAGCCGCGATCGAAGACATCGCGCGCCGCGCGCGTGCCGCCTCGCGGCGCTGTGGCGAGCTCGACACGAAGCGCAAGGACGCCTGGCTGCTGCGCGCCGCGGAGCGCCTCGCCGACGCGCGTGAGCGCATCCGCGCGGCGAACGCCGAGGACATGCAGCGCGCGCGAGAGAAGGGCGTCGCGGCGCCGCTCGTCGCGCGCCTCGAGCTCTCCGAGTCGAAGTGGCGCGACATGCTCGCCGGCCTGCGCGACGTGGCGCGTCTGCCCGATCCGATCGGCCGCATCGAGGACACGCGCGTGCGCCCGAACGGCCTCGAGGTCGGCCGCATGCGCATCCCGCTCGGCGTGATCTGCATGATCTACGAATCGCGGCCCAACGTGACGGTCGACGCGGCGGCGCTCTGCGTGAAGGCCGGCAACGCGGTGGTCCTGCGCGGCGGCTCCGAGGCGCTCCAGTCGAACCTCGCGTTGGCGGCCGAGCTGCGCGCGGCGGCCGTCGAGTCCGACATCCCCGAGGACGCGGTGCAGCTCGTGCCCGTCACGGACCGCGCCGCCGTCGACCACCTGCTCGTGCAGGACCGCTACATCGATCTCGTGATCCCGCGCGGCGGCAGCGCCTTCATCCGCAAGGTCGTCGAGACGTCGCGCATCCCCGTCATCAAGCACGACGCCGGCGTCTGCCACGTCTTCCTCGACGCCTCGGCGAACGCCGACATGGCCGTCGCGATCGTGTGCGATTCGAAGCTCCGGCAGATGGAGGTCTGCAACGGCCTCGAGACGCTGCTCGTGCACCGCGACGCGGCGCGCACCGTGATGCCCCGCGTGCTGAAGGCGCTGCACGAGAAGGGCGTCGAGCTGCGCGGGGACGCCCGCGTGTGCGAGATCTTCGGCGACGCGCGGCCCGCCTCCGAGACGGACTGGTCGGAGGAGTACCTCGCGCCGATCCTCGCGGTGCGCGTCGTCGACGACCTCGACGCGGCGATCGAGCACATCCGCCGCTACGGCTCGAGCCACACCGAGGTGATCGTCACCGAGAGCTATGCGAATGCGCAGGCGTGGCTGCGCCGGATCGACTCCGCGACCGTCGGCGTGAACTGCTCGACGGCGTACGCCGACGGCTACCGGCTCGGGCTCGGTGCCGAGATCGGCATCTCGACCTCGAAGCTGCACGCCTACGGGCCGATGGGGCTGGAGGGGCTCACCACGCTGAAGTTCGTGCTGCGGGGCAACGGCCAGCTGCGCGAATGACGCGTGGAGCGCGGCTCGGCATCCTCGGCGGCACCTTCAACCCCATCCACCTCGGTCACCTGCGCGCGGCCGAGGAGGTGCGCGAGGCGCTCGGCCTCGAGCGCGTGATCCTCGTGCCCGCGGCGACGCCGCCGCACAAGCACGGCGCGCCCGACGACCCGATCGCGCCCGCGGAGGACCGGCTCGCCTGGGTCCGCGCCGCGGTCGCCGACAACGAGGCGCTCGCCGCCGACGGCATGGAGGTCGAGCGGGGCGGGCGTTCCTACACGATCGACACCGTGCGAGCGATCGCCGCGCGCACGGCACCGGAGCTGCCGGTCTTCGCGATCGGCCAGGAGGCCTTCGCCGAGCTCGGCAGCTGGCGCGAGCCCGAGGCGCTGCTGCGGAGCTGTCACTTTGCCGTCATGACGCGGCCGCCCTTCTCCGGCGGCTCGCTCGCAGACTGGCTGCCGAAGTGCGCGCGCGACGAGGTCCTGCTGGCGCCGGACGGCCGCTCTGCGCGCCACCGCGAGGCCGCTTCCTGGATCCGGCTGGTCGAGGTGACGGCGCTCGACATCTCGTCCTCGGAGATCCGCGCGCGCCTGCGCGCGGGGCGTTCCGTCCGCTACCTCGTTCCGGAGGCGGTACGGGAGGCGGTCCTGCGGAGCGGCGTGTACGGACCCCGATCCGCGCGTTAAATTGCGAGGCATCGGATGAGCGAGGCGCGGCGGCTGGACAGCGCAACCTGGGTCGCAGAGGCGGCGCTGGGTAAGAAGGCGGAGCGAGTGGTGGCGCTCGACGTGAGCGCCCTGACCTCGATCGCGGACGTCTTCGTGATCGCGACGGGCACCTCCGATCGGCACACGCGCGCCATCGCCGACGCCATCGTCGAAGAGGCGCCGCGGCACGGCCGGCGCGTGCTCGGCGTCGAGGGTTACGAGGACGCGCGCTGGCTCCTGATCGATCTCGACGACGTGATCGTGCACGTGTTCCTGCCGGAGGTGCGCGAGGCCTACGACCTCGAGCGCCTCTGGAGCGACGCGCCTGCGCTGGCCGTCGACGAGGCCGGCGCCGCGCACTGATCCCACCCCGCTCCGGTCCCGCGGAGACCATCGCCGTTTCGTCCCTGCTGCGGGGTCTGCTCGACCTGCTCTTCCCACCCGCGTGCGCCGGCTGCGACGCGCCGGGCGAAGCCGCGCTCTGCGCGCGTTGCGCCGCACGGCTGCCGCGCATCCCGCGCGACGCGTGCGTGCTGTGCCAGGAGGCGTCGGCCGCGGAAGCGCGCGGCCGCTGCGCGCGCTGTGCGCGGCGCGCCTCGCCGCTCGACGCCTGCATCGCGGGAACGTGGTTCGCCGAGGAGCCCGCCGCGTGGATCCGCCACTACAAGTACCCGCCGCGCGGTCTCGTCGGCTCGGGCCGCGATCGCGCTCGGCTGCGCGCGCTGGCGGCGGAATCGCTCGGCTGGCGCGCGCTCGCGACGCCTTCGTGCGTCGTGCCCGTGCCGCTCCACGCGGCGCGCCTGCGCCAGCGCGGCTTCAACCCCGCGGCTTCCCTGGCGCGCGATCTCGCGGGCGCGAGCGGCGCACCGCTCGCCTTCGCGCTCACGCGCGTGCGCGACACGCCGAGCCAGACCGGTCTCGGCCGCGCGGGACGCCGCGCCAACGTGCGCGGCGCGTTCCGCGTGAGTGGGAGCCACGGCGCATGCGTGTGGCTGGTCGACGACGTCGTCACCACGGGCGCCACGCTCGAGGAATGCGCGCGCGTGCTGCGCGCGGCGGGCGCGCAGCAGGTCGTGGCGCTGTGCGCGGCCCGCACGCCCGCCGGGATCCCGCCGCGCGAGGTCGTCGTCTAGCCCGTCTCGCTCGGGTCAGCGAAGCGGGATCGCGACGAGATTCGGGCTCGCGTTCGCCGGATCCCCGTCCACCGCCACCATGCGCCCGTCCGGCTCGAGGAAGAACAGCTCGTAGGGCGCTAGCGAAGCGAGATACGCCAGCAGCTGGCCGCGCGTCTGGCCGAAGCGCTCCAGGTTCATGTCGGCTTCGAAGACGAGCGCGGGGCGATGGTGCCGGATCGTCCGCACCGCGCCCGCGAAGACGTCCGCCTCCGCGCCCTCGACGTCGATCTTGATCAAGTCCGGCGGAGGCAGCCCGCCGGACTCGACCAGCGCATCGATGCTGGCGCTCGGACACGCGATCGATGGCGAGCCCTCGTATCGCGCGACCGCCGAGGCGTGGATCGATTGGGGGGCGAGGAAGATCGTCCCGGTTCCATCGCGGCTCCCGAGCATCGCCGCATAGACCCGCACGTTCGTGAGCCGGTTCAGCGCCGACGAGACGGCGATGTTGTGCGCGAGCCCCGGCTGGGGCTCGAACGCGATCACCTCGACGCCCGGCGCGCGCGCGGCGACCTCGAGCGCGACGTAGCCCGAGTTCGCGCCGACGTCGTAGAAGACCGCTCTGCCCGCGAGCAGGCGCAGGCAGGCATCGGTGACGTGGGGGTCCCACGCGCCGTTGCGCTTCTGCAGCTCGGCGAAGAAGTCGATGTTCGAGCGATCGACGGCGATCGCCACGCCGGAATCCGTCTCGACGACGCCGCGGGGACCGAGCAGCAGGCGCCTTCCGAGCAGGCGCGCGGCGATCACCTTGCCCCGCGGCAGCGCGCGCACGAGCAGCGAGATCAGCGCGAACTGCAGATTCCCACGCCGCGCGTACGCCGACTCGGCGCCATCCGCGATGGAGACGGGTGCGAGTCGCGACATGTGGCGGGTGGCGTCGCTCGTGCGTCTAGCTCCGCCGGCTCACCGTCTCGGCGATCACCTCGCACAGGCGCGTCGGGTCGACCGGCTTCTTGAACACCACGCCCTCGAGGCCCTGCAGGCGGCTGCGCTTGATCACGTGATCCCGGTCGTAGTGGAAGGCGGTCATCATGAGGACCGGCAGCTCGGGGCGGAGCTTGCGCAGCGCGGTGTAGAGCTCGTAGCCGTCCATCTTCGGCATCACCACATCGGAGAGGACGAGGTCGAAGCGGCCGGCCTCCACGCGCGCGAGCGCATCCGCGCCGTCGCTGGCGGTC
>DASUFZ010000015.1:0-9786 GCA_036274295.1 Myxococcota bacterium
GCGGGATCTTCGCGCGGCGCGACTTACGTCGGATGCAGCAAACTGCTTCCGTAGAGGTCGGAGGACCGGATCAACAGACCGAACGGACTGCACTTCTGCGAACTCGCCGGCTTCAACTCCATCTTTCGCGGAGGGCGGATACGTCCTCTACCCGAGCCACCCAAACTTCAACATGTCGCAGCGTGTGTACCAGAAGTAGGCGCCGGTTCGCCCAGCAACTCCTCGCGCTGACTCTGGTGCTGCAGGGCTTCGTCCTGGGGTGTACCTGCAATCAGCTCCGCTTCGCGAGCATCGAAGCGCCGACGGATCTGCGCGTCGTCGCACGAACCTGGGCGCCGCTTCCCTACACCTTGACGACCTGGCCCGTCCCGCTCCGGTACGAAACGACGCGCAGCGAGTACCGCCTCGAGGTCTGGACGCAAAAGCCGAACTTCGAGGTGAGGCCCTACTTCGAAGTGCACGTGTCGGATCTCGACGGCGCTCCGCTCGAGATCCAGGGCCCGGCGGGGTGTGAAAACCCGGACCCTTCGTGTCGCCCGACGAGGTGGAGGGAAGCTGGTCGTTCGAGATCCTCCGCGATGGCGAGGTGATCGACAGCGAGACGATCCGCTGGAGGATTCGATCGCGCCCGATCGCGTGCGGGTGGGATCTGATCTGAGTCCCGAGCGGAGCCGCGGGATCATCGCGCCGCGCGACTAATGTCGGATGCAGCGAACTCGATGGCTACCACTCCACCGTCGACTTCTTCCGCGGAGGCAGTTACGTCCTCTACCCGAGCCACCCAAACTCGCACAAGGGCGAGCAATTTGACATAACGACCGTTCGCGGACATCCGAAATCGAGCCTTGAATGTCCTATCCGCTTGGACGGGGGAGACGGGCGCGGTCCGGTTCGTCGAAGTCACGTGCCCGCATTGGGACAAGCCTTCTGTAGATCTGATGAAGTTCCTCGGGGCCGCCAGCGAACGTGGAATCCCGGTTTCGATTGCCGAATGGGAGTTCTCCGCGGCCGCTGACCGGGACCCGTCAGCCACTCGCTGAGTTTCTTCGGTCGCGCAGCCAGCGATCCAGCGAGAGCCGGCTCGGAGCGCTGGCGGCGAGCGCGAGCAGGCCGGCGATGTAGAGGAGGTTGATCTCGTAGCCGACCGGGCCGAACTGCGCGCCAGTCTCGGTGATGGCCTGGAGCCGGACCGACGAGAAGCCGTAGCGAAGGTGGACCTCGAACATCGCAGTCAGCATGACGGCGATCAGCGGGAGGCTCAGCGGGAGCACGAAGGCGCCCGCGATGATGGCGAGCCCACCGAGTAGCTCGAGGAGCGTCGTCGCCCACGCCATGAGGTGAGGCAGCGGAACGCCGAGCGCCGCGAGGATCGCCGCGAACTGATCCGGGCCGCGACTCCACTTTGCGTAGCCATGCGCCGCAAAGCCGAATCCGACGATCAGGCGGAGCGGCAGCAGCGCCCATCCCTGCTTCGAGATCCCATTCTTCATCGCGTCTCCTCGAGCGCGGGTTCCACCTGGAGCAGACCCGCGCCGACCCAGCACGCGAGCGCGGCGCGGATCCACGACGGGCGAAGGCCGGACCTGTGAGCCGAAGCGACCGCCGTCTCGAGGAGCGTGCCGCGCAGCAGCGCGACTTCACGCGCGGGGATGCGCAAGCTGGCGACCGCACCGGCGCGGCGGAAGAGCGCGAGGAGCGTGCGGCGCCTGCGCAGGCAGAGGATCCGCTCGCCGCGCGCGAAGCGACGCCAGTCGGTTTCGACGTCGAGCGCGAATTCGTGGAGGCGCGCGCCTTCGGCGCTCCGCAGCACGCTCGCGCGAGCGCGCTCGGAGGCTCCCGCGCCCTGCGCGCGCAGCGCGCGTGCGCGCGCTCGCTCGTAGCGGGCGAGCGCGACGGCGGCGAGCCGCAAGGTCAGCTCCTCGCGAGCCGGGTCGAGGTCGAGGTGGTTCTCCGTCAGGAGCTCGAGGAACCCGAGGCTTCCGCACAGGTCCGGCTGGCGCGCCAGGAGCTCGCGGACGTGCCGTCCGCGAGCCCCGAGCCCGAGGCCGAGATCCGGCTGGCCGAAGCGGTTTCGCGCTGCGGCGCCGCGACGACTACTCGCCGCCCGAGCCCGAATCGGATCTCTCCTCGCCGCCGCAGCCGTTCGGGCCGTTGCAGCCGTTCGAGCCGTCGTCCTCCGCGGCGATCTGCGCGAGGTCGCCCTGCGCCATCGCGGCGGCCCGGGCGTCGCCCGCCGCCAGGGTCGAGCCGGCGACGATGCCCGCCAGCGCCGCGCTGAGCGCGCGCGCGCGCTTCTTCGATCGTGAGGTCTGCATGGAGGGTCTCCCGTGCTTCGCGGCGCCTCGCGCCCCGTCCTTCGGTGGCCGGCAGGCGCTCGCTGAACCGCCTTGGGATGCCGCGGCCGCGGCCGGGGTAACGCGCCCCTCCGCTCCGAGAGAAGAAGCTGCGCGACGCCGAGCGCATAGAACAAACGTGCCTCGAGCGCCCTGTTCGCGTGGATCCACCCATCCGTCGTGCGTGTTTCGCCCCGTCGTGAGGCAAAGATCGAACCCGACTTGCCCGATCGCGCGGACGGTCGCTAATCCCTCCCCGTGGCGTGGTCGCGCGCAATCGCCTGGCTCGGCATCGCACTCTGGCTGTGCGCGGTCCCGGGCGGCGCTGTCGCCGATCCGGCGCTCCCGACGCTCGTGGCGCTCAGCGAGGCGGGCGCATTGCTCGTGTTCGAGGCCGATCACCCCGAGGCGGCGAAGGCGATTCAGGTCCACGAGCTCGGCGGCGCGCTGGTCGGAATCGACCTGCGACCGGCCGACCAGAGGATCTACGGCCTGTCGACCACGAACGAGATCTACCGCGTCGACCCGAGCAACGGCGAGGTCGAGCTCGTGAGCAGCCTGACCGTTCCGTTCGATGGGGGGGCGCGTTCGGGGGTCGACTTCAACCCCCAGTCCGACCGGCTGCGGCTCGTCGGCGCCGAAGGGCAGAACCTGCGCGTGAACGTCGAGATCGGCGCGACGGCCGTCGACCGCTCCGCGACCTACGCAGCCGGCGACGCGAACGCGGGCAGGCGCCCCGGGATCGCAGCCTCTGCCTACACCAACTCGCGCGCAGGCGCGGCTACGACGAAGCTCTTCAACATCGACGCGGTGCGCGGCGTGCTCGTCCTCCAGGATCCACCCAACGACGGCACCCAGGTCACGGTGGGCCCGCTCGGCGCCCCCTTCGGAGCTCTGGCCGGCTTCGAGATCGTCACGGATTCCTCTGGCCAGGATCGGGGTTATGCCGCAGCGGGGAGGGTGTTGTACGCGATCGACCTCGCGACGGGCGCTGCGACGGCGCTGGGGCCGATCGGCGGGGCCGGCTCCGAGATCATCTCCCTGACCTCGGCCGGCACACGCTGAGCGGCTGCATCCGATCGCCGCGCGCGGTCGTAGTCAGGGTGTGTCGCCCTCGTTTCACGCGTCGTGCCGGACTGCTACGCAATGCGCCGTGCTCGATCGCCCTGCTGCCGCCCCGCCCGTGGCGTCGGCTCCGACGGACCAGCAGCTGCTGGATTCTCTCGACGGCGACCCCGCTGCGCTGGGAACCCTGTACGACCGGTATGCGTCACTGGTCTACGGCATCGCGCTCGCGTCGCTGCGCGACCCGGACGACGCGGCAGACCTCACGCAGGAGATCTTTCTCCGGATCTACCGACACCCCCACCAGTACGACCCCGAGCGTGGCGCGCTCGGGGCGTTCCTCGTGACGATGACGCGCACACGCGCCATCGACCGGCTGCGTGCGCGCGGACGCAAGCTGCGCGTGCTCCAGCATGTCGAGCGCGCGATCCCGCAGGCCTCGCCTGCGTCCACCGCACTGGAGCGCTACTCGCTCCAGCAGTGCACCGAGCGCGTGCGCGCAGCGCTCGAACGACTGCCACAGAATCAGCGGCGCGTCCTCGAGCTGGCCTACTACCGCGGGCTCTCGCAGTCCGAGATCGCCGACGATCTCGCGGCTTCGCTCGGCACCGTGAAGAGCTGGGCTCGCCGCGGTCTGCTCGCCCTGCGCGACGCGCTGGGAGATCTCATCGAATGACCCCCACGGCGAACGGAAACGGCAAGGACCCGGAGCGCGCGGTCGACTACGTGCTCGGCCACCTCGAGCGCGCGGACGCAGATGCCTTCGAGGCGCGCCTGGCGGCCGACTGCGCGTTGCGCACCGAGGTAGAGCGCCTGCGCAGCGCGCTCGAGCTGCTGCCGTATGCGAGCGCGACCGAACCGCCGCCCGCGTTGCGGTCGCGAGTGCTGCGAGCCGCGCAGGCCGAGTCCACGCGCACGCCGTCGACCGCACGGCGCGAGCGCCAGATCGTGTGGACGCGCTTCGCGGCCGCCGCGGCCGTCGTGCTCGCGCTGATCCTCGGGGCCGATGCCTACCGGCTGCGCTCGGAGCTCGCGCTCCAGCACGAGGTCACGGCGTTGCTCCAGCAGCCGAACGTGGTGCTCTCGTTCTCGCTCGCCGGTACGGGGGAGCACGCGCGAGCCCATGGCGCGGTGGCGCTCGACCTCGATGCGAAGAAGGGCGCAGTGGTGTTGCGGCGTCTGCCGCGCCTGCCGTCGGGGCAGGTCTACAGCCTGTGGGCGCGCGTCGGCGACGTGGCGGTGCCGTGCGGCGACTTCAGCGCCGCCGCCGACGGCGGGGTGCGCGCGCCGTTCGCCGTGCCGGTCGAGTCGTACAAGGCGTCGATCGACGCGCTGTTCGTCACGGTGGAGCCGCGCGCGGGCGGCGATCACCCCACCGGGCCGACGGTGATGGAGAGCGCCTAGTACCGGAAGGTCAGCTCCGCGAAGCCGTAGTCGGCGTCCGCACCCGCGAAGCTCGCGCGCACGACCCCTCCGCCGAACGCATGTCCGTAGTAGCCGCCGAGCGTCACGCGCTGGTGGAGCGCGATCGTGAGCGAGGCGTCGACGAGGTGCGCGAGCTCGTGATGGCCTCCCGACGGCGCGCCCGAGTAGCCGAAGAGGTGATCGTTGGTCGCGCCGCCCCCCGCGTACCAGAGATCGCTGCGCTCGCTGAGCGAGAGCCAGTGATAGTCGGTGCGCAAGGTGATGCGCGAGTGAGGACGCAGGATCAGCTGCGCGAACACGTCCTGGTTGTTCATCAGATTGAAGAACGGGAGCTGCGCGTAGATGCGTGCCGTCGGCAGCACCTGGAAGAACGTGTCGTGATCGCCGTCCCCGGGATCCCGGTCGCCGGAGGAGCGGTTCAGGCCGATCCGCAGCCAGGGCTGCGCGGGCAGGCGCGCGAGCTGGTAGCCGAGCTCGGCGGCGTATGCCCAGGCCCCGTGGTCGAGCTCGCCCCACTCCCCGAGCTGACCCACCGCCCACACGAGCCCGTCGACGACGCCGGGCCCGGCCTCGACAGCTGTCAGCACGTGGCCGCCGAGCGTGTGGATAGTGATCGCGTCGCGATCGGCCTCGCGCGCGGCGAGCGCGCGGTTGTCGACTTTGAGCGGCTCGTCGCGACGATCGTCGAAGTAGAGATAGAACAGGCGCAGGTCCGCGGGCGGCGCGGCCGAGAACGGCAGGCGCTTGGCCGTGAGCGCGAGACCGGCCACGCCCATGTCGTCGAGCTCGCGATTGGCACTCACTTCGAACCCGCCGCGCGTGGGGCGAAGTCCCACCGCGGTGACGTTCCACGCCGGATCGTCGTAAGCGAGGACGGCGCCGTCGAAGCTGCGCGTCACGTGCGTGAAGTCGAAGGGCCCGACGAGGCGCTCCGCGATGCGCACGCGTTTGAGGAAGGCGAGCGTCGGGTCGCCGGGAACCGTCTCGAGACCTTCGCGGTACTCGAGCCGTCCGAGCTTCGCCGTGAATCCGCGGCGGCGCAGGGTCATGAAGCCTTGCTTGAGGAACGTCTCGCCCTGTGAGCTGTGGGATGTGTTGAGGAAATAGACGGCGCCGGGGCCGAGCGCGCCCTGGGGCGGTGCCAGCGTGGCGTCGTCGGGGACGTTGGCCAGCCGCGTGTCCTGGACCTCGACCGCGAGCTGGACGTGTGGCAGCACGACGTTCACGCCGGCGCGGAGCTGGTTGCCGAACAACACATACTCGTGGGCGCCGTCGGAGGCGACGCCGTCGGGCGGCCGGAACCAGTCCGTGGCTTCGACGCGCGCTCGATCGCTGAGCGTGAAGCTCACCGAGTCGCGCCAGTCGCCCGCCGAGGCGGCCCCCGCACACGCGAGCGCGACGGCCATCAGGCATCCCGCAACGACGGCCGGGCCGCGGCGTAGCTCGGGCATGCCGCCCGGTAGCACGTCGCCGCGCCTCGCGCCGCCGCGAGCGGGTGCATCCGAGCGCCCTCGCGCGGCGTAGATCCGGCGTGATTCCAAACGCGCCCACGAAGGAGACGACGATGATGGACATCGAGATCACGACCGGTTCGAAGACATCCTGGATTCCGGCGACCGAACGGGGCCTGGCGATCGTGCTGCGCATCCTGATGGTGGTCGGCCTCGTTACGCTGCTCTCGATCGAAAGCGCGAGGGCCGGGCTCATCGAGGGCAGCCGCCGCAGCGACCTGCTGTTCGGCGCGGACGACGACGATCCGCAGAATCCGCTCGTGCAGCCGCCCGGGGCTGTCAACCAGAGCCTCAACGACACCGACATCATGGACGGCCGCGAAGGCGACGACGTGATGATCGCCCTGCTCGGCGCCGACGTGATGCACGGCGGCACGGGGAACGACGTGCTGATCGGAGGCACCGAGCAGGGCGTCCAGCCCAATAGCGACATCATCTTCGGCGACGATGGCCGCGACGTCAGCATCTGGCGCGGTGGCGACGGCAGCGAGGTGTTCATCGGCGGCCGCGGTACCGACGCGCTCGTGATGGGCGCGATCGACCGCGACGCCAACAACGTGCCGCTCATCTCGCCCGCCGCGGGACGCTACAGGGCGACGGGACTCCCGACCGCGGACGTGACGGGGCAGAACGGCTTCTGCACGCTCGAGGACATCCGCGATCAGGAGCTCGGATACGACTTCCTCGTGCGCTTCTTCCTGAAGTCGACCGGCGCCCTCGCGGTCACCATGCGCGTCTCGGACGTCGAGCAGGTCTTCTGCACCAGCCAGAGCGGAGCGGCGATCACCTACGCTGACCTGCGCAAAGACAGCCCGGAATTCGTAGAGGTCTCGCTCGACGAGGTCGCCAAGCTCAACGCAACGGTCGCTCAGATCGTGCGCTGATCCTCCCAACCACTCGGACGACCTGGCGGCGCGGCGCGGGCAGAAGGCCTTCGTCGCGCCGCCGAACGTTCCGCCGCGCAGGCAGCGCTCGCGCCGCGCGGCACTCGCCCAGCGCAGCAAGATCCGGTGAACGTGGCGAGCCTGGGCCAGATCACCGACGCGCTCTACGAGGTGGGCGGCCGCTACCGGCGATCGATGTAGCCCTGCCGTTCGCTGCCAATCCAGAGCCCCGGTCCCGGTGTACTACCCGGTGAACGGAGGAATCACATGGCATTCGGACGACACGGCGGCGGAAGCGCAGCGCTCTGTGCGCTCCTCGTGATGGCGGTGCGCGCGTCCGCGGCGGCCGACCCGGGCGCGCAGATCGAGATCCGCGGCTTCCAGTTCGTTCCCGCGACGGTCGAGGTGAGAGCGGGCGCGACGGTCACGTGGGTGAACGACGACGAGGAGATCCACTCGATCGTCGCGAGCTCGTTCAACTCGCCCGGTCTCGACGTCGCGCAGCACTTCTCGATCCGCTTCGAAAGCCCCGGTACCTACGAGTACCGCTGCGCGCTGCATCCTCAGATGAAGGGAACCGTAGTCGTTCGCTAGGCGGACGGCTGCGAGGGAGACCAGAATGGAAACGACTCGTCGCGAACTCTTGACCTGTGCGGCGGCGTGGGCCGGCGCGGGCGTCGTGTGGACCCTCAGCAGCGGAATCCTCTCGTCGCGCGCGCTTGCCGACGCGGGACGCGCGACGAAGCGCAATGGCCTGGGCTCGTCGGGCGGGCTGCAGTTCGTGCAGATCAGCGACACTCACATCGGCTTCGACAAGGAAGCCAATCCCGACACGCTCGCGACGGCGCGGGAGGCGGTCGCGAAGATCAACGCGCTCGAGGTCGAGCCCGCGTTCGTGCTGCATACGGGCGACCTCACGCACGCGCAGAAGCCGGGCGCCTTCGACACCGTGGAGGGTCTCCTCCAGGAGATGAAGGTCGGTGGACGATTCACCGTCCCGGGCGAGCACGACGTGTTCGGCGACGGCGGTCGGGAGTATCTGGCGCGCTTCGGCGCGGGTACGCGCGGCAGCGGATGGCACAGCTTCGACCACAGCGGCGTGCATTTCGTCGCGCTCGTGAACGTGGTCGACTTCAAGACCGCGAAGGTCGGCGCGCTCGGCAGCGAGCAGCTCGACTGGTTGGCCAAGGACCTGATCGATCGCCCGGCCAGCCAGCCGATCGTGGTGTTCGTACACATCCCGCTGTGGGCGGTGTATCCCGAGTGGGGCTGGTCGACGACCGACGGGGAGCAGGCGATCGCTCTGCTGCGACGCTTCGGCTCGGTCACCGTATTGAACGGTCACATCCACCAGGTGCTCCAGAAGGTCGAGGGGACCGTGACGTTCCACTCGGCGATGTCGACTGCCTATCCGCAGCCGGCGCCCGGAGCTGCGGCCGGGCCGGGACCGCTCACGGTGCCGGCCGAGCGTCTGCGCAGCCACCTCGGTCTGCGCGAGGTAGTCTGGCGCGGGTCGCCCGGCCCGCTTGCCGTCGTCGACGCCCGGCTCGGCTGAGCGAGGAGCTGGAGCTCGGTGGAGAGAGCGAAGATGAACGGCGCGGGTCCGGCTGGCGAGGCCACCGACGAGGAGCTGATGCGCGCGCTCGCGGGCGGCCGCGAAGAGGCGCTGCAGCCGCTGTATGCGCGCTATGCGCCTGCGGTCTTCGGGTTGGCCGCGCATTCGCTCGAGCGCACCACTGCCGAGGAGATCGTGCAGGACGTCTTCCTCACCGTGTGGCGGAACGCGCAGCAATACGATCCGGCGCGCGGGTCGCTTCGCCCGTGGCTGCTGCAGATCGCGCACTTCCGCGTGCTCAACGAGCTGCGCCGCCGCAGCCGTCGCCCGCAGCTCGCTCCCGATCGCGACCGCGATCAGCTCGACGCGCTGGCCGACCCCGATCCCGGACCGTCGGCCGCGGCGTGGAGCGAGTACCGGCGCGGCGCGGTACGCAGTGCACTCGAGCTGCTTCCGCCGGCGCAGCGCCAGGCGCTCGGCCTCGCGTTCTTCGACGAGCTCACGCACGAGCAGGTGGCGGAGGTGCTGCAGCTGCGGCTCGGCACCGCGAAGACGCGGATCCGCGCGGGACTCGCCAAGCTGCGCGAGCAGCTCGCTCCGCTGCTGGTGTCGCTCGTGCTCCTGCTCACCGCCGGCATTGCGGCGCTGTTGCACCACCGCGGAGCGGAGGAAGGGGCGCTCGCAATCGATGAGCGCGCGCTCGACCTCGTGACGTCGAGCGATGTCGTGCCGCTGCGTCTCGAGCCGGCGGCCGGTGTGGGCGGCGAGGTGCACGCCAGCTATCGCTCGCGGCCCGGGACGCCGATCGCGGTGCTGAGCCTCTCGAAGCTGCCGCCCACGAATCGCGACCGCGTCTATCAGGCGTGGCTGCGCTATCGGGGATCGTGGCTCTCGCTCGGCACCGCCTCTCCGGACGCAGAGGGCAGGGCGCGCATCGTGGCCGAGGGACCCGCGGTAGCGGCACCCGCCGAGGCGCTCGAGGTGACCCTCGAGCCCAGCGGCGGCAGCGCCGC
>DASUFZ010000016.1:0-2863 GCA_036274295.1 Myxococcota bacterium
CGGCGAGACCGGCGGCCACATGACGGCGACGACGGCGATCGGCCAGCGCACGAAGAACTCGCTCGACGGCCGCGACGCCGCCTACCACGGCCACCCGATCCTGATCGGCGACCTGCTCGCGATGCAGGGCGGCACCGCCTATGCCGCGCGCGGCTCCGTGCACGACGCCGCAGGCGTCGCCGGCGCGAAGCGCCTGCTGCGCCGCGCATTCGAGACGCAGATGAAGGGAGAGGGATTCTCCTTCGTCGAGATCCTCACCATGTGCCCGACGGGCTGGTTCGTCGGCACCGCGAAGGGGCCCGAGTACATGTCGCAGGTGCTCGCGCCCGTGCACGCGACCGGCGAGCTGAAGCGCGACGGCAGGTACACGTCGACGGCGGAGCTGAGAGAGCGCGCGCTGCGTCGCGCGGGCGTCTAGGACGGGATGCAATTCCTCACTCGCGATGGCTGTGCGAAGTGGTGCGTGACGGCGGGGCTCGACCTGGACCCCGACCACGGGAGCCCGAACGAGCCGTCCGGACCGAGCGCGCACTTCGACATCCCGTCCGATGCCGGCCGCCGGGTCGCGCTGGCCCGCCTGCTCTGGGAGTCGATCGCGGCTCCCGCTCCGCAGGTGCTGTTGTGGGTCACCGAGTTCGGCGTATGGCCCTCGGGCGAGCACCGTTCGCTCGCCGAGTCTGCGCGCAGGGCATGGGGCGCGCCGGGCCTGCTGGCGGAGTACCCCGGCCACCTCGTTCGCGGCGGAGAGCACGAGGATGGGATCTCCCTGCTCGTCCTCGCGCTGGTGTTCCTGTGGGACTGCTGGCTGCTGCTTCCTTCGAGCAAGGGAAGCGCACTCTTCGTCAGCCACGACGAGATCGGTGTCGCGTACGCGCGCCACGAGACCGAGCTCGCGCCGCTGGTCCGCAGGCTGGAGCTCTTCCGAGGCTAGGCGGCGCCTCTGCTCGCCGACTACGCCACCACGTCGAGCCGCACGAGCCCGCGCAGCACCGGGTTCGGCCGGTACTGCGGCGCGTCGTCCACCAGGGTGAGCCCGGGGAAGCGGCGCGTCAGCGCCTCGAACGCGAGCAGCGCCTCGAGCCGCGCGAGCGGCGCGCCGAGGCAGAAGTGCGTGCCGAAGCCGAACGCCAGGTGCGGATTCGGGTCACGCGCGAGATCGAGCTGGTCGGGCTCCTCGAAGGTCGCGGGGTCGTGGTTCGCCGCGCCGATGCTGACGAGCACCAGCGAGCCTTCCGGGATCGCGTGCCCGTCGATCACGGCGTCCTCGAGCGCCACGCGCACGGTCGCCTGCACGGGCCCGTCGAAGCGCAGCAGCTCCTCGATCGCACTCGGCAGCAGCGCGGGGTCGGCGCACAGCCGGCGCCACTCGTCGGGCTCGCGCAGCAGCGCGAGCGTGCCGTTGCCGATCAGGTTCGTCGTCGTCTCGTGGCCGGCGAGGAGCAGCAGGTTGGTGGTCGCGAGCAGCTCCGCATCGGTGAGCGCGTCGCGCTCCTCCTGCGCCTCGATCATCGCGCTGATCAGGTCTTCGCGCGGATCGCGGCGGCGGGCGGCGATGGTGTCGGCGAGATAGCCGAAGAGGTGGCGGCTCGCTTCGGCGGAGGCGTCGCGCGCCGCCGCGCTCGGCGACGCGAACCCCGCGATCAAGGTGCTCGACCACTCGCGGAACTGGCGATGGTCGCTCGCCGGAACGCCGAGCAGCTCCGCGATCACGATCGCGGGCAGCGGCTCGGCGAGGTCGTGGATCAGGTCGAAGGCGCCCTCCTGCTCGGCCTCGCCGATCAGCTCGCGCACGATCGCCTCGATGTGGGCGCGCAGCGCGGCGACGCGCTTCGGTGTGAAGGCCTTGTTGACGAGCTTGCGCACGCGCGTGTGATCGGGCGGATCGGTGATCAGCATCGTGCGCATGCCCTGCGCGCTCTGGCGCAGGAACTCCGGCATGCGGTCGAGGTTGTCGCGCACGAGCGGCGCGCGGATGCGCTCCACCGAGAAGCGCGGGTCGCGCAGCACGGCGTGGACGTCGCGGTAACGGGTCAGCATCCACATGCCGGGGCCCGCGTAGCCCGGCACGGGGACCTCGAGCACGGGGCGCACGGTCCGGATCACGGAGTAGATCGGGTAGGGGTTCTCGAGCGAGCCGGCGCTGCGCAGCGGGAGCAGCAGGTCGAAATCGCCTGCGCCGGCATCCATGGACGGAGACGGAGACGTCATCTCGAAATCCTCGAGGTCGGGCGCGCGGTTGTTGAAATGACTGACTGGTTGGTCATAATAAGCCCGTGTCCAGGATCGCCGCAAGCCGACGCGATGCCTTCTATCAGAGCCGCCAGGCGGAGCTCTGCGAGGTGGCCCTGAAGCTCTGGGCGGAGCGCGGCTTCGACCAGACGCCGGTGGAGGCGATCGCGCGCGAGGCCGGCATCGCGAAGGGCACCTTCTATCTCTACTTCGAGAGCAAGGACGCGCTGCTGATCGAGGTGCTGAGGCGCAACTCGCTGGTGCCGAACGTGCTCGCGCTGATCCGCGCGCTCGAGACCGAGGGCCTCGAGGACGCGGTGCACGGCTTCGTGCGCGGCGCGTGGCGTCACCTCTCGGAGCACCGCGAGCTCGTGCTGGTCGCGCTGCGCGAGATGCCGACGAATCTCGAGAAGGCGCGCGGCGCAGTCGAGCGCGTGCTGGTGCCGACCAACGCGGCGCTCGCGAGCCATCTCGCATCGCGCATCGAGGCCCGGCCCGCGGGCCAGTTCTCGCCGGCGATCGCCGTGCGCGCGCTGATCGGGATGATCGTGCTCGTGTTCCTCACGCAGGAGGTGCTCGGTGCCGGGCGCTCGATGCCGGTGGCGGAGGACGAGATCACGAGCACGATCGCCGA
>DASUFZ010000017.1:0-8243 GCA_036274295.1 Myxococcota bacterium
ATCAACGCCGCTTGCGCTCCGCGCGCACGGCAGTGGCCGGACCGGGCCGCACCCGCGCAGGCGTTCGCTTCGCGAGGCGTCGCAGGAGCTCGTCACGAGTCGGCCGCTCGAGCGAGCGGCGCAGCTCCATCAGCAGGAACTCCGAGACCGACATGCCCGCCAGGGCAGCCCGGGACTTGAGCTCGCGGTGCAGCTCGTCGGGCACGTCGCGGATCTGGACCATCGCCATGCGCGGCAGCATATCGGGATGCGGATCGGCTGGCTACATGCGATTCGCATGCGACGAAGTCTTGCGACATCGCAAGCGTCTTGGTGCCCCCGGCAGGACTCGAACCTGCGACGCACGGTTTAGGAAACCGACGCTCTATCCCCTGAGCTACGGGGGCGACCGGCGGCAAGCTAGCCGATGTGGCGGCGAGTTCGTCGCGCGCGGCGCTTCTTCGAAGTGCGCCGGGCGGCGGGTTTCCCGTTCTCGCTCCCGCTCTGCACCAGGCGCTCCCACAAGGCGCCGGCCGCGACGCCGTGCGGGCGGTCGCGACGCCGCAGCACGAACAGCTCCATCGCGTCGGTCGCGAACTCGGGCACGTCGAGCGCGATCAGCTCGCCGGACGCGAGCGCCTCGGCCACGACGTGCTCGGGGAGTCCGCCCCAGCCCATGCCGGCGAGGATCACCTCCTTCTTCGCAGCGATGTCCGTCACGCTCCAGCGAAGCCCGCCCTCCAGCACGTTGAGCGACGGCGAATCGTGCCCGAGCGTGCTGTCGCGCAGCACGATCTGCGCATGGGCGCGGAGCATGCGCGCGGGAACGCGCGTGCCGCGCCGCGCCAGCGCGTGATCGCCGCGCGCGACGGGCACGATGCGCACCCTGCGAAAGCGCGCGACGTCGAGGCGCGCGGCATCCATGCCGATCAAGGTGGCGATGGCGATGTCGGCGCGGTCCTCGCGCAGCGCATCCGCGGCGCCGGCGAGGCGCTCGGTCGAGAGCTCGATGCGCACGGACGGGTACTGGCGCTCCATCGCGCGCAGGATCTCCATCACCGGCGCGAGCGGCGTCACCGCCTCGACGGCGAGCCGCACGACAGGCTCGACGCCGCCCGCGAGCTCCATGCCGAAGCTCTTCAGCGCCTCGGTGCTCTCGATCACGGCAGCCGCTCGCTCCGAGAAGAGACGGCCCGCGGCGGTCAAGGTCGCGCGGTACTGCGCGCGGTCGAAGAGCGCGAGGCCCAGCTCCTCCTCCAGATTCTTGACGAGCTTGCTGACGGCCGGCTGCGACTTGTGGAGCAGCGCGGATGCCGCCGTGAAGCTGCCCTCGGAGGCCACGGCGAGGAAGGCGACGAGCTGGTCGTAGGTCATGGACGGAGCCGCAGTCTACAACCATTCATTATGGACTCGATCGAAACATACGATTTTCTTGTTCGGATCCTCCCGCCTAGGTTCGCTCGCGAAAGGAGGGACCCCATGTCCCAGCGAATCGATCGGGTCGTGATCACGGGGGCCAGCAGCGGCATCGGCTTCGACCTGGCCCGGCGCTTCCTCCAGGAGGGCTCGCGCCTCGTGCTGAACGGGCGCGACCCCGAGAAGCTCGAGCGCGCGCGGCGGAGCCTCGGCGCGGCGGAGCGAGTCGTCACCGTGGCGGGTCACGTCGGCGCGCCCGAGACCGCCCGTGCGCTCGCGGCGGCCGCGCGCGAGCGCCTCGGCGGCGTCGACGTGCTCGTCAACAACGCCGGCATCTTCGAGCCGAAGCCCTTCCTCGAGAGCACGGTCGAGGATCTCGACCGCTTCCTCGACACCAACCTGCGCGGCACGTTCCTCGTCACGCGCGCGCTGGTGCCTTTGATGATCGAGAGCGGTGGCGGCTCGATCCTCAACGTCGGCACCGTACTGGTACAGCAGGCGCTGACGAGTCTGCCGGTCTCGGCGGCGATGGCGAGCAAGGGCGGCGTCCACGCGCTGACGGTGTCGCTCGCGGCGGAGCTGGCCCGCTACGGCATCCGGGTCAACACGCTCGCGCCGGGCATCATCCGCACGCCGCTCATCGGCGACGGCGCGGACGCGATGGCCGCGTGGCACCCGCTTCAGCGCATCGGCGAGGTGCGCGACACGACCGACGCCGCGCTCTTCCTCGCGACCGCCGGCTTCGTCAGCGGGACGACGCTCGACGTCGACGGCGGCTACTCGCACGGGCGCAGCGAGCCGCGGGCGACGGCCGAGCCGCAGCCCGCGCTGCGCGCGGCGTCCTAGCTCCGGCCTAGGCGTCGGGCGGCGGAGGCGGCGGCGGGCCGGCCGGCGGCGGCGGCAGGTCCAGCGGCGCACGGGACGCCGGAGGCGGGATGTAGCGCGTCGGCTGCGGCGGCGGACCGGACTGCTGCGTGTGCTGCGGGAGCGCGTCGCGCGACATCGGGATCTGGTTGCCCTTGGCGTACATGCACTGGAGGTAGGCGTTGTCGTAGCGCTGCTGCACGGTCGCGGCCGTATAGTCCGCGCGGCCGACGCCCGAGGCCGCGCCGACGAGCAGGCCGCTGCCCGCGCCGATCGCCGCGCCTGCCGCGGGATCGCCCGCCGCGGCGCCGATGGCCGCGCCCGCGGCCGCGCCGACCGCCGTGCCGATGGCCGCCGCGCCGACGCCGCTCTCGTCCGCGGCCTGGCGCGTCGTCGTGCCGGTCGCCCCTGATGCAAAGCCGCGACAGATGGAGTCATCGACCTGGAACTGCTCGAAGCTCGTGTGACTCCCGGGCAGCACCATCATGCTCGGGCCGGGCGGCACCGTGACGCAGCCGCCCGCCAGCGCGGCGACACCGAGCAGTACTACGCGCTCGATCGCATGCATGGCCGTCGCCTCACTGCGTCCGCGGCGGGACCTTGATCCAGGGCTCGTCGCAGCTCGAGACATCGGGGTAGTAGCCGCCGGAGCTCTCGCAGTAGTACCACCAGCCCGACGGCGCGGGCGCCGCGTCGCGCTCGACGTAGACCGGCGGCTGCTGCACCACCGGCGCCGGCGCGTAGACGGGCGCCGGATATGCGTACACCGGATAGGGATAGGCGTACGCATAGGGATATGGGTAGTAGCCGTACCCGTAGGGGCCGCCCCACCAGGGGCCGCCGTAGCCGAAGCTGAACGAGTAGCTCGAGCCTCCGTGACCCCCGTGACCGTGGCCGTGGCCTCCGCCTCGATGCCAGCCGCCGCCGGCAGAGGCCGCGCCCGGCAGGCCCAGCGCGAGCCCCAGCCCGAGCATCAGCGCGAACAGCGCGCGTCGTACCGAGTCCATCCGGGCCTCCAACCCCATCCATGCACCCGTGCCCTCTGACGCGGCACCTCGCGATTCGATTCATGGCGAGCCCGCATCCGGATGGACGAGCCGAACCCTTTCCGTTTAGGCTGGACGCGGGAAAGCAGGACGTCCCGATGTCGGACGCCTGGTCGCGCCGGAAGCTCAGGGTCCTCGTGGCCACGGCTGTGGCCCTGGGAGCCTCTGTCCTCCGCTTCGACATGCTCGGCGCGCGGCCCTTCTGGGCCGACGAGCGCGCGGTCGACGCCTTCGTCGCGCGGGCCGAGCACGAGAGCTACCGCGTCGCGGCCATGCCGAGCGCCTCGGGCCAGCTCACCGAGTCCCACCTGGCTCCGCTCCACGTGGCGCTCAGCTACGCGAGCGCGCACGTCCTCGGCCGCTCGGCCGTCGCGCTGCGACTCCCCTCGGCCCTCGCGAGCATCGCCACGGTGCTCCTGGTGATCGCGCTCGGGACGAGCCTCTACGACCGCCGGGTCGGGCTCGTCGCGGGCGCGCTGGTCGCGATCTCCCCGTATCAGATCGAGTACGCCCAGAACGCGCGCTCGTACGCGCTCTTCGTCGCGCTGTCCTGCGCACAGCTGCTCGCGTGGTTCCGCTTCGCGGCGACGCATCGCATGCGCTGGCTCGGCGCGTTCACGCTCAGCGGCGTCGCCAGCGCGTACGCGCATCATCTCGGCCTCCTGAACCAGGCCGCGTTCGCAGTGCTCGCCCTGGCGACCGCCGCGGCCGATCGCATCGCCAGCCATCCGCCGACCTCGCACCGGGCCTTCGGCCGTCGCGAGATCCTCCTCCTCGCCGCTGCCTTCGCCGCGATCGGCCTGCTGTACCTCCCGCAGCTCGCCAGCTTCACCGGCTTCCTCCACTCCGGCGTCGCCGAACCGCTCGTGCGACTCGCGCCGTCGCTCCGCTTCGCGCACGAGCTCGCCGGACTCTGGGGCGGCGGGCGCGGCGCGCCTGCCCTGCTCTACGAGGCGCTCTTCGCGATCGGCGTCGTGGCCGGCCTGCGCGCGGGATGGCCGGTCGCGTCGCTCGTCTGGTGGATCGCCTGTCCCATCCTGGTGTTCAGCGTGGTGCCCTTCTCGAAGTTCTTCGACGCGCGCTACCTGAGCGCGGGGCAGCCGGCCTTCCTGCTGCTGGTGGCGCTCGGCGCGGTCGCGCTCGTGGACGCGCTGGCTGCGGCGCTGCGGACGCGCGCGCCGGCCCGTGCGCGCACCCTTGCCCTCGCCGGCGCGGCCGCGCTCGCCCTCGCCGTCGCCTGGCCCGCAGCCACCGGCTACCGCGACTTCCGCAGGCTGCCGCTGCGCTGCGGCGAGTTCTTCCTCGAGCCGCGCATCCTCGATCTGGCCGGCGGCTTCTGCCGTCGCCACATCGTGATGAACACGCTCGTTCCCGAGGATCGCTACCTGCTGCGCGCGGCGGCACCCGACGTCACGAGCCGGCGCTAGGGCAGATAGGCGAGCGGATCCTCGGGCCTGCGATCGCGCCGGACTTCGAAGTGGCAGTGCGGCCCGCTGGCGTTGCCCGACGCGCCGACCTCGGCCAGCACGTCGCCGCGCTCGACGAAGTCGCCCTCCTCCACGCGGTTCTTCTGGTTGTGCGCGTACACCGTGGACCAGTTGCCGACGTGCTTCACGATGACGACGCGCCCGTAGCTGCCGAGCCAGCCGCTGTAGATGACGCGCCCGGCCTCGGCCGCGTGCACGAGCGTCCCGCGCCGCGCCGAGATGTCGATGCCCTCGTGCTGCGAGCCGCTGCGCCAGCCGTAGCGCGAGCTCAAGGTCCCGCGCACGGGCCACGCGAAATCGAGCCCTGCCGCCTGGGCCGACGGTCCGCGTCGGCCGCCGGGTGTCGACGGGACGTACGCGGCCAGCGACGACGACGCCGGCTTGCGCGCGGTGCCCGGGATGACGAGGCGCGCCCCGGTCGGGATGTCGGAGACGTCGTCGATGTCGTTGGCCGACATGATGTCAGCGACCGACACGCCGTAGTACTTCGAGAGCCGGTAGAGGTTCTCGCCCGGCTGGAGCACGTGGACGACGTCTCCGCTGCCCGGCGCGTCGGGCGTGCTGGCGCAGCCGAGCGCCAGCGCCAGGAGCGCTGCCGCGAGCGCTCCTCGCCTCATCCGCCCCACCCGTGGCTGCCGACCAGGTCGACGAAGCGCGCGCGGCCGAGCAGCTCCTGCGACCACGCGTGCGGGCCGTCACGGCGCACGCGCACGAGTCGCTGCTCCGCGCGGGTACCGAAGGGCCCGACCAGGCAGCCGCCGAGCGCGAGCTGCTCGAGCAGCGGCTCGGGCACGCGCGGCCCGCCCGCCGTCACGACGATCGCGTCGAAGGGCGCGTCGGCGGGACGCCCCTTCGTGCCGTCGCCCCAGTAGACGAGCACGTTGTGGATGCCGAGGCGGTCGAGCGAGCGACGCGCGGAGGCCGCGAGCCGCTGCACGCGCTCGACCGAGACCACGCGCGCCGCGAGCTGCGAGAGGATCGCGCTCTGGTAGCCCGAGCCCGTGCCGATCTCGAGCACGCTCTCGTGACCGCGCAGCGCGAGCGCCTGCGACATCGCGGCGACGGTGCCCGGCGCGGAGATCGTCTGGCCGTCGCCGATCGGGAGCGCCGCGTCGCGGTAGGCCTGCGACTGCAAGGCATCCGGCACGAGCAGATGGCGAGGCACGGCCTCGAGCGCCGCGAGGACGCGTCGATCGTGGATGCCGGCTGCAGCGAGCCGCTCCACCATGCGGCGCCGCGGCACCGCCCAGTCGGCGCGCCCGGGGGATCGGCGCGCGCCTCGGACGCCGTCGTCCATCGCACCCCCGTCGTTCGAAACTTAGGCGGGAACGCCCCGAAATCGCAAGCGCTTCAGCCGCGGGAGTCGCGCGCCACCGCCTCCCGGAGCGCCGGCGAGCGCGCCAGCTCGAGCGACGTCAGCGCCAGCGCGCGCGCGGCCTCCAGCATCCCGGCCTCTCCGGACGGACGCGTCGTGGCCTGCTCGAATTCACGCGTGTGGAGCTGGAGGTTCTGCCCGATCGGAAAATTCGGATGGATCGTGGGGACGACGCGCGAGACGTGCGTGATGTCGCTCGAGCCGATCGATTCCGTGGGCTCGTGCGGCGACTCCTCGAGTCCCAGCCACTGGAGCTGCCGGCGGTAGGCGTCCGCCAGCGCGAGGTTCGCGCGCATGGAGGGCGAAGAGCCCTCCTCCACCCGCACCTCGAGCTGCGTACCGCTGGCGGCGGCCGCGCCCTCCGCGCAGTGGCGCACGCGCGTGCAGGCGTCCTCCAGCACCGCTTCGTCGAGCGCGCGCACCCACACGCGTGCGGCCGCGCGCTCGGGGATGATGTTCGGCGCCTGACCGCCGTCGCTCACGATGCCGTGCACGCGCACGCCCGACGGGAGCTGCTGGCGCAGCAGGCCGATCGCGACGAAGAGCGAGATCACGCCGTCGAGCGCATTGATGCCGCGCTCGGGATACGCCGCCGCGTGCGACGCGCGCCCGCGGTAGACGAGCTCGAGCTTGCGGTTGCCGAGGAAGAGCCGGTGCGCGCGCCGCATGTCGGACGCGTGCGCCATCATCGCCGCGTCGACGCCCGTGAAGACGCCCGCGGCAACCAGCCGGTGCTTGCCGGCGCCGATCTCCTCCGCGGGACAGCCGACCACGAGCACTTCCAGCTCCGAAGCGGGGACGACGTCGCGCAGCGCGCGCGCGGCCAGCAGGCTCGCCGGTCCCGACAGATTGTGCCCACAGGCATGGCCGATTCCGGGCAGCGCATCCATCTCGGCGAGCAGGGCCACGCGCACGGGCGCATCCGGCGCGCCGGCGCGCGCGACGAAGGCCGTCTCGAGCCCGGCCGTGCCGCGCTCGACGCGGAAGCCGCGCGCCTCGAGATAGGCGACGTAGCGCGCAGAGGTCTCGCGCTCCTCGAGCGAGAGCTCGGGGTGGGCCGACATCCAGCGGGCCAGCGCGAGCGCCTCGGCGGCGCCGGCGTCGACCGCGCCGAGCAGCGCCTGTCGCGAGGCGTCGGCCGTCGTCACCGACCCTGGAGGCCCGCGACCAGCAGCGGGACGCGCGCGCCCGATCCGAGCGAGCCCGCGAGGTGCGCGGCGGTCGCGCGGGCCGCCACGACCAGCGCGCGCTCGAGCGCCGTATCGAGCTCGCGGCGCAGCCACGCGCCGGCGGGCGAATCGAGGAAGGCGAGCGCGGATTCCAGCTCGTCCGAGGGCACGCCCGCGTAGCGACGGCGCAGCTCCGCGCGATCGAGCGGCTCCGCGGCGATGCGATCGCGCAGCGCGTGCGTGAGGAGCTCGACCTCGCTCGCGCTGTAGCGCTGGAGCGGCGGCAGCAGCGGGTTGGCCGAGCGCAGCATCGCCGCGAACACGAGCGCGGCGTGGCGCTGCGCGCGGTCGGCGAGTCCGCCGCGGCGCTCGAAGCGAAGCAGCAGCACGTCGCGCGCGCGGGCTTCGTCGTCCGGCGCGGACGCGCCTCGCCGCTCGTCGATCGCCGAGGCCTGCGCGGTCGTGCGCCGCAACAGGTCCTGTGTCTGCGGGCGCTCGAGCCAGCCGAGCGCGGCCGGCGCGTAGCCGGCGTCGAGCCGCTCGGAGAAGGTCTCGAGCGCCAGCGCACGCAGGCGCGACGGCTCGAAGTACGCGGCGACGGCGTCTCGCAGGACGAGCGCATCGCCCGGGGGCATCAGACTCGCCGGCTCCTCGACGCTCGCCATCGCCTGTGCCGCGATGTCCGCCAGCTCGAGCTCGACGTGCAGCGCGTCGAAGATCGCGCGCGCCTGCGGATCCGCCGGCTCGGCGTTCGCGACGAAAGCGAACATCCAGAGCGCGCCGACACCGACGCACAGCGATGCGCGCCTCGCGATACCCCCGTGACCCGACACGCGGCGCAGCCTAGCCCGCCTCAGATGGGCGCGCCGCGCCGCGACGCGCCGAAGGCCACGAGGTGCTGGTAGCG
>DASUFZ010000018.1:0-2705 GCA_036274295.1 Myxococcota bacterium
CTCGACCGCATCCGCGAGCGCAAGGTCGACGTCGAGGCGCTCGAGCAGGCGCGCGAGGGACTGCTGCTGACCTACGCGCAGGGGCTCGAATCCAACGCGGACGTGGCGGACTACTACGTCTCGTCCCTGTTCGAGCTCGCCGAGAACGGCGGGTTCGTCGACGAAGAGGAGCAGCTCGAGTCGCTCACCCCCGACGCCATCCTCGACGTCGGCGCGAGAGCGTTCGCGGCCGACCGCACCGTGTCGTTGCGCGACCGCCGCCTCTACGTCACCGAGATCATCGCGGGATCCGTGCTGGTGGCCGCGCTCGCGGCGCTCTACCTGCCGTGGCGCCTCTATCGCAGCCGACCTCAGGCGCGCCGCGCGACGTAGAAGACGTAGCCGTACGCATCCGGGAAGGCGCGGCGCAGCTCGATCTCGCGCTGCGCGGCAGCGAGCGCGGCGGCGGCTGCGGGATCGCCCGCGGTGCGCGCGCGAAGCGCCGCGATGCGCGGTTCGAGCTCCGCGTAGTAGCCCCGCCACCAGTCGGCGTCGGGCAGCGCGAAGTCGGCGAGCGGCGCGTAGCCGGCCGCCGCGAGCGCGCGGTGATTGCCCTCGCGCGTGGTCATCGGCGGATACGCCTCGCGCCAGAATGCGCGCGCCGCGGCCGGCGGATCGTCCACGAGCCAGGTGAGCTCGGTCGCGGCCAGCGCGCCGCCGGGACGCAGCAGTCTTCGCAGCGCGCGCAGCGCCTTCTCGAAGCCGACCGTGTAGAGGGCGCCCTCCGACCAGACGAGGTCGAACGCGGCGTCCGGCAGCGCCAGCGCGTCGAGCGATTCGCGGCGCGTGGCGATGCGGCCTTCGAGACCGGCCGCGCGGGCACGGCGCGCCACCTCGTCGAGAAAGGCTGCCGAGAGGTCCACCGCCGTGATCCGCCCTCCCGTGGCGCGCGCGAGCGCGAGCGTCTGGCGGCCCGGCCCGCAGCCGACGTCGAGCACGTCGGGCGCCGCAGGCAGATCCAGCACGAGGGCGAGCGCGCGCAACGTGGAGGCGTCGCTGCCGGGGCCCTGCTGCGGGAGGCCGGCGTGGAGCGACTCGAAGACCTCGGCCGACGTCAACTAACGACCGCGAAAGCTCGGCGGCCGCTTCTCGAGGAAGGCGCGCACGCCCTCGCGGTGATCCTCGCTGCGGAAGAGCTCGGCCAGGCTCGACGACACGAACGTGCCGAGCGCCTGCCAGTCCGGATCGAGCGCGCGGCGCAGGCCCTGCTTGATGCGCGCGATCGCGAGCGGCGGATTCGCGGCGATGCGCTCGGCCAGCGCCAGCGACGCCGGCAGCAGCTCGGCGTGCGGCACCACGCGCGAGACGAGCCCGATGCGGAGCGCCTCCTCCGCGTCGATCAGCTCGCCCGTCAGCAGCAGCTCGGTCGCCTTCTCGCGGCCGACGAGACCGGCGAGCCGGCCGAGCCCCGCGACGTCGCACACCAGCCCGCGCAGCACGAAGAGCTCGCCGAAGCGCGCGCGCTCGGAGGCGATGCGAAGATCCGCCAGCAGCGCGAGCTCCATGCCCCAGCCGACCGCGGCGCCGTTGACGGCCGCGATCACCGGCACGTCGGTCGCGAGCAGCGCCTCGGCGGCGGGCGTGAGGCGCGGCGCGCGCGCCAGCGCGTCGGCCGGCGGACCCGACGGCCCCGCCATGATCTGCTTCACGTCGTCGCCCGAGCAGAAGGCCGGATCCGCGCCCGTGACGACGAGGCAGCGTGCGCTGCAACGCATCACGGCGTCGCGCAGCTCGGCGTAGGTGCGATGCGTCAGCGCGTTGCGCGCCTCGGGCCGTTGCAACGTCAGCAGCTCGACTTCGCCGTGCCGCTCGAGCGAGATCTCTGCGTAATCCATGGTCAGCCTCGCAGCGCGCCGAGCATACGCGCCGCCGTCAGCCCCAGGAAGAGCGCAAAGGCGCGCCGCAGCCAGACGCGCGGCAGCGCGTGTGCGAAGCGCGCGCCGAGCGGCGCGGCCAGCCAGGTCGCGGGCGTGATCGCGGCGAGGCCGAGCAGGCTCACGTAGCCGACCGAGAACGGCGGCAGCCCGGCGGCGCCCCAGCCGGAGAGGGCGAACGACACGCAGCCCGGCACGCCGATCAGGAGACCGAGGCCCGCGGCCGTGCCGACCGCGCGGTGGATCGGCACGCCGAAGAGGGAGAGGAGCGGCACGCCGAGCGTGCCGCCGCCGAGCCCCATCAGCACCGAGAAGAAGCCGATCAGCGCGCCGAGCGCGGCGCGCGGCGGACCCTCGGGCAGCCCCTCGCGCAGCTTCCAGCCCTCGCGCCCGAAGGCCATGTGGAGCGCGACGATCAGCGCCACGGCGCCGAACACGCCCGTCAGCACGTGGCCGTCGACCCGGCGCGCGACCAGGCTGCCGGCGAGCACGCCGGCGAGCACGGCGAGCGCGAGGCTTCGCAGCAGCGCCTCGTCGACCGCGCCGCGCACGCGGTGGCTCTGCACCGAGCGGAAGGCCGTCAGCACGATCGTGCCGAGCGACGTGCCGACCGCGAGCTTCATGCGCACCGCGTCGTCGACGCCGAGCCGGCCGAGCAGATGGAAGAGCACCGGCACGATGACGATGCCGCCGCCGACGCCGAGCATGCCGCCGACCACGCCGGCGAGGAGGCCGGTCGCGAGCAGCAGCGCCGCGAGCGGCAGCCAGTCGGCGGCGAGCGGGAGATCCAAG
>DASUFZ010000019.1:0-15336 GCA_036274295.1 Myxococcota bacterium
CAGGGTGCGTCCGCCGTTCTCGAGCAGGTGCTTGGCGGCCTCGACGCGCAGCCCGTGGAGATAGGTGAGCGGCGGCTCGCCGGTCGCCTGCACGAAGCGCCGCGCGAAGCTGCGCGCGCTCATGCCGAAGCGGCGCGCCAGCGCGTCGACGCGCAGCGCCTCCTTCAGGTGATCGCGCATCCACTCCTGCGCCGCGGCGATCTCGGCGTCGCCGTGGTCGCTGCGCCGCGCGGGCACCGAGAAGCCGGACTGCGCCGTGCGCCGCGTCTCGACGAGCAGCGCGCGCGCCGTCTGCATGGCGACGTCGTAGCCGGCGTAGCGCTCGACCAGGTGGAGCGAGAGATCGAGCGCGGCGTACACGCCGCCGGCGCAGAAGACGCGGCCGGCCTGCGTGACGAAGCGATCCGCCTGCCACCGCACCGCGGGCCAGCGCTGCGCGTAGCTCTCGGCCAGCGCCCAGTGCGTCGTCGCGGGCTTGCCGTCGAGTAGGCCCGTCTCGGCCAGCAGCGCGACGCCGGAGCAGATGCCGGCGAGCGAGGCTCCGCGCGCGTGCTGGCGCCGCAGCCACGGCACGACGCGCGCGAAGCGGCGCAGCGCGCCGTCGACGTCGAGGCCGAAGGAGGGCACGACGATCAGGTCGCTGCCGCGCACGCGCGCGAGCGCGCGCTCGGCGCCGAGGCGGAGCCCGCCTTCGCAGCGCACCGGACGGCCGTCCAGCGAGGCCGAGCCGACCTGGAAGCGCGCCTGCGCGTCCTCTCCGCGCAGCGCCTGCCAGAGCACGCCCGCCGCCCCGAAGATCTCGAGGGGTGCTACCGCCGTGGAGCCATGGCCGCCGTCGAGCAGCAGGACCGTCACCCGGATCACGCGCGCCTCCTCGTGGCCGTTGGCAGGATCACCACCTTACTCTGTCAGATCTGCCATCTCGTGTCGAGGAGCCGCCCGCGCGATCCTGCTTCCCGAAGGAGAAGCCACCATGCGGCGTTTCATGATCGAGCGAGAGATCCCGGGCGTGGGGTCGATGGATGCAAAGGGGCTGCGCGACGCGTCGCGCACGTCGAACGCGGCGCTCGCGAAGCTCGAGGACGTGCAGTGGATCGAGTCGTTCGTCGTGGCCGACAAGACCTACTGCGTCTACCTGGCGAAGGACGAGGCGGCGATCCGCGAGCACGCGAAGCTCTCGGGCTTCCCCGCGAACCGCATCTCGGAGATCAAGGCGAAGATCGACCCGGCGACGGCGGAGTAGCCGTCAGCGCATCCGCCCGGAGATGAGCGGCAGGTCGAACGGGGTCAGCAGGCCCGGCCTGGCCGCGCAGACGGCGGGGATCGCGTTGATGGCGCGCATGCCCGTCGACAGACACCCGCCGGCGTTGGCGTCGTCGCCTTCGCCGCGGAAGGCGATCTCCGCGCGGATGTTCGGGCTGCCGTCGACGAGGATGCGGTAGACGTCGCCCTTGTCGCTGCCGGGCCAGTCGGGCGCGACGTCCTTGGCGAGCCGCGTCACGTGCTCGACGACGATGCGCGGCTCGCCGCCGACGATGCCCTGCAGCTCGAAGCGCAGGCCCGCCGTCATGCCCTTCTTCACGGTGCCGACGGCGAGGTCGAGCTGGCGCTCGGCGCCGCGCCGCTGGTGCACCTCGCGGATCTCGTCGAGCGTCACGCCGAGGCCCTCGGCCAGCATGTGCACGGCGCAGCCCCAGGCGAAGCGCAGCGCGCCCGGCTGGAGCTGGAGCACCTTCGCGTCGTCGACGGGGCGGCCGAAGCCCATGATGTCGAAGAGCGTGCGCGGGTTCGGGTAGGTCGAGTAGTCGAGGATCTCCTGGATGCGCACGCGGTCGACGCGTCCGGTCAGACCCATGAGCGTCATCGGGATGAGGTCCTGGCAGAAGCCCGGGTCGATGCCCGTCGTGAAGAAGGATGATCCTCCCTCCTTGCACGCGCGCTCGATCGGCGCGACGAACGAGGACGGCGCGCTCTTCGGGTGGATCAGCGGGAAGACCGACGTGTTGACCACGTCGATGCCGCGCGCGAGCGGCTTCGCCATGTCCTTGATCGCCTCCATCTGGCGGATGTCGGCGTTGGCGAAGTAGGCGACGGCATCGGCGTCGACGGAGAGGGCGGCGTCCACGTCGTCGGTCGCGCGCACGCCGGTGCGCACGCCCGTCCCGGCGATCTCGCCGGCGTCCTTCCCGACCTTCTCCTTGCTCTGGACGATCAGGCCCACGAGCTCGAAATCCGGATGCGGGATCAGATCGCGCAGCACCATCTTCCCGACGAACCCGGTGCCCCAGACGATGACTCGATGCTTCATGCCCGCCGACGATACCGAAAGGGGCGGCTCGGCAGGCATGGCATCAGCGCGGCGGCAGCCCTCGCCGCGCTCGCTCCTCGTTCATGCGCACGGCGTCGCTCGGGAGGCGCGGCCCGAGATCGCTCTCTTCGATCCGGCCGGTCATGTGCGCGCCCGCGGTTCTGGCGTTGTACATGATCCGCTTCACGGGCGTGATGGACAGGACCGTGCGCAGCGGCGAGTCGAGAAGGCTCCAGAAGGACTTCTCGCCGGCCGGGTTGTCGGGATTCAGCTTCTTCGAGAGCGCCGTGTAGAACCAGTGCCTGGTCTTCTCGTCATCGTGGAACTGCGCGTGGCCCTTGAAGGTGATCGCGCCGCGCGGCAGCGACGGCGGGCAGCCGGCGGGATAGCCGGCGCTGCTGACGTTCACCGAGACGCGGTTGTCGCGCCGGATCGCCTCGGCGCGATGGCGATGCGAGGCGAACGTGAGCCAGATCCTTCCGCCGTCCCAGAGGAAGGTGTGCGTCACGCCGACGGGCCAGCCGTCCTTCGTCGCCCACATCAGCACGCACTCCTGTGAGGCGTTCATCA
The DNA here is from genome assembly GCA_036274295.1 of Myxococcota bacterium. Taxonomy (GTDB): domain Bacteria; phylum Myxococcota_A; class UBA9160; order UBA9160; family SMWR01; genus DASUFZ01. Next base: position 2,879 of record DASUFZ010000019.1, read on the forward strand.
GCTGATCGATCTCGGTGTCGCTGAATGGGTAGATCGAGACGATCTCGTGGTCGTGGGTCCGGGCCATGCTCAGCTTCGCTCGTTCGGGATGGGCGGCGCGAGGCCGTTCCACAGCAAGTCGGTCAGCTGCGCAGCGAGGCGCGCGGCGTCGACCTGGCGGTCGCGATCGCCGAGCCACCAGAGGCCCACCATGTGCAGCATCCCGATGATCGCGATGCCCCAGGGCTCCGCGGGTGCCGGATCCTCCCCGGCGCGAACGCGTGCCTCCGCGATGCCTGCGGCGAGCGGCGCGGCGGCGCGCCGCGCGAAGGTGAGCGTGCTCGCCAAGGTGGTGTCACCCGCGCCCGCGCCGTTCACGAAGGCGTAGACGTGGCGATCTGCCGCGATCGTGTCGAGCTGCGCCCGGATCATGTGCTCGAGCGCGGCTCGCCCCTCGCGCCCGACGAGCGCCGTCTGCACGGCCGTCTCGATGCGCGTGAGCAGCCGCTCGGCGAGGCCGTGGACGAGCGCGCGGCGGTCGCCGACGTGCGCGAAGAGAGCCGGCTTGGTGACGCCGGCCGTGCGGGCGATGCGCTCGAGCGACACCTGCGGCCCGGCGCGGCGGATCGCGCGTTCCGCCGCGTCGAGCAGCCGCTCGCGATCGGTGCGCGGCGGCCTGCCGCGGCGCGTGACGACCGTGTTGCGAGCGCCGCGGCCGCCGCCCGCCCGGTTCCGACCGACCTCGGGTCTGGCGCCGCGCATGCGGCCGATTTTATACTCGCGGTAGCTTTATGGGCAAGCGATGATGCGAGTGGGGCTCGTCACGGGCAGGCGCGAGATCAGCTTGCGCGAGATGCCGGAGCCCGAGCCGTCAGCCGGCAAGGCCGTGGTCGAGATCTCCTTCTGCGGGATCTGCGGCACGGACCTGCATGCCTGGGCGAGCGGCGCGAAGTACAACCCCGCCATCTGCGGGCACGAGTGGGCGGGCATCGTGGCCGCGCGCGGTGCCGGCGTCGAGCGCGTGAAGGAAGGCGACCGCGTGGCGATCGGCATCGCCCCGGCGTGTGGCAGGTGCGCCGAATGCCGCAGCGGCCGGGGCGCGTGGTGCAGCAACGCGCTCGCGGGCATGCTGGGCCTCGACCGGCTGGCCGCACCGCACGGTGGCTTCGCGCGCGCGATCGCGGTCGACGCGGCGCGGCTGGTGCGCGTGCGGGCGGGCATCAGCGACGAAGCCGCGGCGATGCTCGAGCCCGCAACCGTCGCGCTGCACGCCGTGCGCCGTACACCGCTGCGCCTCGGCGACGGCTGCGTCGTGCTCGGCGCCGGGCCGATCGGCCTGCTCACGCAGCAGTGCGCGCAGGCCGCCGGTGCGGGCGCCGTGGTCATGGTCGAGCCGCATCCCGCGCGGCGCGAGAAGGCCCGCGAGCTCGGCGCTCGAGCGGCCGTGGATCCGGGGCGCGAGGACGTCTCCGCGCGGGTGAGGGAGGTGCTCGGGCCGCTCGGCGCCGACGTCGTCTTCGAGTGCGCCGGCATTCCCGCGACGATCGATCAGTCCGCGTCGCTCGTGAGGCGCGGCGGCGTCGTCTCGCTGGTGGGCCTCGCGAACGGTCCGGCGCAGATCACGCCGGGCACTTGGCTCGTGAACGAGATCCGGCTGGTGGCCTCTCTCGGCTACCTGCACGAGGAGTTCGACCTCGCGATGGGGCTCGTGCAGGACGGCCGCCTCCGGCTCGCTCCTCTGCACACGAGCAAGGTCGGCCTCGACGGACTGGCGGACGCCTTCGAGCGCCTCCACGGCTCGCCGTCGGAGATCAAGATCCTCGTCGATCCGCGCGCCTGAGGAGGCTCGATGGCTCGCCCGTTCCGCTTCGCCGTGCAGTCCTTCAGCGCCGACTCGGCGCGGGATTGGCGCGAGCGCGCGAAGCGCGTGGAGGGCCTCGGCTACTCGGCGCTGCATCTCGCGGATCACGTGATCGGCCCTGGCCCCGCGATCGCGAAGAGCAACCACCCGATCCAGCAGCTCGCGGCGGTGCCGGCGATGATGGCGGCGGCCGACTCCACCACCCTGCTCAAGGTCGGTTGCCGCGTCTTCTGCATCGACTACCAGCATCCCGCGGTGCTCGCGAAGCAGGCGGCCACGATCGACCTGCTCTCGGACGGCCGCCTGGAGCTGGGTCTCGGGGCTGGCTGGCTCGCGGCCGAATACGATGCGCTCGGCATTCCGATGGACCCGCCGGGCGCGCGCATCGCGCGGCTCGGGGAGACGATCGGCGCCTTCCGCGCGCTCTTCTCCGGCGACGAGGTCGCGATCGCAGGGAAGAACATCCGGCTCGCGGGCTTCGCCGGCGCGCCGCAGCGCCGATTCCCGCCGCTGATGATCGGCGGCGGTGGCAGGCGGGTGCTGTCTCTGGCCGCGCGCGAGGCCGACATCGTGAGCCTCAACTTCGACAACCGCTCCGGCGTGCTCGGCGCCGACGGCGTGCGCTCGGGCTGCGCCGACGCAACCGCCGAGAAGATCGGCTGGGTGAAGGCCGCGGCCGGCGCGCGCTTCGCTGCGCTCGAGCTCGAGATCGGCGCCTACTTCACCTTCGTGCAGCCCGGCGCGGAGAAGATCGCCGCCGGCATGGGCCGAGCGATGGGAATCGGCGCCGAGGAGATGCTGCGCCATCCCCACGGCCTGTTCGGCAGCGTCGACGCGGTGTGCGACGAGCTCCAGCGGCGCCGCGAGCAGTACGGGATCAGCTACGTGACGGTGGGCGATGCAGCGCTCGATGCCTTCGCGCCGGTCGTCGCGCGGCTCACGGGCAAGTAGGACGGTGTCGAAGATGATCATCATCGCCGGAACGATCGATCTCGCCGACGCGAGCCGGCGCGACGAGGCGTTGCAGCTCGCGGCCGTGCTCCAGAAGAAGACGCGGGAGGAGGAGCCGGGTTGCCACGCCTACGTATTCTCGGCCGATCCCTGTGTCTCCGGACGCATCTGCGTGTACGAGCTGTGGCAGGACGAGGCGAGCCTGGCCGCGCACTTCGAGCACGCCAACTACCTGAAGATGCGCGCCGCGCTCGGCCGGATCGGCCTGAAGAGCGCCGACAACAGCAAGTACCGGGTCGATCTGCACGAGCCGGTCTACGACAGGACCTTCACGCCGCGCGCGGATTTCTTCACGGCGAGCCACGATGGAGCGGGCGCCATGGACGACGATCGAGCGATCCGGAATCTGGTTGCCCGCTACTGCCACGCGATCGCGGAGCGAGACGACGAGGCCTGGCTGGACGCGTGGGCAGAGGATGCCGAGTGGGTCGTGCTCGGTCGGACCCTGCGCGGGCGCGCTGCGATCCTCGCGCACTACAGGGAGCTGCTCTCCGGCGTGCGCTGGGCGGTGCAACAGGCGACCGACGGGATCGTCGAGGTCGATGGCGCGCGCGGCCGTGGGCGCTGGCTGGTCTTCGAGTTCCTGCAAGGCGTGCGGGGCGGCGGCGGACAGAACGTGGCGCGCTACCGCGACGATTACGTGCGCTGCGCCGACGGTCGCTGGCGCTTCGCGCGCCGCGAGCTGCTCGTCACGTACCTCGGCCCCGCCGACCTGAACGACCCGGAGCGAGGTTGAGCATGTCGATCACCGGCATGGTCCACCTAGCTGCGGGCGCCGAGTTCTTCTCGAAGCCCGCACAGATGCCGCCGAGCTCGGGCTCGAACGCGCGCTTCGTGTGCTTCAAGGATCCGGACGGGACGGTCCTCGAGCTGGTGCAGCGGTGAGCCGGGTCGCGGGCAAGGTCGCGATCGTGACCGGCCGCCGGAAGTGCCCTCGCGCGAGAGCTCGACGCGCACTTCGTGCGGCAGGACGTCGCGGACGAGGATTCCTGGGCGGCGCTCGTCGCCGGCGTGGTGCAGCGCTACGGCCGCCTCGACGTGCTGGTGAACAACGCCGGCATCGCGATCGTCGCGGACATCGAGCACACCACCACCGAGATCTGGCGCCGCACCCTGGCCGTGCACCTCGACGGCACCTTCTTCGGCTGTCGCGCTGCGATCCCCGCCATGGCGGCGAGCGGTGGCGGCTCGATCGTCAACATGTCATCGACCGCCGCGCTGGTCGGCATCCCGCCCTTCCTCGCGTACTCGGCCGCGAAGGGCGGCATCCGCTCGCTGACGAAGGCGATCGCCATCCATTGCCGCACGCGCAAGAACGGGATCCGCTGCAACTCCGTGCACCCCGGCAGCATCGACACGCCGATGGTGCAGAAGGCTCTCGCCGAGACGCGCGGCATCCGCCTCGCGGACGCCGAGGATCCGCAGGCCGCGCGTCGCGCGCTCGGGCTCGGCGAGCCCGACGACGTGGCGAACCTCGTGCTCTACCTCGCATCCGATGAATCCAGGCACGTGAACGGCGCCGAGCTCGTGATCGACGCCGGCGACACCGTGGTCTAGCTCGAACCCAAGGAGATCCTCATGAGCGCCGCTGCCGAGAAGCCCTTCCACCTCACCGGAAACTTCGCACCGGTCGGACGCGAAGTGACCGCCGCCGACCTGCCCGTCGAGGGCGCGCTGCCGCCCGAGCTGAGCGGGCTCTACGTGCGCCAGGCGCCCGACCCGAAGACCGGCGACTCGCCGCACTGGTTCCTCGGCGACGGCATGCTGCACGGCGTCCGTCTCGAGCGCGGGCGCGCGGTCTGGTACCGCAACCGCTGGGTGAAGACGCCGTACCTCGCGAACCCCGCTGTGCAGCGGATCTCCGAACGCGGCGAGATCGACCGCAGCGTCTCGAAGGCGAACACGCACGTGATCCGGCACGCCGGAAGGATCCTCGCGCTCGAGGAGGGATCGTTTCCGTACGTCGTCGACGAGCAGCTCGAGACGCTCGGCTGCACGGATTTCGACGGGAAGCTCCGCTCCGCCTTCACGGCGCACCCGAAGCATTGCCCCGCAACCGGCGAGCTGATCGCCTTCGGCTACGGCCAGCTCCCGCCCTACCTCGTGTATCTCCGCATCTCGCCGGATGGCCGGCTCGTCCAGAGCGAGGAGATCCAGGTCGGCGGCCCGACGATGATGCACGACTTCGCGATCACGACGCAGCACGTGCTCTTCCTGGATCTGCCGGTGGTCTTCTCGCTGAAGGACGCGCTCGCGGGAGCCATGCCCTTCTCCTGGAGCGACGACTACCCCGCGCGCATCGGCGTGATGCCGCGCAACGGCTCCGATCGGGACGTGCGCTGGTTCGCGGTGGAGCCCTGCTTCGTCTTCCACACCTTGAACGCCTACGACGACGGCAACACCGTCGTGCTCGACGCGTGCCGGAACAGCGAGGTCTTCCGCAAGACCGGCGACCTGCAGGTGAGCACGGGGAAGCTCTCGCTGCATCGTTTCCGCTTCGATCTCGCCTCGGGCGCGGTGAAGGAGGAGACCCTCGACGAGCGCCCGATGGAGTTCCCGCGCGTCGCCGACGCGGTCGTCGGCCGGAAGCACCGCTTCGGTTACACGCTCGGCCTCGCGCCCGGGCCCTCCGAGAGCCCCGCCTTCGCGGGCATCCTGAAGAGCGATCTCGCGACGGGGCGGAGCGAACTGCACGACTGCGGTCCCGGCAGGACCGCCGGCGAGGTCGTCTTCGTGCCGGCGCGCGGCGCCGACCCGGGCAGCGACGAGGGCTACCTGCTCACCTACGTGCACGACGCCGCGACGAACGGCAGCGAGCTCTGGGTGCTCGACGCGAGCCGGATGGCGAGCCGGCCGCTCGCCCGGGTCGCGCTGCCGCAGCGCGTCCCGAACGGATTCCACGGGAGCTGGCTGGCGGACGCGTGAGCGCTGGCGGCCAGGCGCGCCGCGCTCACTTCAGTCGACGCCGGCCGTGAAGAGCGCCGGCAGCTCGGAGTCCTCGGCCTGGAGCAGCGCCGCGACGAAGCGGTGGAAGCGCTGGCCTCCCCACTCGTTCCGACCGAAGAGCACGTCGCGGTTCGGGTCGGCCTCGAGCGCGCGCTGGATGCGGAGCCCCGTCGCGTAGTCCTCGTCACGCACGACCTGCAGGAGGAACTGCATGGTCCGGGCGATCTCCGCCTTCCCCGCGTCGTCCGGCGCCGTCGTCGCGAGGAAGCTCTGGATCGTGAGCGACTCGCCCACGCCCTCTCCCGGAAAGAGCTGCGAGACCATGTAGATCTTGCCGCCCGCCTGGAAGTCGGCGATCGAGACGTGCGGGAACACCGTCCAGACTCCCCCGACGAGGGCTTCGAGATCCCACTCTTCCTCCGGCAGCGCTTCGAGGCGCAGGAGCCGGCGGTCCGGCGCCGACACACGCTGGTGCGGGCCGAAGGCGTCGTAGAGCGCCTGGCTCGGCATGCGCGGTCCGAACGAGTTCCGGTGCAGGATCGGCAGGTGATAGAAGTCGAGGTAGCCGTCGTAGGCGAGCTTCCAGTTCGGTCCGGCGATCGCCTGTCTGCCGACGAGGTGGCAGCGCTCGAGGCCCAGGTCTTCGATCACTTCGCCGTATCCCGACAGGAACCCGTCGAGGTCGAGCGGCGCGCCGGGCCGGAGGACGGCGAAGACCAGGCCGGCGCGCTCGGCGCAGGGCAATGCAGTGAGACCGAGGCGGGCCGCGTCGATCTCGCCGAAGTGGGAACGGTCCGCGATCCCGAGCAGGCGGCCGTCGGCGCCGTAGGTCCAGCCGTGATAGGGGCAGCTGAAGCGGCGCGCGCAGCCGGCGCCCTCCACCACGATCGCGCCGCGGTGGCTGCACGCGTTCACGAACGCGCGCACGGCTCCGTCCTCGCCGCGCACCAGCAGCACGGGCACGCCGGCCGCCTCGATCGCCTTGTAGGCGCCCGCCTCCCGGAGCTCGCACGAGAAGCCGAGCACCAGCGGGAGCCGGCGGAAGATGCGGTCCCGCTCGGCGCGCGCGCGCTGCGGATCGCAGTAGTGGTGGGCGGGCACGCGCTCGACCGACGGCGCCTGGTCGATCGTCCCCGCCTTCACGTGCGCGAGGTTGCGGCGCGCCATCTCGACGAGCGCCTTGCAGCGGTGGAAGGGTTTCGCGTCGCGCATCGACTCTCCTGCCGGAGCGCTCGGATTGAACGAGTTTAATCCATTTGATTTCGTGCAAGCGATCGTTGTACACATGGAGAGTGGATCTCGTCACCGAGCAGATGCTCGAGCGGCGCGAGCGCATTCTCGCTGCGGTCCGCGAGCTCGTGGCCGAGCGCGGCTGGCGCGCGGTCACGATGCGCGACCTGGCGCGGCGCTGTCGGGTCTCCGTCCCCACCCTCTACAACCAGTTCGGCGGCAAGGACGAGCTGCTCGCCACCGCCGCGCTCGGCCCCTTCCGCGAGCTGCTCGAGCTCACCGTGCGCGAACAGGCGCCGAGCGGCTGGCGGCGCGTGCTCGCGCTGGTCGAGCGCTGCGCCGAGAACATGACGAACCAGTCGAGCTACCACCGCGCGCTGCTCGAGGCTTTCGCGGTGGCGCGCGAGACCGGACCGGTGCGCGAGCGCTTCGTCTCGTCGCTCACGCGCGCGCTCGCGGAGGAGCTCGCCGAGATGCGCCGCCTGGGCCAGCTCCAGGCCTGGGCCGACGCCGAGCTGCTCGCGGGGCAGATCACCGCTTCCTGTGTCAGCGCGTCGGTGCGTTGGTCGCAGGGCGGCCTCGGCGATTCCGGCCTGCGCGCCGCGATGCTCCACGCGGCGAGCCTGCTGCTGCTCGGCGTCGCGCTCGGCGAGGCGCGCTCCGGTGTCGAGAGCTCGGCGCGCGCCGCCCAGGCGGAGCTTGCGGAGCCGGTGGTCGCGTCGCCTCGCCGGCGGCCGCGCCGTGCGGCGCTGCGCAGGGCGACGTGAAGCTCCGACACCCCCTGACGGGCGCGATCTACGAGACGGCGGAGAACCACCTCGTGCGCGTGACCGAAGAGGACGGGCGGAGCGGCCTCTTCCATCCGGACGGCCGTTGGCGCTCGGGCGAGCTGCGCGACGCGGACCCGCACCTGCTCGGCTGGGTCGGCGGCGCGGGCCCCGCTCCGCCCCAGCGACGCAATTCGGTTTCGGCGCCTCCCGCTCCTGCGGGCGGCGCACTTCCCGATCGGAGGACGACGACCATGGACCTCGGACTTCGCGGCCGGAAGGCCCTCGTGACCGCCGCCTCGCGCGGCATCGGCCTCGCCATCGCGCGCGCGCTCGCCGACGAGGGCGTCGACATTGCGCTCTGCGCGCGCGGCGCGGGTGGACTCGAGTCGGCCAGCAAGGAGCTCCAGGCGCGCGGCGTGCGCGTCTTCGCGAAGGCGCTCGACGTCGGCGATGGCGACGCGCTGCGCGGCTTCGTCGGCGAGGCGGCGGAAGCCCTGGGCGGCCTCGACGTGCTCGTGTGCAACGCGAGCGGCGGAGCCGGTATGGGCGAGAAGGCCTGGCAGGCCAACTTCGACGTGGACCTGATGCACTCGGCGCGCGCGGTCCAGGCCGCGATTCCCGCTCTCGCGCAGTCCGATGCGGCGAGCGTCGTCTTCATCTCGAGCACGGCGGCGCTCGAGTACCTCGGGGTGCCCCAGCCCTACAACGCGATGAAGGCGGCGCTGATCGCGCACGCAAGCGACCTCTCCCAGGCGCTCGCGGCGCGCGGCATCCGGGTGAACGTGGTCTCGCCAGGGCCCATCTACTTCGAGGGCGGCAACTGGCAGATGCTCCAGAAGGCGATGCCCGCGATCTACGAGCGCGCGCTCGCTCAGTGCGCACTCGGCCGCATGGGCACGCCGGAGGAAGTGGCGCGCTGCGTCGTCTTCCTGGCGAGCCCCGCGGCCGGATACGTCACGGGTGCCAACCTCGTGGTCGACGGCGGCTTCACCAAGCGCGTCGCGTACTGAGCGTGGACACCGTGGCCACTGCCTCGACTCCGACCCGCGGCGCCCGCTCGCCGGGTCTCTCCTACCAGCAGCTCCTCGATGGCGACACGCGGGCCGTGCCCGAGGTGCTGCGCTGGCAGGCGCCGGCCGACGTGTCGGTCCAGAAGGTGCCGATCGAGCGCTACATCTCGCGCGCCTTTCACGATCTCGAAGTCGAGCTGCTCTGGCGCCGGGTATGGCAGATGGCCTGCCGCGAGGAGGAGATCCCCGAGGTCGGCGACCACGTCGTCTACGAGATCGCCGACGACTCGCTGATCGTGATGCGCTCGGCGCCCGGCGAGATCCGCGCCTTCCCCAACGCGTGCCTGCACCGCGGGCGTCTCCTGCGGGAGTGCGACGGACGCGTCGAGCAGATCCGTTGCCCCTTCCACGGCTGGACCTGGAACCTCGACGGAACCTTGAAGTGTGTTCCCGCGAGCTGGGACTTCCCGCATGCCGATCCGGCTCACTACCGCCTGCCCGAGGTGAAGGTCGGCACCTGGGGTGGCTTCGTGTTCGTGAACATGGACCCGAACTGCGAGCCCCTCGAGCGCCATCTCGGCGAGCTCTCGCGCCACTTCGAGCGCTGGCCTCTCGAGCAGCGCTACAAGGAGGCGCACGTCGCGAAGCCGCTGCACTGCAACTGGAAGGTGGCGCAGGAGGCCTTCATGGAGGCCTACCACGTGGTGGCGACCCACCCGCAGCTCCTTGCGGGGATCGGAGATGCCAACTCGCAGTACGACGTGTGGGGGAACTTCTCGCGCGCGATCACGGCCAACATGACGCCGAGCCCGCACCTCGCGTGGCAGCCGAGCGAGCAGGACATGCTGGACTCGATGCTCACGCGGAGCCTCGACGCGGAGCCGCAGCTGCACGTCCCCGCTGGCATGACCGCGCGCCAGACCCTTGCGCTCACCGCGCGCATGCAGCTCCAGGGCGCCGTCGCGAGCGTGAACGACCTCAGCGACGCCGAGCTCGCCGACTCGTTCTACTACACGCTGTTCCCGAACTTCCACCCATGGGGCGCGTACAACCGCATCGTGTACCGCTTCCGCCCGCGAGGTCACGATCCCGACCGCTGCATCATGGAGGTGATCTACCTGGCGCCCTTCCGCGGACGGCGCCCGAAGCCGGCGCAGGTGCACTGGCTCGGCGAGGAGGAGAGCTGGACGAACGCGCCCGAGCTCGGCTTCCTGACGCGCGTCTTCGACCAGGACACGTTCAACCTGGCGAAGGTCCAGCGCGGGCTCCACGCGGCGCGCCACACGCACGTGACGTTCGGGCGCTACCAGGAGGTCAAGATCCGCCACTTCCACGCCCTGCTCGGGCGCTGGCTCCACAAGTAGGCGCGGCATGCAGCTCGATCTGGCGAAGACCCACCCGTTCGATCCGGCCGTCCTCGAGTCGCCCTGGGCGTACTACCGGGCGCTGCGCGAGCGAGCGCCCGTCTTCCGGGATCCCTTCACCGGCATCTTCCACGTCGCCAGCTACGACCTGGTGCTCGAGGCGCTGCGCGATTTCGAGACCTTCTCGAACCGCTTCGCGCCCGCGATGGGCGGCGGCGCGCTGGCAGGGATTGCCGCCGATGCCGAGCTGCTCGAGATGAGCCAGAAGTCGTACCCGGGCGTCGACACCATGCTCACCGCGGACCCGCCGGAGCACCGCCGCTTCCGCGGACTCGTCAACAAGGCCTTCACACCGCGGCGCGTGGAGGGGCTCGAGCAGGGCATCGCCAAGCTGGCCGACGCGCTGATCGACCGCTTCTCCGCCGACGGCCGCTTCGAGGTGCTCTCGCAGTTCTCGGTGCTGCTTCCGCTCACGGTGATTGCCGACCAGCTCGGTGTTCCGCGCGGCGACCTGCCGAAGTTCAAGCGCTGGACCGACGGCTTCACGGCGCAGCTCTCGGGCATGGCATCGGGCGAGGACGCGAAGGAGGCCGTGCGCCGCATCTTCGAGTTCCAGCAGTACTTCGCCGCGCGCGTCGAGGAGGCGAAGCAGGGGCCGCGCGAGGACATCATCTCCGACCTCGTGCGCGCGCGCCTCGAGGGCGAGCGCTCGCTCGACATGCCGGAGACGCTCTCGATCCTCCAGCAGATCCTCGTGGCGGGCAACGAGACGACGGCCGCAGCGATCGCCGAGGGTCTTCTGCTGCTCGCGCAGCACCCCGATCAGGAGGCGCTGGTACGGAGCGACCCCGCGCTGATCCCGAATCTCGTCGAAGAGGTCCTGCGCCTCGCCACGCCGACCGCCAGCATGTGGCGCAAGGCGAAGCGCGACGCGCGGCTCGGCGGCGTGGCGATTCCGGGAGGCTCGATGCTTCTGCTGCGCTTCGCGTCGGCCAACCGCGACGAGTCGCGCTTCCCGGACGCCGACCGCTTCGACGTGCGCCGCCCCAACGCCGCCGAGCACCTCGCCTTCGGGCACGGCATCCATTTCTGCATCGGCGCGCATCTCGCGCGCAAGGAGATGGCGCTCGCGTTCCGCGCGCTGCTCGAGCGACTCGAGGGCTTCCGGCTCTCGGCGGGACACGCCGCGCCGCGCCACAAGCCCTCCGTGCTGCTGCGCGGCCTCGCCGAGCTGCACCTCGATTTCTCGCGGCGCGCGGCGTGAGCGCTCCCCTGCGCGCGCTGCTCGTGTGCGGCGGGAAGTACCACGATTTCGACTTCGCGCGCGTCGAGCTGCTGAAGCTTCTCGGCGAGAACCCCGACGTGCGCACGCGCGTGGCCGAGGACTACGCCAACCTCGCCGCCCTGCGCGACGCCGACTTCCTCGTGACCTACACCTGCGACGTGAGAGCCAGCGAAGAGCAGCAGCGCGCGCTCGCCGGCTTCGTCGAGGCGGGTGGGCGCTGGCTGGCGCTACACGGCACCAACTCGGTGATGGATTTCACGCGCAACGGCGTGGCCTGCCCGCGCACGCACGCGCTGCTCATGCAGACGCTCGGCAGCCAGTTCCTCGCGCATCCGCCGATCGGCCGCTTCCGGGTGCACGTGGCGAAGCCGGAGCATCCGCTGCTGGCGGGCCTCGCCGACTTCGACGTGGAGGACGAGCTGTATCTCTGCGAGTACCACGGAGAGAACGAGGCGCTGCTCGAGACGCGCTTCACCGGCGAGACGCCGGGCTTCGTCGAGAAGAGCTGGCCCGTCGACGCGCCCCGTCTCGTCGTGTACCTGCGCCGCGTGGGCCGCGGTGCGGTGCTCTACAACACGCTCGGCCACTGCCGCGGCCGCCACGACATGCGCCCGATCATGGACGTCTACCCGCGCGTCGAGCGGTGCGCCTGGAACGAGCCCGTCTACTACGAGCTGCTGCGCCGCGGTCTGGCCTGGGCGGCCTCGCCGCAATGATGCAGCGGTTCACGTTCTCGACGCCCCGAGAGCTAGCCTGTCGCCGTTTCGTGGAGAGGTGGCCGAGCGGTCGAAGGCGGCGGTCTTGAAAACCGCTAGGCGCGCAAGTGCCTCGGGGGTTCGAATCCCTCCCTCTCCGCCAGCTCGACGCGCCCGCAGCGCGAATTTTTCCGGATGCGCTACGTCCCACTCCGGGCGCCGATTCGGGTAGAGTGCTGGCCCCCCGGATCTCTCGGAGACCCGGGGTCGGCATTTCCCGCCCTACGGCGCGATTCATCAAGGAGCC
>DASUFZ010000020.1:0-14622 GCA_036274295.1 Myxococcota bacterium
GCGTCGACGAGCGGGGCGAGCAGCTCGTGCTCGCGGCGCAGGGTGAAGGCGTCGAGCCGCTGGCCGTCGACCAGCGAATGGATCGTGCGCTTCTCGTTGCGCTCGTCCTCGATGTCGAGGTAGCGCCCGCCGATGCGATCGAGCGCGTAGTGCGTGTGGAGGCCGAGCAGGTTCACCCACGGGTGCCACTTGAGGACGCGCGCGTCGACGTAGAGCTCGTCGCCCGCGATCTCGAAGCTCCGCGTCGTGCCGTCCGCGAGGGTCACGTGCGCCAGGAAGCGCTGGTGCACGATCGGCTGGATCTCCACCACCGCCGCGACCTCTTCACGGGTCAGCGCGCGGTAGCCGTGGATCGAGAGCGCGAGCGCGCCACACAGCGCGGCGACGGCGAAGAGCCCGAGCGCCGCCAGCCAGCCCACGAATGCCAGGAAGGGCCGGCCGCGCGCGGCGCGCACGCCCAGCACCAGGAAGAGCACGCCGGCCAGCGCGAGCAGCGCGGCGGCGAAGCGCGGGTCGACCGTCACCTCCGGCATCTCCCTTAGACTCGCTCTCTATTCGGAGTGACGCAGGAGGAACTCGAGTGATGCACGACACCCTGATAGCGCGTGCCGCGCTCGCGCTGCTCGCGCTCCTCGCGGCGGCTCCGGCATGCCGTCCGGCGCCGCAGAGCGCCCCGGCGCCCGTCCTGAACCTCGCGTTCGCCACGCACGTCGAGGAGCCGCTCGCCTCGCTGGCCGCGAGGGTGCCGCTGGCGCCGGACCAGGACTTCCGGGTCGAGGAGCTCGGGCGGAGCGAGCAGACGAGCCACCACGTGGGGGCGATCCGCACCGGCGAGCAGCTCCACCGCCACGACCACCACGATCAGCTCGTCGTGCTCGTGCGCGGGCACGGCACCATGCGGATCGGCGAGGAGATTCGCCCCATCGAGCAGGGCTCGATCACGTTCCTGCCTCGCGGCGTTCCCCACGCCTTCACGAACGGCGGCGTCGAGCCCGCCATCGCCTACCTGGTGTTTGCCCCTCCCTACGACGGCAAGGACCGGGTGAGCGTCGGCGAGGCCGCCCCCGCTCCCTGAAACCGACCCGCGTGCCACAAATGAGCGTCGCCGACCACCTGAGAGAGCGCACCGATGTGTGCGCCTCTACTCGGGAGGGCTTGCGATGCGGCATCCCCACCGGTGGCTCGGCCGGACCCTCGGCGCTCTCGGGGTCCTGCTCCTCTCCGGCCCGCTCCATGCCGCCCCGATCACGACGTCGGCGGCGGGCGTCGTCGCGGCGGACATCCAGGCCACCGTGGATGCGTTCCGCGCGGCGGTCGGAAATCCGAACAACGGCAACAACCCGGGCACGGGAGCGGGTCGGCGCGAGATCAACTGGGACGGCGCGGGCGCGACGACGCCCACGACGAGCGGCACGCCGCTCACCGCCTTCACGAATACGCGCGGCGCCACCATGACGACGCCCGGCACGGGCTTCATCCAGGCGTCGCCCGCCGCCCTCGCCACGCAGTTCAGCAACGCGAGCTACAGCACCACCTTCGCGGCGTTCAGCCTGGAGCGCCTGTTCACGCCGATCGGCAGCAACATCACCGACATCACCTTCTCCGTCCCCGGCAGCAACGGCGCCACGCCCGCGTTCGTCTCGGCCTTCGGCGCGATCTTCTCGGACGTCGACACCAACGCGACGACGATGCAGTTCTTCTCTCCGATCGGGACGCCGCTCGGGACGTTCGGCGCGCCGAGCCTGCCCGGCGACGCGCGCTTCTCGTTCATCGGCGTGCTCTTCAACTCCGGCGAGCAGATCGGACGCGTCCGCATCACGACGGGCAGTGGTGCGCTCGGTCCTAGCGACGGGCCGCTCTTCGACGCCGTCGCGATGGACGACTTCATCTACTCCGAGCCCGTTCCCGAGCCCGGCACGCTGGTGCTCTTCGGGCTCGGCCTCTCGGGCCTCGCCGTGTTCGGACGGAATCGGCGTCCCAGCCGCGATTGACACGCGGACGGCGTAGCCGCGATTGACACGCGCCTCGCGCGCACGGGAAGCTGCTGCGCGTGAAGGCCGTCTTCTTCGAAGCTCACGGCGGGCCCGAGGTGCTGCGCTACGGCGATTTCCCCGATCCCGTGCCGGGGCCGGGCGAGGTGCGCGTGCGCGTGCGCGCGTGCTCGCTCAACTACCTCGACGTCTTCAGCCGGCGCGGCATGCCGGGCATCCGCATCGAGCTGCCGAGCATCACGGGCGGAGATTGCGCGGGCGAGGTCGATTCGCTCGGCACGGGCGTCGCGGGCTGGACGCCGGGCCAGCGCGTGCTGGTCGACCCGGCGTTCGTCGACCGCGCGGCCGGCCGCATCCGCATGCTCGGCGAGAACTGCCGCGGCGCCTTCGCGGAGCTCTGCGTCGTCGACGCCTCGCAGCTGATTCCGCTGCCGGACGACGTGCGCGACGTGGACGCGGCGTGCCTGCCCGTCGCCTACGGGACGTCGCACCGCATGCTCTTCACGCGCGGCCAGCTCCGGGAAGGCGAGAAGATCCTGATCCTCGGGGCGAGCGGCGGCGTCGGCACGAGCTGCCTGCTGCTGGCGAAGATGCGCGGCGCCTACGTCATCGCCGCGGCGGGCAGCGCCGAGAAGTGCGCGCGCCTGCGCGAGCTCGGCGCCGACGAGACGATCGACTACTCCAGCACCGATTTCGCCGCGTACGTGCGCGAGCGGACCGGCGGCATGCTGCGCGGCGGCGGCTACGACGTCGTGGTGAACTTCACCGGCGGCGACACCTTCGCCTCGTCGCTGCGCTGCCTGAAGCTCGGCGGCCGCCTGCTGACGTGCGGCGCGACGGCCGGCTTCGACGCCCGCACCGATCTCCGCTTCGTCTGGACCGGCGAGCTCGACGTGCGCGGCTCGAACGGCTGGCGCCGCGAGGACCTCGTCGCGCTGATCGAGCTCGTGCGCACGCGCCGGCTCGCGCCCGTGATCGACCAGGTGCTGCCGCTCACGCGCGGGATCGAGGCGGTGCGCCTGCTCGAGGAGCGGCGCTTCTTCGGGAAGATCGTGGTGACGCCGTAGCGGCGCGCGCGGGGCTGTTACTCTCCGCTGCCTCACCTCGCACCCCCCGCCGCGCGGGCGGGTGCGAGGCGTTCGTGTATTCGCAGCATGACGCGCACACCCGTCCGAAAGATCGAAGGCAGCGACGGCCTCGCCGAGCTCGCGAGCGAGCTCGCGCTGCGCACGCGCACGACCCGGCTCTCGGGCCTGCGCGGGGCGGCGCGCGCGGCCTTCGTCGCGCAGCTCGCGCGCGCGCACGGCGCGCGCCCCGTGCTCGTCGTCGTGCCGACCGCGAAGGACGGCGACGCCTTCCTCGAGGACCTGCGCGCCGCGCTCGGCGAGCGCGCCGGCGAGGGCCGGCTGCGCGCCTTCCCGCGCTACGACACGCAGCCGTACGAGCGCTTCTCGCCGCAGCCCTTCCTCGTCGCGCAGCGCATGGACGTGCTCTACCGCTGGCTCGCGAGCCCGCCGCCCGCGGAGCCGGCGGCGAAGAACGGCAACGCGCGCGAGGCCGCGCCGATCGTCGTCGCGCCGTGGACCGCGCTGGCGCCGCGCGTGCCGACTCGCGAGTTCGTGCGCGGCAAGTCGGTGCACCTCGAGGTGGGCCGCATCGTCGACCGCGACGCGCTCGTCGCGACCCTGGTCGCCGCCGGCTACGCGCGCATGCCGCTCGTCGAGGAGCGCGGCGAGCTCGCCGTGCGCGGCGGCATCCTCGATCTCTTTCCGCCGCAGCGCGCGCTGCCGGTGCGGATCGAGCTGCTCGGCGACGAGGTGGAGTCGATCCGCGAGTTCGACCCGGCGAGCCAGCGCTCGCAGGCGTCGCTCCCGTACGTCGTCGCGCCGCCGCCGCGCGAGCTGCTGATCGAGCGCTCGCTCGTGATCGAGCGGCAGGCCGAGCTGCGCCAGGAGGCGCTGGACCAGGGGCTGGCGGCGCGCGACGTCGACGCGCTCGTCGACACCCTGCTGCGCGGCAGCGTGCCGCCGGGCGGCGAGGCGCTGGCGCCGCTGCTGCTGCGCGGCATGGAGACGGTCTTCGACTTCCTGCCCGCGGACACGCAGGTCGTCGTCGACGATCTCGGCGCGGGTCGCGCGCGGCTGCTCCGCTACGCGGAGGAGGCACTCTCGAACCACGAGCTCGCGCGCGAGAGCGGGCGCCTCGTCGCGACGCCCGATGCGCTCGCGCTCTCGCCCGAGGCGCTCGAGCAGGCGCTGCTCGCGCGCCATCCCGTCCTGCTCGAGCGGCTCGACATCGAGCAGGGCGACGGCATCGCGAGCCTGAAGATCCACTGCGAGACGCAAGAGGACCTGCGGCGCCAGCTCACGAAGGCGCGCGCGGGAGAGCAGGCGCTGGCGCCGCTGGCCGCGCAGATCTCGGCGTGGCGCGAGGCGCGCTACCGGATCGTGCTGGCGACGCCGTCGCTCTCGCATGCCGAGCGCCTGCGCGCGCTGCTGGCCGAGTACCGCATCGAATCGCGCGCGACGGCCGACCCGCGCGCGGTGTGGCGCTGGTCGTCGCCGGGCCGCGTGGAGGTGCGCGCGACGCCGCTCACCGAGGGCTTCGTGCTGCCGGCCGCGCGGCTGGCCGTCGTCACGGAGGAGGAGATCTTCGGCCCGCGCGAGAAGACGCGGCGGCGCGCGCAGAGCTTCGCGGCCGGCGCCGCCATCGACGCGCTCGCGCAGCTCTCGCCGGGCGACTACCTGGTGCACGCCGAGCACGGCATCGGCATCTACCGCGGCCTCGTCGACCTGACCCTGCGCGGCGTCGCCGGAGAGTTCCTGCGCATCGAGTACGCCGAGGAGGCGCGCCTCTTCGTCCCCGTCCACCGGCTCAACCTGGTCTCGCGCTACGCCGGCTCCGACGGCCACGTGCCGCGCATCGACAAGCTCGGCGGTGTCACCTGGGAGAAGGCGCGCCGCGGCGTGCGCAAGGCGCTGCGCGACATGGCGAAGGAATTGCTCGCCGTACACGCGGCGCGCGAGGTCGCGCAGGGGTTCGCCTTCTCGCCGCGCGACCGCCACTTCGAGGAGTTCGAGGCGACCTTCCCGTACGAGGAGACGCCCGATCAGCTCGCCGCCATCGAGGACGTGCTGGCCGACATGCAGCGCGAGAAGCCGATGGACCGCATCGTCTGCGGCGACGTCGGCTTCGGCAAGACGGAGGTCGCCGTGCGCGCGGCCTTCCGCGCCGCCATGGACGGCAAGCAGGTCGCCGTGCTGGTGCCGACGACCATCCTCTGCCAGCAGCACGAGGAGACCTTCCGCAAGCGCTTCGAGGGCTCGCCCGTGCGGCTCGGCGCGCTCTCGCGCTTCCAGAGCCCGGCCGAATCGCGCCGGACCCTGGAGGCGCTCGCCGACGGCTCGCTCGACGTCGTGATCGGCACGCATCGCCTGCTCCAGAAGAACGTGCGCTTCCGCGATCTCGGGCTCCTCGTCGTCGACGAGGAGCACCGCTTCGGCGTCGCGCACAAGGAGCGCATCAAGCAGTGGAAGAAGACGGTCGACGTGCTGACGCTCACCGCCACGCCGATCCCGCGCACCTTGCAGCAGGCCTTCGCGGGCCTGCGCGATCTCTCGGTGATCGACACGCCGCCGGCCGACCGGCTCGCGATCCGCACGCAGGTGTGCCGCTTCTCGGAGCCGATCGTGCGCGAGGCGATCCTGCGCGAGATGCGCCGCGGCGGTCAGGTCTTCTACGTGCACAACCGCGTGCAGAACATCGGCCTCGAGCAGGAGAAGCTCGCGAGGATCGTGCCCGAGGCGAAGCTGATCGTGGCGCACGGGCAGATGTCCGAGCGCGAGCTCGAGGCGCGCATGCTGCGCTTCATGCACGGCCAGGCCGACGTGCTCCTGTGCACGACCATCATCGAGAGCGGGCTCGACAACCCGCGCGCCAACACGATCCTGATCCAGCGCGCCGACGCGCTCGGGCTCGCGCAGCTCTACCAGCTGCGCGGCCGCGTCGGCCGCAGCAACCACCGTGCCTACGCGTATCTGCTGGTGCCGTCGCCCGACAACCTCTCGGCCGACGCGCGCAAGCGCCTCGAGGCGATCCAGGACCTCTCCGAGCTCGGCAGCGGCTTCCGCCTCGCCAATCTCGATCTCGAGATCCGCGGCGCCGGCAATCTGCTCGGCGCGGAGCAGTCCGGGAATCTCGCAGCCGTCGGCTACGACACCTACATGGAGATGCTCGAGCAGACGATCGACGAGCTGCGCGGCGTAGCAGCCGACGAGGAGGTGGATCCGGAGATCCGCCTGCCGGTGCCGGCGCGCCTGCCCGAGGCCTACGTCGACTCCGTCTCGCAGCGCCTCGTGCTCTACAAGCGTCTCTCGGCCTGCCGCGACGACGTCGAGGTCGACCGCATCCGCGACGAGATCCTCGACCGCTACGGACCGCTTCCGCTCGAGGCCGAGAGCCTCTTCCAGGTGATCCGCCTGAAGATCCAGGCGCGCCGCCTCGGCGTCGCCTGCATCGACCTCGCGAACGGCGAGTTCGTGCTGACGGCGGCGCCGCAGACGAAGGTCGACCCGGAGCGGCTGCTGCGCCTGATGACGCAGGCGGGCAGCGGCATGCGCGTGACGCCCGGCCACCAGATCCTGGCGCCGGCGCCCGGCGCCGCCGATCCGCCCAAGCTCTTCGACTCCGCGCGCGCGCTGCTCGCGCAGCTCGGGGCGTGACGGGGCTCGGTGTCGGAATCCGGCATCCCGTTCTCCGAGGCCACCCGCACCTGGCTGCGCGTCGCGCTCCAGAGCTTCGGCGGGCCGGCGGGGCAGATCGCGGTCATGCACCGCATCCTCGTCGAGGAGAAGCGCTGGATCGGCGAGGAGCGCTTCCTGCACGCGCTCTCGTACTGCATGCTGCTGCCGGGCCCGGAGGCGCAGCAGCTCGCCACCTACATCGGCTGGCTGCTGCACCGCACCGCCGGCGGGCTCGTCGCCGGGATTCTCTTCGTGCTGCCGGGCTTCGTGGCGATCCTGGCGCTCTCGCTCTGCTACGTCGCCTTCGCCGAGGTCCCGCTCGTCGAGGGGATCTTCTTCGGCATCAAGCCCGCCGTGCTCGCGCTGGTGCTCGAGGCGCTCGTGCGCATCGCGCGTCGCGCGCTCGGCCACCCGGTGCAGTGGGGCATCGCCGCGGCCGCCTTCGCCGCCATCTTCTTCTTCGCGCTGCCCTTCCCGTGGATCGTGTTCGCCGCGGGCCTCATCGGACTCGTCGGCGCACGCCTCGCGCCGCAGGTCTTCCGCGGTCCGCGCCCGCAGGTGCAGACCGGCGCGGTGCCCGTCGTCGACGCGCTGCTCGACCGGAAGGCGCTCCCGCACACGCAGCCCTCGCTCGCACGATCGGCGCGCGTGGCCGCCGTATGTCTCGCGCTCTGGCTCGTGCCCGTCGCGGCGCTCTTCCTCTTCCGCGGCGCACACGACGTCTTCACCCAGATCGCGCTCTTCTTCTCGAAGCTCGCCGTCGTCACCTTCGGCGGCGCCTACGCGGTGCTCGCCTACATGGCCCAGCAGGCGGTCGAGAGCTACGGCTGGCTCAGCGCGCGCGAGATGCTCGACGGCCTCGGCATGGCCGAGACGACGCCCGGCCCGCTGATCCAGGTCGTGCAGTTCGTCGGCTTCCTCGGCGCCTACCGCGACCCGGGCACGCTCTCGCCCTGGCTGGCCGGCGTGCTGGCGGCCGTGCTCACGACCTGGGTGACCTACGTGCCCTGCTTCTTGTGGATCTTCGCGGGCGCGCCCTACGTCGAGCGCCTGCGCGAGAACGAGTGGCTTCGCGGCGCGCTCTCGGGCATCACGGCCGCGGTCGTCGGCGTGATCCTGAATCTCGCGATCTGGTTCTCGCTGCACACGCTCTTCGCTGTCGTCGACGACCGGCTCTACGGCTGGCTCCAGCTCCACGTGCCCGCGTGGGGGAGCATCGACCCCGCGGCCGCGGCGATCGCCGCCGGCGCGGTCGTCGCGACCTTCGCCTTCCACGTGCGCATGCTGCCGCTGCTCGGCGTCTGCGCGGCGCTCGGCGTCGCCTGGCGGTTTCTCGCCGGCGCGGGCTAGACGGCGCTCGCGCCGGGCACGGGCCTGCCCGTGAGCCACGCCTCGATCATCGCGTTCACGGTGTCCGGCGCTTCCTGCTGCACCCAGTGGCCGATCCCCGGCAGGAAGCGCACGGTGAGATCCGGGACGAAGCGCGACGTCGGCGGCACCAGCTCCGTGCCGAGCGCGATGTCCTCGGTGCCCCACAAGAGAAGGGTGGGCGTCTCGATCGGCGGGAAGCCCGCCGCGATCTGGCGGCGGAAGCCGCCGCCGCCGAGCAGCGCGCGGTAGTAGTTCACCATCGCGGTGGCGGCGCCGGGGACGAGCGCATTGCGCCGGTAG
The DNA here is from genome assembly GCA_036274295.1 of Myxococcota bacterium. Classification (GTDB taxonomy): domain Bacteria; phylum Myxococcota_A; class UBA9160; order UBA9160; family SMWR01; genus DASUFZ01. The sequence goes on from DASUFZ010000020.1 coordinate 8,405, forward strand.
ATCTCGGCGTCGGTGTCGTCGAATGCGGCCGGCACGCGCGCGCTCTTGCGGAACATGTCGACGATGCGGCGCCCGTCGCGGCCGGTCAGCATGCGCTCGGGCAGGCGCGGGAGCTGGAAGAACAGCATGTACCAGGAGCGCAGGCGCTGGCGCCACGACGTCGCGGCCAGCGCGGCCCCGAGGTGCGGGATGTTCATGCAGATGAGGCGCGCCAGCGGGCGCAGCTTCCGCGTCGCGAACTGCCAGGCGACGATGCCGCCCCAGTCGTGCGCGATCAGCACCGTCTCGCGCGCGCCGGACGCGTCCATCAGCCCGGCGACGTCGTCCATCAGGGTCTCGATCGCGTAGGCCGCGACGCCTGCGGGCTTGTCGCTCCCGCCGTAGCCGCGCAGGTCCGGCGCCCACACGCGGTAGCCGAGGCGCGCCAGCAGCGGCATCTGGTGGCGCCACGAGTACCAGCACTCGGGGAAGCCGTGCAGGCAGAGCGCGAGGCGATCGCCCTCGCCGGCCTCCGCGACGCGGAACTGGATGCCGTTCGCCTTCACCTGGAGATGGCGGAACTCTTCGGGCCGCGGTCCGGACATCGTGGGTCCCGAGCCTAGCTCGGGATCCACGTCTCTCTTCCGGCTACGCCGCGCTCCGGGCACGGCGCAACGCGATCTCCTCGAAGCCGTCCGACTCGAGCTCGAGCGGCACCGCCATCAGGTTGAAGTAGTTGCCGACGGCGTTGAGCCAGGTCAGCTCGACGATCTCCTTCTCGCTGAAGTGCGCGCGCAGCCGCTCGAAGGTGGCGTCGCTGGCCTTGCGCTCGCGCGTGACTTCCTGCGTGTAGGCGAGCGCCGCGCGCTCGCGCTCCGAGAAGTGCGGGCTCTGCGCGAAATCCAGGAGATCGCGGAAGCGCTCGCGGCCTAGCTTCGCCTGCACCGCCTGCGCGAGGTGGAGATCCGCGCAGAAGGTGCAGTGGTTGAGCAGCGACGACTGCGTCGTCACCAGCAGCTTCAGCGCCGGGTCGAGCGAGAGGCTGTCCGTCGTGCGGACGATCGAGATCGTCGTGCGCAGGATCCGCGGCACCCGCGCGTAGAGCACCTTCATGGGCGACATCACGCCGCCGAGCTGGCGCTTCGAGATCCAGTAGGCGAGGCGGACGAGCAGGCTGTCAGGCTTTTCGATGGGCGCGAGACGCATGGTCTCCTCCTTGGCGCGCAAACACGAGGGCGGCGTAGCCGATCACGAGCGCGGGCAGGTACACGCCCGGCAGATCGAGCCACCAGTGATCGGACGGCACGGCGCCGCGCGCCGTGTCGTAGACGTGGAGCACCGCGTGGCCGACCGCGAAGATCGCGGCGACGCCGACGAGCGGCGCGCGCCAGGCAGGCCGGAAGGCGGCCCACACCTGGCCGACGCCGACCGCGAGGAAGGCGACGCCGATGTCGCGCACGAAGTGCGGGTTGAAGGGCCCCGTGTCGGGGACGCCGGCCGGCAGGTCGTGATACCAGCGCAGCGGATCCGCGAGCATCCAGAGCGCGTTCAGGATCGAGCCCACGCCGAGGACGAGCAGCAGCCAGCCCCAGCCGTCGAGTCGCTGCGTCATCCGGCCCTCCTGCGGCGCGCCGGCTGCGCGCGGCGCACGGCGTCGGAGAGGCGCGCGGCGCAGGCGTCCGCGCGCGCGGCCTCGAGGTTCGCGAACGAGATCACCAGGTGGCGGTCCGCGGCGGGCGCGGCGTCGCTGCCCTCGAAGGCGAAGGGCGCGCCCGAGTGCAGCGCGATGCCCCGCTGCGCGACGCCGGCGTGCAGTGCGGCGAGATCGGTCTCGCGCGGAAGCTCCAGCCAGATCGTGTTCCCGCCGGCCGGCGGTGTGAAGCGCACGCCCTCGGGCATCTGCTCGGAGAGCGCGCGGCAGAGGGCGTCGCGGCGCTCCGCGTAGATCGCGCGCACGCGGCGCACGTGGCGCTCGAACGCGCCGCTCTCGAGGAGATCGGCCAGCGCCGCCTGCGTGAGGGTCGAGGTGTAGTTGTCGGCGGCGTAGCGCAGCAGCGCGAGACGCGGCGCCAGCGCGCGCGGCGCGACGAGGTAGCCGACGCGCAGGCCGGGCAGCAGCGCCTTCGAGAAGGTGCCGGCGTAGATGACCTGCCCCGCGCGGTCGAGCGTCTTCAGCGCGGGCGCGGGCGCGCCGTAGCGCATCTCGCTGTCGTAATCGTCCTCGACGATCGGGAGCTGGTACTCGTCGGCCAGGGTCAAGAGCTCACGCCGGCGCTCCTGCGAGAGCACGACGCCGGTCGGCGACTGCACTGCCGGCGTCGTGAAGAGGAGCTTCACGCGGCGCGCGCGCAGGATGCGCGCGAGCTCGTCGGTGAGGAGGCCCTCCGCGTCCACGCCGACGCCGACGAGATGCGCCTCGCTGGCGCGGAAGGCCATCGCCGCGCCGAACCAGCCCGGCTGCTCGAGCGCGACGGCGTCGCCCGGGTCGACCAGCGCGCGCGATACCAGGTCGAGCGCCTGTTGCGCGCCGTTCACGATCGCGACCTCGTCCGGATCGCAGGCGATGCCGCGCGCAAGCAGCGAGCGAGCGATCGCCTCGCGCAGCGGCGCGTAGCCACGCGGGTCCGTCGCCTCCGCCAGCGCCGGCATGCGGCGCAGCGCGCGCGCGCTGGCGCGCTTCCACGCCGCCAGCGGGAAGAGCGAGACATCGACGCGGCCCGGCGCGCAGTCGAACTCGATGCGGCGCGGACCGGCGTAGGCGAAGAAGCCGCGCGGCGGCGCGGCCGCGCGCGCGCGGCGCGCGAGCAGTCCCTCCCAGGCCAGCGCACGCGGCGACGCCGACGGCGCCGCGCGCAGGTTCGGCCCGTCGGCGCGCGAGGCGACGAACGTCCCCTGGCCGACGTGCGCGCGCAGCAGGCCCTCGTCGACGAGCGCCTGGTACGCCTGGTTCACCGTGTTGCGCGAGAGGCGCAGGCTGCGCGCCAGCTCGCGCGAGGCCGGCAGGCGCTCGCCGGGCGCGAGGCGCCGCGCGCGCAGCAGACCGCGCAGGTACTGCTCGAGCTGGCGGTAGACCGGCTCGGCGCTGCGGCGATCGGGCGAGAAGGCGAGATCCAGCACGCCGCGACCGTAGGGGGACCAATGAGGACGCGAAAGGGCCAACTTGGCACCCCTGCCGGGTGCCAAGTGCGAGCCGTATGCTCGGCCCCATGCCCGACTCCGACCTCGTCTCCCGCAAGCCGATCCCGCGGCGCGAGCGCCTGATCGTCGCCCTCGACGTCGACTCCTACGAGGAGGCGCTCGATCTGGTAGAGCGGCTCGGCGACAGCGTCTCCTTCTACAAGCTCGGGCTCCAGCTCTTCATGTCGCGGCGCTACTTCGAGCTGGCCGACCGCCTGCGTGCGCTCCACAAGCGCGTGTTCGCGGATCTGAAGTTCTTCGACGTGCCCGAGACGGTGGCATCGGCGGTGCGCATGCTCGCCGCGACGGGCGTCGACTTCGCCACGGTCCACGGCAACGACGCCATGCTCGAGGCGGCCGCGCGCCAGAAGAAGGACCTGAAGATCCTGGCGGTGACGGTGCTGACGAGCCTCGACCAGGGCGACCTGCGCGACCTCGGCTTCCCGGTGGCGATCGAGGAGCTGGTGCTCTCGCGCGCGCGCCGCGCGCTCGCGCTCGGCTGCGACGGCGTGATCTCTTCGGGCCTCGAGGCGAAGGCGCTGCGCAGCGAGCTCGGCGAGCGACTCCTGATCGTGTCGCCCGGCATCCGTCCCGTCGAGAACCGGCCGGCCGACGACCAGAAGCGCGTCGTCAGCGTCGCGGACGCCTTCCGCAACGGCGCGGACTACATCGTCGTCGGGCGCCCGATCCGCGGCGCGAAGGATCCGCGCGCCGCGGCCGAGGCCGTGCAGGCGACGATCGCGTCGATCTTCCCGGGCTAGGCCGCGCTCACGGCGCCGCGGCGAAGTCGCCGAAGACGCCGATGCAGGTCCCCACCAGCTTCACCTCCTTCGGCTCGAGGGAGAGCCCGAGCAGCTTCGGCAGCTCGACCGTCTGCTGGGCCTCCGCCGCGAAGGAGGGGAAGAAGAACGCCATCAGGCCGGGCATGAGATTCTGGATGCGCTGCTCGCTCTCGCCGATCGCGTTCTCGACGATCGCCACGCTGATGTTCGCCGTGCTCGGCGGGCGGACCTGCGTCACGAGCGCGCCGTCGCCCATCGCGAGATCGATGCCCATGCGCAGGTTGAGGACCAGACCGAGCTGCACCTGGCCGTTCACGACGATGTCGACCTGGAGGTGACCCAGCTCGAGGTTGGCGAGCTCGCCGGCAGGACCCGGGCGGCCATCCACGATGGGAGGCAGCTGCGGGCGGATCCGCATGGTGAGCGGCGTTCCGCTGGGGAAGCGGTTCAAGGTCGGGAAGAAGAGCCCGAGCAGATCGGTCGTGAGCTGCGTCGGGCCGCCGAAGACGTTCGCCTCCGTCATGTCCAGCGCGAGCAGCCCGCCCTCGATCTGGAGCTTGAGCACCTGGTTCATCAAGGTGCTGGACAGACACAGACCGATGTCGTAGGGCTCGCCGCCGGGCGTCAGCGGAGCGAACGCGGGGATCGGTCCCGGCACCAGAAGCGACGCGGTGAGATCGACCGCGTCCGGATCCAGGACCTGTGGCGCGAGGGAGGCATCGAGGTCCAGGGTCAGGCCCTCGTCGTCCTCGTCGACCGCGAAGTACGAGGTGTCGACGTCCGCCGCGAGCGCTTCGCTGAAGGCGGCCGGGAGGTCGATCGCCGCGAACGCATCCTCGACGAGGTCGGCCATCACGCTGTCCCCGGGCCCGTTCGGGCCGTCCGGATCGCGCAGGAAGCTCTCGAAGCCGGTGACCGCGAGATCCTCGACGTCGCCGACCACGATCGGCAGCAGGAGATCGAAGAGGGCGCCGAGCGCGCAGACGTTCCGGGTGGAGAAGTCCTCGAAGCCGACCTGCACGCCTTCGAGGGCTGCGTCGATGCGGCTCGGGTCCTGCGGATCGGGCTCGAGCGCGATGTTCGCGACGATCGGCGCCGCGCCCGCCTCGAAGTTCACCGAGCAGAGCTTCAGATGCGTGAGCGAATCGCGGATGTCGGCCCGGACGAACAGGTCGTTGACCGTCGTGCGGATCACGGCGTAGTCCTGATGCGGATCGATCGAAACCTCGAGCGAGCCGAAGCTCGGTGCCGGCGACCCGGCGACGATGATGTCGACTGCCGAGAGGCAGACCCCGAACAGCCCTCTGAGGATGCAGTAGTTGTCGAACATCTTCGTGCCCGGGGGCACCAGCTCTCCGAGATCCATCGGGAGCACCGCCGCGAGACCCGCGGCCGCCGCCTCGAAGCCCGGCTGGGTCAGGCGCACGCCGAGCGCATCGGGAGCAAGCTCTCCTTCGACGACGCCGGTGCCGTGGAACACGGTCGCGACATCCCGATCGAGCATGATGCCCGCGTAGGTCATCTCGACCACGACGGGCTGCACGATGCGATCGGGGACGAAGGCGACGTTCGCGCTGAACGTGCCGTCGGGCGCGACGGCCACCTGCACGCCGTTCACCTTCACGATGACCGGCTGGCCGGGCAGGTTCGTGTGTCCCGTCATCGGCACGCTGTTGCCGCTGACGAAGGCGCCGGTGACAGGGCTGTCGATCTCGACCTCCGGATCGAATCCGCACGACACCGCGAATCCGGCGGCGAGAGTCAGCGACAGCACGAGAATCCAGGTCCGCATCCGCATGACGTCCTCCCAGGAGGGAATAAATGAATCCGAGCTTTTCCAATTTACACCCGGAGAGCCCTCCCAGTGCAAGGTTTTTTCGAGGGGGGTGTCTCTAGGCGGCGTAGCCGAGGAAGAGGCCGCCGAGCAGGGCGGCCAGCACGCCGGCGAAGCCAGCCCGGGCCGCGGTGGCGCCGCGGGCAGCGAGGCCGTCATCGATGCGCGCGGCCGCGTCGGCAAAGAAGAGGGAGAGGGGCGCGACCAGGCAGAGCGCGTAGCTCGCCTTGGCCTGGGCGAAGAAGGGTAGGGAGGCGGTCAGCGCGAGCAGCGAGAACGCGACGGCGTAGCACGCCGTCAGCAGGAACGAGAGCGCGGCGCGCACGTGCGGGTCGGCGTCGCGGAAGGCGCGCCGCAGCGAGAGGCCCGCGCCGGCGGCGAGCAGCGCCGTCGCCACGAGCCCCAGCAGATAGGCCGACGACACGAAGTCGTACTGCCAGAAGCCG
>DASUFZ010000021.1:0-16820 GCA_036274295.1 Myxococcota bacterium
CGACGCGCCCGCAGCGCGAATTTTTCCGGATGCGCTACGTCCCACTCCGGGCGCCGATTCGGGTAGAGTGCTGGCCCCCCGGATCTCTCGGAGACCCGGGGTCGGCATTTCCCGCCCTACGGCGCGATTCATCAAGGAGCCCACCATGCGATTCAAGGTTTCGCTGCTCACGTTCGCCGCGGCCGCGTTCGGCATCGCCAGCCAGGCCGACGCCGCCAGCTGCTCCGCCTTCGTGACGATCAAGTCGTTCGATGCCGCGAAGAGCACCATCGAGGTGGATTACGGCAGCGGCAGCATGAGCAAGTTCTTCCCGAAGCCGGAGGGCGCGCCGACCGACACCAGCAAGCAGCCGTCCGCCTGCAAGCCCAACATCACCAAGGAGAAGCACCTCGTGGTGAAGGGCACCGGCGGCAAGATGTCCGTCACGCAGGTGCGCACGAACTTCGAAGGCAAGATGCTGAACGACGTCGACGACCCGAAGTGGCTGCCGGCCAAGCTCGACGAGCTGATCAACGCCAAGACGCAGGTCGTGCTCGTGATCCGGCCGGGCCTCGCCAAGGGCGCGCCGCTCGGCGTCACCACGCTCTACCTGCCCGCCAACGAGGCGGATCTCGCCGAGATCAAGCGGCTCGAGGCGCAGGCCCAGGACGTCGAGTAGCCGCGCGCGATGACGCCGGCGATCGCGACCATGGCCGAGCGCTACGAGCGCCCGGCCTGGGTGCGCAGGATCAACGCGATGGCGACGGCCGTCGGCGGGGCGCGCAGGCTCGTCCCGCTCGACGCCGCGTCGCTCGTCGAGGAGGCGCTCGCCTCGATCGGCGGCGGCCCCGCCGGCGACTTCGGCGATCCCGCCTGGCGCACGCGCTTCGAGAGCCTCGTCGCCGCGCTCGACCTAACGAACATGCACGTCGTCGGGCGTCTGCTGACGCGCGAAGAGCTGCTGCGGAGCCTGCGCACGCGCCTGCTGCTCGCGCGCGAGCTCGAGCGAGAGCCGGGCATCCTGGACGAGCGCATCGAGGCGCCGCTGATCGTCACGGGTCCCGCGCGCTCGGGCACGACGATCACGTTCGAGCTGCTCTGGCTCGACCCGGCGCTGCGCGGTCCCACGGCGTGGGAGGCGCTGCATCCCGTTCCACTGCCCGAGGGCGGCGGCGCGGACGCGCGCCTCGCGGCCAGCGAGTGCGAGCAGGAGCTCTGGGCCGACATCCAGCCGGAGTTCGCGGCGATCCACGAGCTGCGCTCCGACCTGCCCGTCGAGTGCGTCACCCTGACCGCGCCGTGCTTCTGCGGTCCGCACTGGCCGATGGTCGCGCAGATGGGAGGGTACGCCGGCGACATCGAGGAGATGTACCGCTTCCATCGCCGCATCCTGCAGGCGCTCCAGCACGGCGCGCCGCGCCGCACCTGGCTGCTGAAGACGCCGGCGCACCTGATGACGCTCGATCTGCTGCACGCCACCTATCCCGACGCGTGGATCGTGCAGACGCACCGCGATCCCGCCAAGACGATGCCCTCGACGGTCAGCACCACGGCCATGGTGCAGTGGATGCGGAGCGACGATGTCGACGCCGCGACGCTCTCCGCCGCGGTCGAGGGGATGTTCGGGTTCGCCTTGAACAACGTCGCCGAGCTGCGACGCAAGAAGGCGTCGCCGCTGCGCTTCGTGGACGTGCACTTCCAGGAGCTGATGAAGGATCCCGTCGAGACGCTTCGCCGCGCGTACGGCGTGATGGGGCGCGAGTTCAGCGACGCGCACGCCGAGCGCATCCGCCGCTATCTCGCCGAGAAGCCGAAGGGCAAGTTCGGCACGCACCGCTACTCGCCCGAGGACTGGGGCTTCAGCGCGCAGACCCTGCGCGAGCACCTCGCGCCCTACATCGAGTACTTCGGGGTCGCGCTCGAGGAGCCCGGCGCCTAGCTCGCCTGCGCCTCCAGGCGAACCGGTACGCCGTTCAGGATCGACTGCCCGACGACGAGCTCGGTGGTGGCGTCGTCGCTCCAGTCGTTGAAGGAGACGCCCGGACGGCTGCCGGCGACGCGCAGGGTGCGCGCGGCTGCGGCGTGGCCCCAGCCGTGCGGCAGGCTGACGACGCCGGGCCGCATCTCGTCGGAGAAGCGCACCGGCACGGGGCCGCGGTGCACGCGGCTCGTGAGCAGCGCGGTGTCGCCGTCGCGCAGGCCGGCGCGCGCGGCGTCGTCCGGGTGGACGAGCAGCACGCAGCGCTCACGCCCCGAGACGAGCGCGGGGACGTTGTGCATCCACGAGTTGTTGGTGCGGAGCTCGCGGCGTCCGATCAGCAGCAGCTCGCCTTCGCGCGGTGCAGGCAAAGCGCCCTCGGCGACGAAGGCATCGAGCGCCTGCACGAGCGGCTCCGCGTCGACGCGCACGCGCCGGTCGCGGTGCAGGACCCGGCGCGCGACGCCCGGCTCGAGCGGCCCGAGATCCACGCCGTGCTTCTGCGCGCGCAGCTTCGCGAGGCTGAGGCCGTGCTTGCCGGTGCGGAGCATCAGGTCGAGGACGTGATCGGGCGTCACGCGCCAGCCGAGGCGGCGCGCCGCGCGCAGGAGCCAGTCGAGCGGACGCGTGCCCGTCATGCCGCCGCCGAGACCCTCGGCGAGCGCGAGCAGGATCTCCCAGTCGGCGCGCTCGCCCGGACGCGACGGCACCACCGCCGGCGACAGGCGCGCGAAGTTCCGCAGCGCGAGCGCCGCGGCGAGCAGGTCGTAGTGCTCGTGCACGAGCGCCCAGGCCGACGGCAGCACGAGATGCGCATGGCGCGTCGTCTCGTTGAGGTAGAGGTCGACGGAGACCATGAACTCGAGCCCCGCGAGCGCGCGGTCGAGGCGTCGCCCGTTCGGCACCGAGAGGACCGGGTTGCCCGCGTGCGTGACGAGCGCGCGCACCTGGCCCTCGCCCGGCGTCTCGATCTCCTCGGCGAGGCATGCGGCGGGCAGATCGCCGAGCGTCTCGGGCAATCCGCGCACGCGGCTGCGGAAGCGGCCGTGGCCATCGAAGCCCGGCAGCCGCGAGAGGCTCGAGACGTCGGCGGCCGGCGTCGTGAACATGGCGCCGCCGACCGCGCCGAGGCGCCCCGTCGCGAGGTTCAGCAGATCCGTCGCGAAGGTGGCCAGGGTGCCGTGACGGTTGTTGCAGACGCCGATGCGCGAGTAGGCGACCGGCGCGCGCGCGCCGGCGAACTCGCGCGCGAGCTCCGCGATCGTCTCCCACGGAAGCCCCGCCTGCGCCGCGCAGGCCGCGCGGTCGAGCGCGCGCACGCGCCGCTCGATCTCTTCGAAGCCGCGCGACTGCGCCGCGATGGGCGCGCGATCGACGCGCTCCTCGTCGAGCAGCGCGCGCAGCATGCCGAGCAGCAGCGCCGCGTCGCCGCCCGGCAGGATCGCCACGTGACGATCGGCCTCGCGCGCGGTCTCGCTGCGGCGCGGGTCGACGACCACCAGCCGCCCGCCGCGCGCGCGCAGCGCCCGCAGCTTGCCGCGCACGTCCGGCGCGGTGAAGGCGCTGCCGTTCGAGACGACGGGGTTCGCGCCGACGCAGAGCAGGTAGTCGCAGCGCTCGAGATCGGGGACGGGCACCGTGAGCGACGAGCCGTACAGGTACCAGGAGGTGGCGAAGCGCGGGCTCGTGTCCTGCGAGCCGGCGCTGTAGCAGTTGCGCGTGCCGAGCGCGGCGAGAAGGCCCGCGCGCACGAGCACCGCGGCGTGGTCGTGCACGACGGGGTTGCCGATGTAGAGCGCGACCGCGTCGCGCCCGTGACGCCTCTGGACGTCGCGCAGGCGCGTGCAGGCGAGGTCGATGGCCGCGTCCCACGAGATCGGCTCGAAGTCGCCCGACGGCGTGCGGCGCATCGGCTGGCGCAGGCGGTCGGGATCGTCGTGGACGTCGGCGATGGCGATGCCCTTCGGACACGCGTAGCCCTGCGAGAAGGGATCGCTCGCGTCCGGGCGCACCGAGAGGATCTTCTCGCCCTCGACCTGGAACTCGAGGCCGCAGCAGGCCTCACAGAGATGGCAGTTGCGCAGCACGCTCTCGGCCATGCGACTAGCCCCGCAGCGCGCGCAGCGCGCCGGCCAGCGTCTCCACGGGCACGCCGATCTGCTCGCACAAGGTCGAGAGATCGAAATGGAAGCGCTCGCGCACGAGGCGTCCCTTGCGCAGGTCGAACACGGAGAAGGCCGGCAGCTTCGCGCTGCGTCCCGTCGGCTCGAGGCCGAGGAAGCCGCCCGCGAAGGTCATGCAGACGTGTCCCCACCAGGACACGCTCTCACCGCTCTCCGCCATGCCCTCCGTCTCGGCGCGGTAATCCGGGAAGACGGAGAAGAAGAGGGCGAGCTGGCGCGCGCTGTCGTCGCGCCCGTGCGACGCCGTGCCGAAGGGAATCGTCTCGATCGAGAAGTCGTCCGTGCAGAGCGCGAGCGCGCCGGCCGCGTCCTGGCGGCTCTTCGCCTCGGCGTAGGCGCGCACCAGCGCGTGTCGCTCGCTCTCGCCCGGCGGCAGCGCGAGGCGATAGGTCACCGTCGAGCGCGCGACGGTCGTGCCGTTGCCGTCGCCGACCTCGACCTCGCACACGCAGAGCGACTTGCCGCGCTGCACCACGCGCGCGTCGGCGACGAGATCGCGCGCGCGGCCGGGCGCGAGGAACGAGATCGAGAAGCCGACCGTGCTGCCGCGCGCCTGCAACGTCGCCGCGGGGGTGGCCCACGCCGCCGCCGTCGCGGCGACGTCGACCAGCGCGGAGATCGCGCCGCCGTGCACCATGTCGCCGATCGTCGTCACCTGCGGGCGGAAGGGCAGGCGCACGCGCACGCGGTCCTCCGCGATCGACTCGCACGTCATGCCGACCAGGTTGCCGAAGGGCGAGGCGACGATCGCCTTCTCGATGACCGTTCCAATGTTCGCATCCAAGCTCTTACGGCCGTCGAGCGTGCTCATGCGGCCCTCCCGTCCTGCGCGGCCGACGCGCCGAGGCGCATCGCGAGCGCGAGCGTGTCGAAGTAGGCGAGCGTGTTGCCGGCGCGCAGATCCACGCGCTCGGCGGCGCCGAACGAGAAGGCCTCGCCCGCGCGTCCGGCGTCGATGCGCCACTCGATGAAGCGCAGCGCGTCGTCGCCGGCGGAGAGCAGCGGCGTGAGGCCGAGCGCGCCGAGGCAGCTCTCGAGCCGCGTCGCGAACGCCGGGCGATTCGCCTCGGCGCTGCCCGCGACGGGCAGCGGATCGCCGCCCGGCCGCAGCGCGGACGCCGGCAGCGCGGGCAGCTCCGGGTTCAGGGTCGCGAAGAGCGCGCGGCGGTCGTAGTAGCGGCGCCCGCGCATCACGCGGTCGCCCGCGATGTCCATGCAGTAGACGGAGTCCCAGCGCAGCGGCTTGCCCGCGAGGCTCGCCTGGTTCCTCGCCTCGACGAAGATCGTGGTGTCGCGCGTGCGCCAGCGCTCGGGCGCCATGCGGAAGTCCGGGACCAGGCGCAGCACGCCCGCGATGTGCTCGGGGATCTCCGGAACCCGGATCGGGCGCGGCATGCCCGAGTCGAAGAGCGTGGCCTCGGGATCGAAGAGGTCGAGGTAGCTCGCCACCGAGGGCGCAGCGCCGAAGCGGAAGAAGCGCTCCAGGAAGCGGTCGAAGTCCGGCTGCACGGCTGCGTCTCCTCGCGGCTCGCGTGGGAGATCAGGGTCGGCGTCCGAAGGACCCATGACAAGGTCCACTTCTGGTATCTGTATGGAGCCATGTGGCTCGGGCTCGACGGCGAGGGAGCGAAGAACCAGCAGCTCTACCGCGCGCTGCGCGGGCAGATCCTCGACGGCGCGCTGCGTCCGGGCGCGCGCCTGCCCGCGACGCGCGGACTCGCGAAGGACCTCGGGCTCGCGCGCAACACGGTGCTCGCCGCCTTCGCGCAGCTCGTCGACGAGGGCTACGCCGTCGCGCGGACGGGCTCCGGCACGCGCGTCGCGGCGACCCTCCCCGAGGAGCGCGTGCGCGTGACGCCCGCGCAGGCGCGCGGCGGTACGCGCCGGTCGTCGCGCGCGCCGGCCGGATCGTCGTATGCGCGGCGCATCCTCGCGCAGGCGCCGCGCGCGGGCGTCGCATGGGGGATGCCGCGCCGCAATCTCCCCTACGACTTCCGCTACGGCGAGCCCGCGTTCGCGGATCTCCCGCTCGAGACGTGGTGCCGCCTGCTCGGACGCCGCGCGCGGCGTGCCTCCGCGGCGCGGCTCGCCTACGGCGAGCCCGGCGGGTCCGCCGAGCTGCGGCGCGCGCTCGCCGATTATCTGCGCCGCGCGCGCGGCGTCGTCTGCACGCCCGAGCAGATCCTGATCACGCACGGCACGCAGCAGGGCATCGACCTCGTCGCGCGCCTGCTCGTCGACCCGGGCGAGCGCGTCGCGCTCGAGGAGCCGCACTACACCGGCTTCTCGCTGGCCTTCGGCGCCTACGGGGCCGAGCTGGTGCCGGTGCGCGTCGACGCGCAGGGCCTCTGTGTCGACGAGCTCGAGGAGAAGGGACCCGTGCGCGGCGTCTGCGTCACGCCGTCGCACCAGTTCCCGACCGGCGGGATCCTGCCGCTCGAGCGGCGCCTGGCGCTCCTCGCCTTCGCCGCGCGCGAGGGCGCCTTCGTGGTGGAGGACGACTACGACGGCGAGTACCGCTACGAGGGACGCCCCGTGCCGAGCCTCCAGGGGCTCGACCGCGCCGGCTGCGTCTTCTACGTCGGCACCGCCTCGAAGCTGCTCTTTCCGTCGCTACGCATCGGCTGGCTGGTGGTGCCCGAGCCGTGGCTGCGCGCCTTCGCGCTCGCGAAGGCCTACACGGATACGGGCAGCGCGACGCTCGAGCAGCTCGCGCTCGCCGACTTCATCGACGGCGGCCATCTCGAGCGCCACGTCCGGCGCGCGCGCGTGCGCAACGCCGCGAGGCGCGAGGCGCTGCACGCGGCGGTGTCGCGTCACCTCGGGGATGCGGCCGTGCTCGAGGGCACACCGGCCGGCCTCCACGGCCTCCTCTGGCTGACCGACCTGCCGGCCGCGCGCGAGTCCGAGCTGCGACGCGCCTGCGAGGCGCGCGGCGTCGGCATCTACCCCGTGCGCCCCTACTACTCGCGTCCGCCGCGGCGCGCCGGCTACGTGCTCGGCTACGCCGCGCTCCCCGAGCGCGACATCGACCACGGCATCCGCCTGCTCGCCGCCGCGCTGCGGGAGCTCTGACTCACGCCGGGAAGGGAGCCGCCCAGGCCTCGTCCGGCAGCTCGAGCCCGTTGCAGAGCGTGCTGATCAGCCGGTACCAGCCCGATGCCGTCAGGATCTCGAGTCGCTGCGCGTCGTCGAAGTGCTTGCCGAGCGCCTCCCAGGTCGAGTCGGAGAGCGCGGCCCCGTCGATGAGCTCGTCGATGGCGGCGAGCAGCGCCTGCTCGATCGGCGCGAAGCAGGGGTCGTCGGCGGCGCCGCGGACCGTCGCGGCCACGACGTCCGCGTCGAGCCCCGCGGCGGCGCCGAAGGCCGCCGCGTGCACGCCCCACTCGTACGCGCAGCCGCAGCGCGCGCACACGCGCAGGATCAGCAGCTCGCGCAGGCGCAGCGAGAGGCGGAAGCGCCGGCCGAGGATGTAGGCGCCGAGCGGGCGCATGGCCTGCATCAGCGCGGGGTGACGCGCGAGGCTGCGGAAGAGAAGCAACGGCGGGGCGGCGGCGCCGGGCGGCATCCAGCGCGCGAGCTCGGCGGCGAGCTCGGGATCGGCGGGCACGGGCTCGACGGGGGCGATGCGGGCATCCATGGCGTTTCTCCGGGTGGGCGCGTGTTGCTACGGTTTCCGTAGCAACAGCAGGGTAGCCGCTACGGAATCCGTAGCAAGGGAGGCCCCGTGACCACGCCCCGCCCCGGTCGCCCCGTGCGCGGCTCGCGCAGCGGCCGTCCGCTGATGGCGGCGCTCGACCTGCTCGGGCGTCGCCACGCGCTGCGCGCGCTCTTCGAGCTGCGCGACGGCCCGCTGCGCTTCCGCGAGCTGGCCGAGCGCTGCGGCGACGTCTCGCCCTCGGTGCTGAACGCGCGCCTCGCCGAGCTGCGCGAGTCGGGGCTGGTCGAGCAGGACGCCGCGGAGGGCTACCGGCTGACCGGGCAGGGGGCCGGACTCGGGGAGGTCCTGGCGCCCCTCGTCCGCTGGTCCGAGGCCTGGGCGCGCAGCAGCGGTAAGGAAATGGTGCGTTCGCGGTAAGGCCGCCGGACCCCCCGCAGCCGCAAGGTCCCGTCACGCGCGCAGGACGCGCGTTCAAAGGAGGACCTCACATGCGGCGCGCTGCCGCCCTCGTCTACGGAACGTTCTGCTACGTCGCCTTCTTCCTGACCTTTCTGTACGCGATCGGCTTCCTCGCCAATCTCGTCGTCCCGAAGTCGATCGACAGCGGGGTGCCCGGCCCCCTCGGCCAGGCGATCGCCGTGAACCTCGTCCTGCTCTCCGTGTTCGCGCTCCAGCACAGCGTGATGGCGCGACAGGGCTTCAAGCGCGTCTGGACGCGCGTCGTGCCGAAGCCGGTCGAGCGCGCGACCTACGTGCTCGCGAGCAGCGCCGCCATGTGGCTGCTCTTCGCCTTCTGGCAGCCGATCCCCGGGCTGGTCTGGAGCTTCGGCGGCTTCGCCGGCGCCGTGATGACCTCGCTCTTCTTGCTCGGGATCGCCACGGTGCTCTACTCGACCTTCCTGATCGATCACTTCGATCTCTTCGGGCTGCGCCAGGTCGTGCTCTACTTCCAGGGCAAGTCCTACACCGAGAAGCGCTTCGCGACGCCGAGCCTGTACCGCCACATCCGGCACCCGCTCTACGTCGGCTGGTTCATGAGCTTCTGGTTCACGCCGCAGATGAGCTTCGGGCACCTGCTCTTCGCGTCGGTCGCGTCGGCCTACATCCTCGTCGCGATCGTCTTCGAGGAGAGCGATCTGCTCGAGCTGCTCGGCGAAGACTACCGGCGCTGGCGCGAGCGCACGCCGATGTTCGTCCCCCGCTTCGGCGGCCAGAAGAGCGCCGCTCCCGCCCGGCCCCGCACCGCGCGACAGGAGAGCTAGACATGCAGCAGCTCGACGCGCGGAGAGCCGAGGCCTTCAACGAGAAGATGGTCGGCGTGCTGAACGGCGCCGCCCTGGCGCTGATGACCTCGGTGGGGCATCGCACGGGTCTCTTCGACGTGATGTCGGCGATGCCGCCGGCGTCGGTCGAGCGGATCGCGGGCGAGGCCGGCCTCTCGGAGCGCTACGTGCGCGAGTGGCTCGGCGCGATGGTGACGGCCGGGGTCGTCGAATACGACCCCGGCCAGCGCACCTTCGCGCTGCCCGCCGAGCACGCGGCCTTCCTCTGCCGCGAGGCGCGCCCCAACAACCTCGCCGCGTCGACGCAGTGGATCGCGCTGCTCGGCGGCGTCGAGGACCAGATCGTCGAGTGCTTCGAGCGCGGCGGCGGCGTGCCCTACTCGGCCTTCGGGCGCTTCCACGCCGTGATGGCCGAGGAGAGCGACCAGACCGTCGTCGCCGTGCTCGAGGACGCCATCCTGCCGATCGTGCCGGACCTGCCGGCCGCGCTCGAGCGCGGCATCGACGTCCTCGACGTCGGCTGCGGCTCGGGGCGCGCCGTGAACCTGATGGCGCGGCGCTACCCGCACAGCCGCTTCACCGGCTTCGACATGCTGCCGGAGGGCATCGGCGCGGCGAAGGCGGAGGCGCTCTCGCACGGGCTCCGCAACGTGCGCTTCGAGGTGCGCGACGTGTCGGAGGTCGAGCTCTCCGCGCGCTTCGACCTGATCACCGCGTTCGACGCGATCCACGACCAGGCGCGGCCGGAGGCCGTGCTCGCGGCGGTGGCAAAGGCGCTGCGCCCGGACGGCGTCTTCCTGATGCAGGACATCGCCGGGACGAGCCACCTCGAGCACGACGCGAAGCACCCCCTCGCGCCCTTCCTCTACACGATCTCGTGCATGCACTGCATGACCGTGTCGCTCTCCCAGGGCGGGCGGGGGCTCGGCGCCATGTGGGGGCGCGAGACGGCGTCGCGCATGCTCGAGGCCGCCGGCTTCGCCCGGCCCGACGTCTTCAGCCTGCCGCACGACCCGATCAATCAGTACTACGTTGCCCGCCGCAGGTGACCGGCTGGCACGGGCGGCTAATCTCGCTCTCCCCTTGATCTATCGCTTCGGACACTTCGAGCTCGACGAGGAGGCGGGGCTGCTGCGCCGCGCGGGCGAGCCCGTCGCCATCCAGCCGAAGCCCTTCGAGCTGCTCAAGATCCTCCTGCGCGAGCGCCAACGCGTCGTGCCGACCGACGAGCTCTTCGGCTCGCTCTGGCCCGACACCATCGTGACGCCGGGCTCGCTCAACCGCGCCGTCAGCCACGCGCGCCGCGCGATCGGCGATTCGCACAAGGGCGCGCTCCTCCAGAGCGTGCCGCGGCGCGGCTACCGCTTTGCCGGCGAAGTGACCGTGCAGGGGCGCGGCGCGCCGGCATCCGCCGCGGGGCCGTCTACGCCCGTCGCGTCGGGCGCTCCCTTCGTCGGCCGCGAGACCGCGCTCGGCGCGCTGCGCGAGGCCTTCGCGGACGCCGAGGCCGGGCGCGGCGGCGTCGCGCTCGTGACCGGTCCGCCGGGCATCGGCAAGACGCGCCTCGCGGAGGTCTTCGCGGCGGAGGTCGCGAGCCGCGGTCCCGTCGTGCTCTTCGCGCGCGCGCGCGAGGGCGAGGGCGTGCCCGCCTTCTGGCTCTTCGCGCAGGTGCTGCGCCAGCTGCTCGCGGAGCCGGCGCTCGGCGCGAACGCGGCCGAGCTGGCGGCGGCGTCGGCGGAGCTTGCGGGGCTCGTGCCCGAGCTCGGTGCGCCCGCGGCCGCGGTGTCCGGCGACTCGCCCGAGCAGAGCCGCTTCCTCTTCTTCGACGCCGTCGCGCGCACGCTCTCGCGCGCGAGCCGCCGGCGTCCGCTGCTGATCGTGCTCGACGACCTCCAGTGGGCGGGCACCGCGTCGCTGCGCCTGCTCGAGCACCTCGTCTTCGAGACGGAGCGCGACCCGCTGCTCATCCTCGGCACGGTGCGCGAGGAGTCGCGCGAGCGCGGGCATCCGCTGCACCGCACCTTGCCGCTGCTGCGCCAGCGCGAACGCTGCGCGCAGATCGCCCTGCGCGGCTTCACGCGCGCCGAGGTCGGCGAGCTGCTGCGCGCGGCCATCGGCCGGCGGCCGCCGGCCGAGGTGACCTCGGAGCTCTTCGCGCGCACCGAAGGCGTCCCGCTCTACCTGCGCGAGGCGATCCGACTGCTGCACGAGCGCGGCGAGCTCGCGCACATCGAGCGCAGCGTGCGGCGCGGCATCCAGCTCCCCGGGCACGCCATCGATTTCATCCGCCGCGCGCTCGACTCGCTCTCCGAACCCTGCGCGGAGCTGATCGCAGCGGCGTCGGTGATCGGGCGCGAGTTCGCGGTGCCGCTGGCGGCGAGCGTCGCGCGCGTCTCGCGCGAGGACGCGCTCGACCTGCTCGGCGAGGCCGAGCGCGCCGGCGTCGTCGAGGCGGTGACGGGTACCGTCGCGACCTGGCGCTTCGCGCATGCGCTCCACCAGGAGGCGGCATACGAGAGCGTGCCCGCGTCGGCGCGGCCGCGCCTGCACCAGCGGGTCGCCGAGCGGCTCGAGCAGCTCCACGCCGACGACCCCGACGGCGTCATCGCCGAGCTCGCGCACCACCATCACCGCGCGCTCGCCGTCGGCGACGCCGAGCTCGCGCACGCGCGCGCGAGGCGCGCGGCCGAGCGGGCGGCGGCGCTGATGGCGTACGAGCAGTCCGCGCAGCACCACGCGCAGGCGGCGGCGGCGCTGCTGCACTGCGAGCCGGTCGACCCGCTGCGGCGCTTCGAGACCCTGCTCGCGCTGGCCAGCGCGCATCGCCTGTGCGGTGAGCGCACGCGCAGCCGCGACGTCCTCTCCGAGGCCATGCAGATCGCGCGCTCGCTGGATCGCGCGCAGGACTTCGCGCGCGCGGCGATCCTCTTCTGCGATCCGACGGACTGGGCGGTGCACGATCCGCCGGCGCGCGCGGCCATCGAGGAGGCGTCCTCCCGGCTCGGCTCCGAGCGCGGCGTGCTGGCCGCGCGCGTCGCGACGCGGCTCGCGTGGCTCTCCTCGCGCTTCATGCAGCGCGACGCGGGTCTGCGCGCGCTGGCGCTGGCGCGCGAGCACGGCGATCCGCAGGCCGAGCTCGAGGCCGTCTACACCATGCTGCTGATGCTCGCGGGGCCCGACTCCCTGGCGGCCCGCGCGGAGCTGGCCGACCAGCTCCCGGAGCTCGGCCGGCGCGTGGCGTCGCGCGACCTCGCGCTGATCGGCCTGATCGACGCCGGCGCGGACTGCCTCGAGCAGGGCGATCTCGCCGGCGCACGCGCGCGCCGCGCCGCTGCGGGCGCGCTGGCGGGCGCGACGCCGCACACGTCGCTCAACTGGCACCTCGCGATCTACGACACCGGCATGGCGCTGCTCGAGGGCCGGCTCGACGCGGCGGCCAGCTCGATGCACGAGTCGCTGACGGCCGGGCAGCGCATCGAGCATCCCTATGCGCAGGGATGTTATGCGGCGCACCGCGCGGACCTGCACGGCCTGCGCGGCGAGCCGGAGGGCATCTCCGCCTGGTTCGAGCCGGCGTCGCGCACGCGCGGCGGGCCGATCCACTGGATCCGCGCGACCCTGGCGCGCGCCGAGCTGGCGTCCGGCCGCGCGGACGCCGCGCGCGCGATCTTCGCCGAGCTCTCGGCCGCGCGCTTCGAGGACGTGCTCCCGGGCATCCGCTACCTGCGCTCGCTGACGGAGCTCGCGCACCTGTGCGCCGATCTCGGCGACGCCGAGGCGGCGCCGTGGCTGCGCGACCTGCTCGCGCCCTACGAGCGACACCATGCCGTGATGGCGGCGCCGGTCCTCTACGGCGGTCCGGTGGCCTTCGCGCTCGGGCGCCTCGCCGACGTGCTCGGGCGCGCCGACGACGCGGCCGAGCTCTACGCCTGCGCGCAGAGCGATTGCGACGACCTCGGCGCACGCCCCTTCCGCGCGCGCGTCCTGCTCGAGCACGGGCGCCTGCGCGCGCGCCGGGGCGAGCGTCGCGCGGCGCGCGAGCTGCTCCACGAGAGCGCAGCGCTCGCGGAGGAGCTCGGCATGCAGGAGGTCGAGGCGTCCGCGCGCGGCGCGCTGGAGCGCGGCGCGTCCTAAGCCGTGCCCCGCCGCGCCTCGCCCTCGCCGGGGACGATCCCGCGCGTCGAGCCCGCGATGAAGGCGAGGTACTCGGCCACGATCGGCCGGTCGGCGCGGGTCGCGAGCTCCTCCTGCGCGCGCTTCATCGAGAGGCCCTTGCGGTAGAGGACCTTGAAGACCCAGCGCGCGTCGTCGATCTCGGCCGACGGCATGCCCGCGCGCCGCATGCCGACCAGGTTGATCGAGCCCGCGATGTTGCCGCCGGTCAGCATGAAGAAGGGCGGCAGGTCCTTGTTGAGGCCCATGGTGCCGGAGAGCAGCGCGCCGCG
The DNA here is from genome assembly GCA_036274295.1 of Myxococcota bacterium. GTDB lineage: Bacteria > Myxococcota_A > UBA9160 > UBA9160 > SMWR01 > DASUFZ01. The sequence continues at coordinate 13,530 of DASUFZ010000021.1, forward strand.
ACCGACGCGGCAGTGCTGGTGGATGGCGACGTTGCCGCCCGTCACGACGCGGTCGCCCACCTCCACGTGGCCTGCCAGCAGGGTGCCGTTTGCGAACACGCAGTGGCTGCCGACGCGGCAGTCGTGCCCGGCGTGCGAGTTCACCATCCAGTAGTTGCCGTCGCCGATGCGCGTCGGCTCGTCTTGCGACGTGGCCCGATGGATCGTCGTCGACTCGCGGAAGACGTTGTCGTCGCCGACGACGAGTCCGGCGCCCGGCTCGCCGGGATCCCAGCCGAGATCCTGCGGCGCCATGCCCAGGGTCGCGAACGGGAAGAGCAGGTTGCGCGCGCCGATTCGCAGCGGACCGTCGAGGTGCACGCTCGCCAGCAGGCGCGTGCCGGGGCCGATCGTGACCTTGCCGCGCAGGCGGCACCACGGGCCGATCTCGGCGTCCGGCGCGAGCTCGACGTCGCCCTCGACGATGGCGGTGGCGTGGATCCGAGCCAATGCGAAGCGCCCCCGGAGGCGCGACAGCATAGGGAGCTTGCCCGCGGCGCGCGCGGGCCCGATGGTCCCGATGGATGCGTTCCTCTCTGCGACTCGCCGCGCTCTTCCTTTTGCTCGCGCCCGCGCTGCGCGCCGATCCCGGCGCGTTGGCCGACCCGCGCGACGCCTCCTGGGCGCAGGATCCCGTGCTCGTCTTCTATGGGCGCTCCGATTGCCGCGGCGAGCGCATCGAGCTCGAGGTCTACGACCGCGAGCTCGAGGTCTGGCGCGAGCACCCCGCGCACCCGCGCGTGCACGTCGACACCTGTCAGGTCGAGGACGCGGGCCAGCTCTGGAACGAGATCCGCTGGCGCTGCGAGGAGCCGCCGGGCACGGAACCGCCGTCGGTCTGGTCGGTGGGGCTCGACGTCTTCGATCCTCGCGTGATGGAGCAGTGCGCGGTCGGACGGCGCGAGGCCGAGACGGGCGTCGACGTGCGCGTGGTGAAGCCGGAGCGCGGCGCGACCGTGCGCAACCCGACCATGGAGGTCGCGATCGAGGGAAGCGTGCGCATGAACGGCCTCGCCGGCGGCGACTACGACGTCGTGCTCGCGCTCGACCGGTCGGCGGATACGCAGCGCGGCGACGTGGATCTCCTGGCGGCGGAGGTCGCCGCCGCGCGCGACTTCGTGACGTCGCTGGGGCCGCGCCTCGGCTCCGTGCGCATCGGCATCGTGTCGTATCCGAACCTCCCGCCGGTTCCCGGCGACGGCGGCACCGGCGTGCTCCGCGAGATCGCGCTCGGCGCCGACGCGGCCGCGCTCGACGCGGCGCTCGACACCCTGAAGGCGCGCGGCGCCTCGGGCTTCTCGACCTTCCTCTCGGCGTTCGAGTACGGGCTGCGCGAGCTCGACCCGGCGCACCGCCTCGGCGCGCGCCCGCAGGCGCGCAAGGTGCTCGTGCTGGTGACGAGCGCGCGCGGGCGCGTGCCGCTCGGGCCGGGCGCGGATCAGGACGCCGCCTACGGCGCGCGCCTCGCCTCGCTGGCGCAGCGCGTGCGCGCGAACGGCGTGATGCTCCACGTCGTCGGGCTCGCGGGCGTCGCCGACAAGCCGCCCGAGAGCATCGCGTCGGCGCTGCGCCAGAGCGGCGGGAGCCTGCATCGCGTGGCGCTGCCCGCGCTCGCGACGCCCTTCCTCGAGGCCGTGGGGCTCCCCGAGCTGCGCAGGGTGTCGATCGAGAACCGCACGGCGAAGCTCGCGCCGCGCGAGGCGAAGCTCGAGCCCGACGGCCGCTTCGCGCTGACTCTTCCCGCCGCGCCGGGCGCGAACCGGCTGCGGCTCCGCGCCACGCTCTCCGACGGCGCGGAGGCGTCGCGCGAGTGGGACTTCCGCTTCGACGACTCGTGGGTGCGCGAGCGGCTGCTGGCCGCAGAGGCCGAGAGGCTCCGCCGCGCGCGCCAGGAGAAGCGCCTGCGTCTCGATCCGCAGTGGACGGAGACGGCACCCGGCGGGAGCGGCGAGGCGCCCGCGCCGCACGCCGAGTAGACGCCGAGGCTCTGGTATGCTCGGCCGTCCCGGAGAGGTTGCCGAGAGGCCGAAGGCGCTCCCCTGCTAAGGGAGTACGGGCCAAAAGCCCGTCGAGGGTTCGAATCCCTCCCTCTCCGCCAGTCTCTTACGACGTGACTTCAAGGTTTACGGGGACTTACGCAGTTCTGCGACCCGTTTTTTCCTGGCGCCCGTTTGGCGCCCGCGGCGCTCCAGTTCAGCCAGCCCATCTAGAGCGCGCCTGCGCCGCCGATCCTGAACCAGGTCGTACTGGTCGGTGGTGCGAGGATCAGTGTGCCGAGCGAGCGCCTGCACGTCATCGCGGGAGACGCCCGCCTCGCGCAGCGCCGTAAACGTCGAGTGCTTGGTTGCGCGGTAGAGCGGGACGTAGTCGACCTCGGCTGCGTCACAAGCAGCGATCCATAGCTGACGGAGCCTGTTCGCCGAGTAAGGTTTGTCCGTCCGCGGGTTCGCGAACAGCGGCGCCTCTGCTTTGAAGCGTCGAGCTTCGGGGACGTGCTTCGCGATCCATTGCCGCAGCTCGTCGCTGACCTGGTAGTCGCCCGGTACGCCGGTCTTTGTCTCTCCGCGTGCTGCTCCCGATCCTTGACCCTTGAGGGCTTCGCGGATCGAGACGACACCCGAAGCAAAGTTGTAGTGCCCGATGCGCAGCGCGCGCCCTTCCTGAGGACGAATCCCCATCTTCATCGCGATGAAGATCCCGCGGTCATCGATCGGGATGGATTCGATCGCAGCAGCCCGATCCTGGAGATCCATCGCGCGGGCTTTCTCGCGCGGGGCGAGCTTGACGCTCGGGAACTCGATCAGCGGAAGTTCCTGCTCACGTCCGCGTCGAAGCCAACGATAGAAAGCGCGGAACGACGCGAGCACGTTCCGGATCGATTTCGGACCGAGCTTGCGCTCGCGCATCCAGACGATCCAAGCGCGCAGCTCGTCGTACCGGATCTCATAGACCGACTTGCCGTGCCAGAACGCGAAGTGCCCCTTGGTGAAGCCCCGGTAATCCGAGATGGTGTAGGGCGCGTAGTCCCCGCACGTCTCGACGTGCTTGATCCAGGACTCGACCTTCTCCGACACGAGATTCGGTCGAGCTTGCGGACGCCGGTACTGACCGACGGCTTCCGAGAGTGGGAGCCCGCGCCCGTGGATCCCTTGGATCTGATTCAGGATCGCTTGGGCGTGCTCGCGGGATTCGAAGCCGTGACCCCGATCCCCGAAGAGACGACGCTCGCGACCCTCCAGGTAGGGGGAAAAG
>DASUFZ010000022.1:0-15023 GCA_036274295.1 Myxococcota bacterium
ACCTTCGCGAGCGCGTCGAGCACCGCGCGCTCCTCGCCCGGATGCGTGCTGCCGGCGACGACGAGCGGACCCTGTAAGGCGCCCGCGAGGTCCGCCGCCAGCGGCGCGCGCGTGGGACCGACGTCGAGCTTGAGATCGCCGATCACGCTGAGGCGGGTCGGCGCGGCGCCGAGCGCGACGAAGCGCTCCGCGTCGACCTCCGTGCGCGCGCCGATCGCGGCGAGACGGCGCAAGGTCGTGCGCGCCAGCGGGCCGAGCAGCCGGTAGCGCGGGTAGGAGCGGTCGGAGACGCGCCCCGAGATCAGCGCCACGGGAATGCCCTGGCGCTCGGCCGCGGAGATCCAGCACGGCCACAGCTCCGTCTCGATCAGCACCAGCGCGGCGGGGCGCGCGCGCGCGAGCGCGCTGTCGACGCACCACGGGTGGTCGATCGGCGCGAGCTGACAGGGGATGTCGGGGCGCACGCGACGCAGCACGTCGCGCCCGGTGACGGTCCAGGTCGACGCGATCACGCGGTGGCCTTCCTCGAGCAGCCGGTCGACGAGGCGCAGCGCCGACAGGATCTCGCCGACGCTGGCGCCATGGATCCAGATCGCGCCCGGCGCGGTGGGGGCGCCGGCGCCGAGCCGCTCGCGCAGCCCGCGCCGCCAGCCCGGCCGCGCGGCCAGCGCAGCCGCCGCGAGCGGACCCGCGAACAGGGCCGAGAGCACGGCCGCGCTAACCCGGAAGGGATCCACCGATCATCTCCTCCGCAATCTCCGCCGCCCGCCGCGCCGCTCCGCCGCGCGAGAGCAGTTCCCGCATCCGTGCCAGCTGATCCATCTGTTTCTCGCGCGCCGGCCCCTCGAGCAAGGCCTGGACGGCGTCCGCCACGCGCTCCGGATCCGCATCCTCCTGTAGCAGCTCCGGCACGACCTGCTCGCCGGCGATCAGATTCGGCATGGCGAGGTAGTCGACGCGCAGCAGGCGGCGCAGCAGGAAGGCGGTGAGCCGGTTGCTGCGCGCCGCGACGACCAGCGGGCAGCCGAGCAGGGCCGCCTCGAGCGTGGAGGTGCCGGGCTTGCAGAGCGCCACGTCGGCCGCGCGCAGCACGCGCTGCGCATCGCCGTCGAGGATCTGGAGCCCGAGGAGCGACGGCAGCTTCGCATGCGCGATGGCCCGCTCGAGCGCGTCGCGCTCGACCGAGGGCGCGCGCGGCAGCACGAAGTGGATGCGCGGGTCGCGCGCGTGCAGCGCGCGCGCGGTGTCGAGCTGGAGCGGCAGCACGTGGCGGATCTCGGAGCGACGGCTGCCGGGCAGGAGCGCGACGATGCGCGCGTCCGCGGGCAGCCCGAGCAGCCGGCGCGCCGTCGCGCGGTCGAGGCGCGAGATCTCCGCGAGGCGCTCCACCAGCGGGTGTCCCACGAACTCGACGGGCACGCCCGTGCCCGCGTAGACCTCCGGCTCGAAGGGGAAGATCACGGCCAGCCGTCCCACCACGCGCGCGATCGTGCGGATGCGCCCGCGCCGCCAGCCCCAGACCTGCGGCGAGACGTAGTAGAGGGTGGGGACGCCCTGCCGGCGCGCGCGGCGCGCGAACGGCAGGTTGAAGCCCGACGAGTCGACGAGCACCACCAGGTCGGGGCGCGCGCGCCGCAGCGCGCCGACCATGCGGCGCCAGGCGCGCACCACGCGCGGGAGATCCGGGATCAGCTCGACGAGCCCGCCGACCGCGACCTCGCGCTGGTCCACCACGATCTCGACGCCGGCCTTCGCGAGCTCGGCGCCGCCCATGCCGATGAAGTGGGTGCCGGGCCGCAGCCGCGCCAGCTCGCGCACGAAGTCGCCCGCGTACACGTCGCCCGACGAGTCGCCGACCGAGAGCATCACGGTGCTCATGCGAGCGCGTCGACCGGCGGCATCGCGTCGATCACGCGCAGCGCCGTGCGCAGCGCCGCCACGGCCGCCTCTCCGCTGACACCGCGCTGGCCGCCCGGCGCGTCGCTGCCGCGCGCGGCCGCGACGAACACGAGGAGCTGCGCCTGGAGGGCGTCCTCGGGATCCGTCTTCAGCTCCTCGACCTCGATGCGCGGCGCCGCGCCGGCCACGGGCAGGCGGCGGAAGAGCGTGGCGCGGCGCTCGAGGAAGTCGATCGAGAAGTAGGCGTCGCGCTGGAAGAGGCGCAGCTTGCGCATGGGCGTCGCGGAGACGCGGCTGGCGGTGAGATTCGCGACACACGCCCCCGCGAAGCCGAGCCGCGCGTTCGCGATGTCGACGTGGTCGGTCAGCACGGGCACGCCGACCGCGTCGACACGCTCGGGCTCCGCGCCGAGGAGCTGCTGGAGGATCTCGATGTCGTGGATCATGAGGTCGCGCACGACGTCGACGTCGGTGCCGCGCTCCGGGAAGGGACCCATGCGGTGGATCTCGGCGAAGCGCGGGCGGTCGATGCGCTCGCGCACGACCCGCATCGCCGCGTTGAACCACTCCTGGTGGCCGACCTGGAGGACGCGGCCGCGGCGCTTCGCGAGCGCGACGAGCGCCTCCGCCTCCGGCAAGGTCGCGGCGATCGGCTTCTCGAGCAGCAGGTGCAGGCCCGCGTCGAGCACGCCGCGCGCGGCCTCGTAGTGCGCGAGGGTCGGCACCGCGACGATGGCGGCGTCCGCCGACGCGAACAGGTCGCGCGCTTCCCGCGCCGAGGGGACGCCGAGCTCGGCGCCGAGCGCAGCCGCGCGCTCGCCGTCGAGATCGGCGATGCCGGCGAGCACCACGCCCGCGTCCTGGCGCGCGAGCTCCGCCACCTTGCGCGCGTGCGCGCGGCCCATGTGGCCCGCGCCGACCACCGCGATCCGCAGCGGCGTCACGCGCCGTCCTCGAGGGACGCGCCGCCCTCCTCGGGCGAAACGCCGACCACGGCGATGCCGTGGGCGTCGGCGCCGCGCAGGAGCTCTTCTCGCTCCAGCACCACGGTGGCGCCGGCCTCGACGGCGAGCACGGCCGCGCGCGCGTCGAGCAGCGCGGCGAGCGTGCCCGCGCCGACGGCGGGCACGTCGAAGCGGGGATCCTGCTTCGGCTTCGCGACCTTCACGACGCACGCGCCGGCGGCGAACGCGCCCGCGCGCCGGATCGCGGCGTTGGTGCCCTCGACCGCCTCGACGGCGAGCACCACGCCGTCCTTCACCACGACGGTCTGGCCGATGTCGCGCCCGCCCATCGAGCGCGCGATCGGCAGGGCGAAGGCGACGTCGGCGCGCTCGGCGGCGGTCAGGTCGCGCGCGCCGAGCGGGCCCTTCGGCGCCAACAGCTCCGGTGCGGGCGCCCACTGCGGCAGCAGGCGGATGCCGAGCGACTCGAGGTACGTCGCGACCATGCCGAGGATGGTGTCGTCGCGGCGGTCGCCGAGCTGCGAGATCAGCGCGCGCGCCTCGCCGTCGAGGTGGAGCGCGTCGGGATTGCGGAAGAGCGCCGCCTTGGGGACGCGGCCCGCCATCACCGCGTCGCGCACCTGCGCGGCGCGGAAGGCCGCGAGCCCGATCGCGACCTCGCCCGGGTGGATCCAGGTGACGTCGGCGACCTCGCCCGCGATGCCCGGATCGGTCAGGTCGCGGAAGGCGACGCAGGCGACGCGGCGCCCCGCCTTGCGCGCCGAGCGCGCGACCGCGAGCGGAAACGCCCCCTGCCCTGCGATCAGGCCGAGGGGCGTTTCGGCGTCCATCTGGCGGACTACCGGATGAACCCGCGTTCGGCGGAGCGCAGGAACGCGAGCAGGTGGGTCACGTCCTCCGAGCCGGCGGATTCCGCCTCGATCCGCCGGCACGCCTCCTCGAAGCGCAGCTTGGAGTGGAGCAACAGATGGAAGGCGTGCTTGATGGTGGCGATGCGCGCCGCCGCGAAGCCGCGGCGCTCGAGGTTGATGGTGTTCACGCCGACGAAGCGCGCGCGGTCGCCCGCCACGCGCGAGAACGGCGGCACGTCCTGCGCGACCATCGCGCCGCCCGCGGTGAAGCCCGACTGGCCGATGCGCACGAACTGGTGCACCGCCGTCATGCCGCCGAGCACCGCGTGGTCCTCGATGTGGACGTGGCCGCCGAGCACCGCCTGCGCGGAGAGCACGCAGTGGCTGCCGATCCGGCAATCGTGCGCGACGTGCACGCCGTTCATGATCAGGTTGTGGTCGCCGATCTTCGTCAGCGCGCCCCACTCGGGCAGGCCCACGTGCAGGGACGCGTGCTCGCGGATCACGTTGTCGCTGCCGATCACGAGCTCGCCGGCGTTGCCGTCGAAGCCGAGCGTCTGCGGCGTCACGCCGACGGCCGAGAACGGGAAGATGCGCGTGCGCGCGCCGACCCGCGTGCGCCCCGTGACGAGCACGTGCGAGGCGAGCTCGACGCCCGGCCCGAGCTCCACCTCGCCGTCGACGACGGAGAGCGGGCCGACGACGACGTCATCGGCGAGCTTGGCGCCGGGGTCGACGACCGCGGTGGGGTGGATGCTCGCCAAACGCGCTCAGCCCTTCTGGTTGTACTTCTCGATCACGAGGTCGGTGATGTCGAGCGCCTCGCGCGAGTAGAGGAGGCCCGGCGTGCCGCGCCGGAAGATCAGGGTGAAGCCCTTGTCCTTGCCGGTGGCCTCGATGATCTCGACGAGCTTCTTGGTGAGCGGGCCCTCGAGGCGCTTCTGGTCGACCTGAAGCTGGCCCTCGAGCTCCTTCATCTTGTTCTGGATCTGGTTGCGCATCTCCGCGAGATCGAGCTGCTTCTGGAACAGCGCGTCCTCGGTGAGCACGAACTTCTTCGCCTTCAGATCCTCTTCGAGCTCCTTGTGGCGGTCGAGCATCGGCTGGAGCGCGGCCTCGGCCTCGCGCTGCTTGCGCGCGAACTCCTCGCGCGCCGCCTTGCCCTCTTCCGTGGACGAGATCGCCTGATCGATGTCCACGATGCCGATCTTCAACCCCTCGTCCTGCGCCGCAGTGCCGACGACCAGAATCGCGGCCAGACCGAGCAACACCAGAGCCTTGTGTACCTGCACGAGGCACCTCCCCCTTTGCTTTCCCTCGGAGCGGAAAAAACGGGGCCAAGCATAGCCGCCGCCGAGGCGGCCACCCGGACCCCGGAAAACGCCTAGAACCCCACGCCTCCCACCGAGAACTCGAAGACCGGCGAGTCCTCCACGGACAAGGGATCGAGCGGGAAGCCGAGCACGACGGCCAGCGGTCCGAAGGGCGAGAACCACTGCACGCCGCCGCCAGTGCCGTAACGCCAGTTCGTGACGTCGACCATGTTGTAGTCGGTCTCGTCGAAGGCGTTGCCCATGTCCATGAAGGCGACGCCCTGGAGGCCGATCGTCTCCGAGATCGGGAAGCGGTACTCGAAGCTCGTGGTGATGAACTTGTTGCCGCCGATCACGTCCGTCTCGTCGAGATCGTCGAAGTCGTCGATGTCCTTGTCCTTGAGGCTGTTGCACTTGCCGCTGCCGTTGCCGCCGAAATTGCCCTGCACATTGTTCTGGCACTCGCCGGTCGCGGGATTCACGCCGGTCGGCGCGAAGGTGCCGTCGGCCGACTGCCGCAGGATCGCGCGGCGCGGGCCGACCGAGCGGGCCTTGAAGCCGCGCAGGCCGAAGTTGCCGAGGCCGCCGAGGAAGTAGCGCTCGGTCAGCGGCAGGGTGATGTCGTCGTCGATCTCGTCGAGCGGCTTCACGTTCTCGTTGGTGAAGGCGTTCGCCTCGACGCTCACCGACTCGAAGTCGCCGATCTGGTTGAAGGGCACCGCCCAGCCGGTGCGGAAGTTGGCGACGAAGGTCGAGTGCGGCAGCAGCCAGCGCGGCGCCCCCAGGAACCACGATGCGCGCGCCTCGGCGCGCAGGAACTGGGAGAAGCCGCCGATGCCGGCGCCTTCGAGCGAGAGGCCGATGCGCTCGCCCGAGATCGGCGCGAAGCGGTCGTCGCGCGAGTCGCGCACCATCGAGATGCCGAGCAGGCTCGTGGTGACGTCGTTCTGGAGGATCTCGCGGAAGATCACCGCGGCCGCGTCGACGTTGGAATTGTCGTCGAGCGAGCGCTGGCTGAAGCTGTAGCGGAGGAAGCCGCGCGAGCGGTTGTCCTCGGTCAGCGCGTGGCCGAGCACGAGGTCCGCGCCGGTCTGCTGCTGCTCGAAGTCCTCGTAGTTGAGCGTCGTGCGCGAGATCGTGGTGCCGAGGCTGAAGGTGCTGCCGAGGAACGACGGGTCCTGCAGGTTGACGAAGTAGCGCTGCGTGCTGCCGCCGAGGTCCGCGGAGATGTTGGCGGCGTAGCCGCGCCCGAAGAGATTCGTCTGCGAGAGCGAGCCCTGGAGCACCAGGCCGTCCTGCGACGAGTAGCCGGCGCCGAAGGAGAAGGAGCCGGTCGGCCGCTCGACGATGTTGACCTGGAGGTCGAGCTGATCCTCCTGCTCCGTCGGCTGCATCTTGAAGTCGACTTCCTCGAAGAAGCCGAGCCGCTCGACGCGCGTGCGCGCGATCATGATCTTGCGCTGCGAGTAGAGCTCGCCCTCGACGATCGGGATCTCGCGGCGGATCACCGGGTCGACGGTGGTGGTGTTGCCGGCGATCTCGACGCGCCGCACGAAATAGAGCGGGCCCTTCTTCACGTCGAAGCGGACGTCCACCACCTCGGACGTCTCCGAGAGGTTCGAGAGCGGCGTCACCTGCGCGAAGTAGAAGCCGCGGTCCTGGTAGTGCGCCGTGAGGGTGGCGATGTCCTCGGTGAGATGGCTGCGGTTGAAGATCTCGCCCTCTTCGAGCTTCAGGGTCTCGCGCAGCTCCTCGCGATTGGCCGTCGGATCGCCGGAGATGTCGATCGTGCCGACGCGGAAGCGCCGGCCCTCGTCGACCGCGACGGTGACGCGCAGGCCGTCCTTCGAGGGCACCACCTCCGGCTCGTGCAGGTTCACCTGGAGGTAGCCGGCGTCGGTGTACTTGCGCTCGACGCCGCGCAGATCCTGCAGGAAGAGCGGCTCGGAGTAGGTGCCCGAGCGGTCGAACCACGACGTCGCGTAGGACCAGAAGTGCCACACGCGCGTCTGGAAGCCCTCGCGCAGCTCGCTCGAGCTGAAGTGCTCGTTGCCCTCGAAATCGATCTCGCGAAGCTTGAGCTTCTCGCCCTCGTGGACGTCGAAGTTGATGCCGACCGACGCCTCGCCGATCGGCTCGATCTCGAAGTTCACCTCGGCGAGGTAGTAGCCCTCGGCCCGGTAGATCCCGACCACGCGCTCGCGGTTCTCGTAGAGGAGCGGATAGTCGAGCGTCGAGCCGGTGGTGAGGGTGAGCGCGTCGCGGATCTTGTCGCCCTCGATGTTGTCGTTGCCGGTGATCGAGATCTGGCGGACGACCGGGTTCTCCTCCACCTCGAAGATGAGGACGCGGCCCTGCTCCGTCGCGTCCGAGAAGACGCGCACGCTGCGGAAGAAGCCGAGCGCCTGCACCTCGGCGATGTCGCGCGAGACCTGCGCCGGGTCGAAGCGCTGTCCGGGCTTCGAGGCGATGCGCGCCTTGATGGCGTCGGCCTCGATGCGGCGGTTGCCGCGCACGATCACGTCGGCGATCACCTCGCCCTGGCCGACGGCCGGCGCGCGCAGGGACGGATCGGCGAGCACGATGTCGAAGCGCACCTCGATGCCCTGCTCGACCCGGTTCGTCGCGACCTCGGCCGAGACGACCGCCGGGTTCGCGCGCAGGTTGGCGAGATCGGCGCGCATGCGGCCGGCGTCGTAGGGGAGCCCGGGCCGCGTGCCGAGCTGCGCCAGCAGCTCCTGCTCGAAGCCGGCCGCGCCGACGATCTCGACCTTGGTGACGAGCGCGGGCGCCGCGCCGACCGCGTGCTCGACGATCGCCTCGGCGATGCGCGGTATGCGCGTGCCGAGCTCTTCCGGGCTCGCGGCCGTGCGCACCTGCGTGAGCCCGGGCTGGCCCGGCTCCGCCGAGGTCACGCGCACGTCGAGGTTGTAGCGGCCGGCGAGCTCCGTCAGCGTGCCGGACACGACGAAGTCGACGCCGAGCTGGCGCGCCGCCTCGCGCAGCGCCGCCTCGTCGCCCTGCGCGACGCGCGTCGCGGCGCCCGACGACGAGGCCGCGTCGAGCACGCGCAGCGAGCCGAAGGTCTCGAGGCGCGCGCGCACGTCGCCGGCGAGCTCCTCGCCGAGCGATCCCTGATCGCGCGCGCTGTAGACGGTGAAGGGCAGCACGGCGATGCGCGCCTTGGGCTCCGCGGGAGCAGCCGGCGCGTTCGCGGCGGCGGGCGCTTGCGCGGCCGCCGCGGAGGGCGCCGCCAGCGCGAGCCCGATCAGGATCCCGGACAGGACACGGCGCAGGCGCAGATGCCGCGCGCCCCGACCCGCGCGGGAGAGTGCGCCCAAGAGTCCTCCGGAAATCCAGGCGAAGGGGGGAACGGGGCCGGGCGAGGACTCTATCCGTGGGTCCGTGCGGAGACAACCCTCGCGCACATGAAATTCGCACGAACTCGCGAGTACTTACGGCGTCGGCTCGCTCAGGTAGCCATCCGTCAGCACGGTGCGGCGGCCGAGGCGGTCGGCGATCTCGGGGCTGTGCGTGACGACGACGAGCGCCGTGCCGTGCAGGCGGTTCATCTCGAGCAGCAGGTCGAGCACCTGGTCGGCCGTCTTCGGGTCGAGGTTTCCGGTCGGCTCGTCGGCGAGCAGCAGCGCCGGCTCGAGCACCAGCGCGCGCGCGACGGCGACCCGCTGGCGCTCGCCGCCCGAGAGCTTGCCGACGGGGTGGTTGATGCGGTGCTCGAGCCCGACCTCGGTCAGCAGCCGGCGCGCGCGCGTGCGCATCTCGTCGAAGCTCCGCCCGCCGATCAGGCCCGGCATCATGACGTTTTCGAGAGCATCGAACTCCGGCAGCAGGTGATGGAACTGGAAGATGAAGCCGAGGCTCTGGTTGCGATAGCGCGCGAGCCCGGCCGGCGTGCGCGTGAAGAGATCCTCGCCCTCGTAGAGCACGCGGCCCGTGGTCGGGTGGTCGAGCGTCCCGAGGATGTGGAGCAGGGTCGACTTGCCGACGCCGGAGTTCCCGAGGATCGCCAGGCGCTCGCGCCGGCGGATCTCGAGGTTCACGCTGCGCAGCACCTCGATCTGGCCGTCGCCCATCGGGAACGAGCGGCCGAGCGACTCCGCACGAACGAGCACGTCGCTTGCCGCGCCCACGCGCACGTCACTCATCGCGGAGCGCCTCCACGGGGTCGAGGCGCGCGGCCTGTCGCGAGGGCAGCAGGGTCGCGCCGAGCGCGAGCACGAGCGCGATGCTGACGGCGAAGACGATCTGACCGGGATCGAGCTCGGCCGGCAGGGTCGAGAACTGGTAGACGCTGGCCGGGAGCGTGTCGATGCCGATCGCGCTCTCGATCTGGTGCTGGATCCAGCCGATCTGCGCGGTGACGGAGATGCCGGCGATCACGCCGAGCGCCGTGCCGACGAGCCCGATGAGCGTGCCCTCGAGCGCGAAGATGCGCTCGATCGCGTCGTCCTCCGCGCCCATGGTCTTGAGGATCGCGATGTCGCTCGACTTCTCCATGATCATCATGATGAGCGTCGAGACGATCGAGAACGCCGCGACCACCATGATCATGCTGAGCAGGATGAACATCATCACGCGCTCGCTCTTCAGCGCCTGGAAGAAGGCCGGGAAGAACTCCTTCCAGTCGCGCGTGTAGTACGGGAAGCCGAGCGCCTCCTGCACGGCGTCGGCGACCTTGCGCGAGCGGTAGAAGTCCGTCGTGCGCGCCTCGATGCCGTCGACCACGTCGTCCGTGCGGCGGAACTCCTGCGCCGCGTGCAGGTTCACGTAGGTGTAGACCTCGTCGTACTGGAAGAAGCTCGTCTGGAAGATCCCCGCGACCTCGAAGCGCGCGAGCCGCGGCGCCGGACCGAGGGGAGTCTGCGGTCCGCCGAAGGGCGAGATCAGCACCAGCGAGTCGCCGAGGGTGACGCCGAGCGCGCCGGCGAGCTGGCTGCCGATCAGGATCGCGGGCTCGTCGCCCTGCTGCGCCTCGGGCCGCAGCGCTTCGAGCGATCCCTCCTTGATGTCCTCCCGCAGGTCGGTCACGAGCCCGACGCGGTCGGGGTCCACGCCGCGCACGCGCACCGCCATGATCTCGCCGCGGTCGCCGCGCACCATGCCCTCGGCATCCACGTAGGGAGAGGCCGCCACCACGCCCGGCGTCGCCGCGACGGCCTCGAGCGCCTCGCGGTAGTCCTTGATGGGACCGAGGCCGCTCTGCACGGTGAAGTGCGCGCGGTTGCCGATGATCTCGTCGCGCCAGGTGCGCTCGAAGCCGTTCATCACGGAGAGCACCGTGATGATCAGCCACACGCCGGCGGCGATGCCGACGACGCAGATGCCGGTGATGATCGAGATGAAGGTCTGGCGGCGCTTGGCGACGAGGTAGCGGATCGCGATGAACCACTCCGCCGTCTGCCGCGTGTCGAAGAGGCCGGCCGCCGCCGCGGGCAGCAGGCCGAAGAGGATGACGCCGCCGAGCAGCGCGAGGAGCAGGCCGCCGGCGGCGGCGACGCGCTCCTCCGCCTCGGGCAGCACGGCCGCCAGCGCGACGCCGGCCGCGAGCGCGGCGCAGAGCGTCCACAGCATGCGCTCGGTGTCGCCGGGGCCGCCCTGTGCGCCCCGCCGCCACAGCAGCCAGAGCGCACCGATCAGAGCCACCGCCGTCGGCGCGGCGGCGTAGACGACGCGGCCGCTGCCGCCGAGGACGAGCGCGGTGCCGAGGCCGAGCACCGCCGAGGTCGTGACGGCGAGCGTCGCGCCGCGCACGCGCCGCAGCGCGAGGCGGACCGCCGCGGTGCCGAAGCCCACGAGCAGCGCGCACGCGAGCAGGCCCGAGCCGAACGCGAGCAGCCGCTCGCGGGACGTGCTGCCGGAGAGCTCTTCGGCGCGCAGCGAGTAGAGCAGCGCGGCGATCGCCAACGACCAGAGCGCGCCGAAGCCGAACAGGCTGATCCTGCGCTTCGACACGCGCGCGAAGCGCTCGAGCGCCACCACCGCCGAGCCCGCGAAGAGCAGCGACATCGCGTTGATGCCGAGCGCGATGGCGACGATCAGGCCGAGCGCGACGCCGCCGCCGGCCGCCGTCAGCGCGCCCCACAGCGATTCCAGGATCGCCACGTCAATCCTCCTCGCCGCTCGCAGGGCGCATGTGCGGGAAGGCGATCACCTCGCGCAGGCTCGGGGCGTCGCAGAGCACCATCACCAGCCGGTCGATGCCCATGCCGAGACCTCCCGTGGGAGGCATGCCCACCTCGAGGGCCGCGAGGAAGTCCTCGTCGAGCGGATGCGCCTCTTCGTCGCCGGCGGCCAGGTCGCGCCGCGAGGCCATCAGGCGCTCGCGCTGGTCGTCGGGATCGTTCAGCTCGCTGAAGGAGTTCGCGATCTCCATGCCGCCGATGAAGGCCTCGAAGCGCTCGACCAGACGCGGGTCGTCGGTCCGGCGCTTCGCGAGCGGCGAGAGCTCGACGGGGTAGTCCGTCACGAAGGTCGGCTGCACGAGCGTCGGCTCGACGTGCGCGCTGAAGAGATCGTCGACGAGGCGCCCCCAGGTGGGCGCGTCGGGCACGTCGACGCCGCCCTGCTTCACAGCCGCGCGGAGCGACGCCAGATCGGGACACGCGAGCACGTCGACGCCGGTGGCGCGCGAGATCGCGTCGCGCAAGGTGATGCGCGGCCACGTCCCGCCGAGCTCGATCTCGCCGCCGCGGTGCGGGATCACGCTGGCGCCGAGCGCCGTGCGGGCGATCGCCTGCACCATCGCCTGCGTGAGCTCCATCATGTCATCGTAGTCGGCGTACGCCTGGTAGCACTCCATCATCGTGAACTCGGGGTTGTGCTTGCGCGACACGCCCTCGTTGCGGAACACGCGGCCGATCTCGTAGACGCGGTCGAGCCCGCCGATCACCAGGCGCTTCAGGTACAGCTCGTCCGAGATGCGAAGGAAGAGCTGCTGGTCGTAGGCGTTGTGGTGCGTGGTGAAGGGCCGCGCGGCGGCGCCGCCGTAGATCGGCTGGAGCACCGGCGTCTCGATCTCGAGGAAGCCGCGCGCGTCGAGGAAGGCGCGCATCGCGGTCACGATGCGGCTGCGCAGCACGGCGACGCGGCGGGCCTCCTCGTTGACGAGGAGATCCAGGTAGCGTTGGCGGAAGCGCGCCTCGACGTCCTGGAGGCCGTGCCACTTCTCGGGCAGCGGCGAGAGGCCCTTGGCCAGGAGATCCAGCGCGCGCACGTCGACCGTCAGCTCGTCGCTCTTCGTGCGCCAGACGGGACCCTCGACGCGCACGATGTCGCCGACGTCGAGGTGCCGGACGAAGTCGAAGAGCGCGTCGTCGACGCTCCCCTTGCGCGCGCTGATCTGCATGCGCGCGCCCTCCTCCTGCAACGTCGCGAACACGAGCTTGCCGAAGGAGCGCAGCGCCACGATCCGCCCCGCGACGGCCGCGCGCTGCGGGTCCGCCTCGAGCGCGGCCGCGTCGCGGCCCTCGAAGCGCGCGCGCACCGCCGCGATCGGCTCGCGCGGACCGACCCGCGCGGGGTACGGGTCGACGCCGGCGGCGCGCAGCGCCGCCAGGCGCTCGCGACGCGCCTCGCGCTCGGCCTGGCTCACTGCGCGGCCCCGGGCGCCGTCGCGCGCTGGAGCAGCGTCGCGCGGATGAAGCGGTCGAGATCGCCCTCGAGCACGGCGTCGACGTTGCCCATCTCGAGGTTCGTGCGGTGGTCCTTCACGCGCTGCTGCGGATGCAAGGTGTAGGAGCGGATCTGCGAGCCGAACTCGATCTGGCGCTTCTCGCCGGAGAGCTTCGCGAGCTTCTCCTCGTGCTCCTGGCGCGCGCGCTCGTAGAGCCTGGCGCGCAGCACCTTCATCGCGGACGAGCGGTTCTTGTGCTGGCTGCGCTCGTTCTGGCACTGCACGACGATGCCGGTCGGGATGTGCGTCAAGCGCACGGCCGAGTCCGTCTTGTTGACGTGCTGGCCGCCGGCGCCGCCCGCGCGGTAGGTGTCGACGCGCAGGTCGTTCTCGTCGATCTCGATCTCGATCTCGTCGTCGATCTCCGGGAAGACGGAGACGCTGGCGAAGGCGGTGTGGCGGCGCGCCTGCGAGTCGAAGGGCGAGATGCGCACCAGCCGGTGCACGCCCTCCTCGGGCTTGAGATAGCCGTAGGCGTAGTCGCCCGACACCGTGAAGGTGACGCCGCGGATCCCCGCCTCGTCGCCCGACTGCGAATCGAGCATCTCGACCTTGTAGCCCTTGCGCTCGGCCCAGCGCAGGTACATGCGCATCAGCATCTCGGCCCAGTCGCAGGCGTCGGTGCCGCCCGCGCCGGCGTTGATCGAGACGATGGCGTTGCCGGCGTCGTGCTCGCCGCCGAGCAGGGTGCGGAGCTCCGCGTCCTCGAGCGCCGACTCGGCCGCGCCGAGCTGATCGCGCGCCTCGACGAGCGCGTCGCCGTCCGACGCCTCGCTGCCGAGCTCGACCAGCACCTCGACGTCGTCGAGCGAGGTGCCGAGCCGGCTCCAGGTGGCGAGCTCGCGCTCGAGCCGGCGCTTCTCGCGCAGGAGGGTCTCGGCGCGCTCGCGGTCGTCCCAGAGCGCCGGGTCCGCGGAGCGCGATTCGAGCTCCGCGTGGCGCGCGCGCAGTCCCTCGACGTCAAAGACGCCCCCGGATCTCGTCGACGCGCTCGCGCAGCTGGCGCAGGCGTTGCACCAGCTCGTGCACGTCGACCGGCAGCGGCTCCTGACCCGCCATCTGGCGTCACCCTCCCGCGGCGCGGATGTCCGCGCCAGGCCGCGGAGAATCACTCATTGCGTCGCGGCGCGCATCCACCATCCGCCTACGCCGCGCGGTGAGGAGCAGCGCCGCAGCCGCCAGCCAGCAGGCGCCGGCGAAGAGATTGCCGAAGCGCACGAAGACGGTCGCCTCGCGCGGGCGAGCCACGCGCGGCACGTCCGCGACGAGGAGTCCCTCCTCGAAGATCGGCGTCTGCGCGCGCACGCGGCCCGATGGGTCGATGAAGGCCGAGATGCCCGTGTTGGCCGCGCGCGCCGTCCACAGCCCGGTCTCGGCCGAGCGCAGCGCCGTGATGGCGAGGAACTGGTACGGGGCGCCCGTGCGTCCGTACCAGGCGTCGTTCGTGATGCCGAGCAGCATCTCGCCGCCGTCGGCGGCGAAGCGCCGCACCAGATCCGGGAAGAGCAGCTCGTAGCAGACGGCGACGCCGACGGGGAAGCCGTCGCCGCCGTCCGGCGCGATCTGCACGCTGCGCACGCGCTCGCCCGCCGCGACGTCGTCCGACGCGATGCCGCGCGCGACGCTCTTCACGAAGAGGCCGAGCAGGCCGCGCAGCGGGACGTATTCGCCGAACGGCACCAGGTGGGTCTTGTCGTAGCGGTCGAGGATGCGGCCGTCGGACGCCACCACGAAGGCGCTGTCGAAGAACGCGTCCGGCCGGCCGTCCGCATCGAAGCCGAGCCCGACGCCGCCGACCACGAGCCAGGCCTGCACCTCGCGCGCGAGCGCCTGCAGGTCCTCGCGCAGCGACGGCTCCGCCTCGAGCGCGCCCGGCAGCGCCGTCTCCGGCCAGACCACTACGCGCGCGCCCTGCGCCACGGCCTCGCGCGTGAGTCGCGCGTAGATCGCGAGCGTGCGCTCGCGCCAGGCGGGGCTCCACTTCACGCCCTGCTCGATGTTTCCCTGGAGCACGGCGACCCGCTGGCTCTTGCCGGGCTGCGGCTCCTCCGGCGCGCCCCCGAGCGCGAAGCCGAGGAGGTGCGCCAGCGCGACGCCGGCCGCGGCGAGCGCCGCCGCGCGCCGTTCGCCGCGCACGAGCGCCGCGAGCCCCGCCCCGCCGAGCGCCGACACGAAGGAGAGTCCATAGACGCCGGTGAGCGTCACGAGGGGGAGCAGGGCGAAGTTCTGGTGCTGCGCGTAGCCGAGCGTCGCCCACGGGAAGCCGGTGAGGATGAACGAGCGCGCGTGGTCGTAGAGCGCG
>DASUFZ010000023.1:0-18853 GCA_036274295.1 Myxococcota bacterium
GGCGGCGAGGCGGTCGCCATCGCCTACGACCAGAGCGACGACGCCTCCGTGAAGGCGCTGATGGACGGCGCCGCGGAGCAGCTCGGCCGGCTCGACTTCGTGCACGCGAATGCGGCCGATATGAGCCAGATCCTGAAGGACACCGACGCGCTCTCCGTGCCGCTCGAGGTGTACGACCGCACGATCGCGGTGAACCAGCGCGGCTATCTGCTCTGCACGCGCCATGCGCTGCCGTACCTGATCGAGGCGCGCGGCGCGATCGTCTACACGAGCTCCGCGGCGGCCTTCGCGGGCGAGCCGGTGCGCGTCGCCTACGCGATGGCGAAGGCGGCCGTGAACGCGCTGATGCGCCACGTCGCCTCGCGCTGGGGCAAGCAGGGCGTGCGCGCCAATTCGATCACGCCGGGCTTCGTGTGCACGGAGCAGATCAAGCACGCCGTCACGCCCGAGTTCGAGAAGATGATGCTGGCCCAGTCGCGCAGCCCGCGTCTCGGCGAATCGCGCGACGTCGCCGCCATGGTCGCGATGCTCTTCTCCGAGGACGGGGAGTGGATCAACGGCCAGACCCTGAGCGTCGACGGCGGCGCGATCCTGCGTTGAGCGCGATGCCGTCGTTCCGCCTCTTCCCGATCCCTCGCGTGCTGCGCGAGCCGGGCGGCGAGGGCGCTCCGGCCGACGCGCCGCTCGCGACCTCGATCGACACGTCGCTGCCGCCCGAGGGCTATGCGCTCGAGATCGGCGACGGCGGCATCCGGCTCGCCGCGCGCGACGGCGACGGCCTCCGGCACGGCGAGGCGACGTTGGCTTCGCTGCGCGCGCAGCACCCGCACAGCTTGCCCGCGCTCGAGATCCGCGACTGGCCCGAGCTCGCCGTGCGCGGCTACATGCTCGACGTGAGCCGCGATCGCGTGCCGACGCGCGCGACGCTCGACCGCCTCGTAGATTTGATGGCGCGCCTGCGCATGAACCACCTCGAGCTCTACGTCGAGCACACCTTCGCCTGGCGCGGTCACGAGGACGTCTGGCGCGACGCCTCGCCGCTCACGCCGGAGGATCTCCACGGGCTCGACACGTACTGCGCCGATCGCGGCATCGAGCTCGCCGCCAACCAGAACTGCTTCGGCCACATGGAGCGCTGGCTGCGCCACCCGGCCTACCGCGAGCGCGCCGAAGCGCCCGACGGCTTCGAGCTGCCGGGGCTCGGCCGCCGGCCGCCGGCCGTGCTGGCACCGACCCCGGAAAACGCAGCATTCGCGCTGGGTCTCGTGCGCGAGCTGATGCAGAACGTGAAGAGCCGCCGGGTCAACATCGGCTGCGACGAGACCTTCGAGCTCGGGCGCGGCAAGAGCGCGGCCGACGTCGCCGCGCGCGGCCGCGGCCGCGTCTACTTCGAGCACCTGATGCGGCTGATCGAGCCGCTGCGCGCGGAGGGCTGCGAGGTGCTCTTCTGGGGCGACATCGTGCGCGCCCACGCCGAGCTCGTGCCCGAGCTGCCGCGCGAGGGCATCGTCGCGCTCGCGTGGCACTACGAGGCGCCGCAGGATCCCGCGCTGCTGCCGGACGCGGTGCGCTCGATCGCGGCGCGCTTCGGCATGACCGACGAGGTGCTGCGCGGCTTCGCCGGCGTCGTGCGGCCGTTCGCCGAGGCGGGCCGACCCTTCTGGGTGTGCCCCGGCACGTCGAGCTGGAACTCGCTCGTAGGACGCTGGCCGAACGCGCGCGCCAACTGCCTCGACGCGGCGGAGCAGGGTGCGCGCTGCGGCGCGCAGGGCTTCCTGCTGACCGACTGGGGAGACAACGGACATCTCCAGCCGCCCGCCGTCTCGTTCGCGCCGCTGCTCCACGCGGCCGCGGTGGCGTGGAATCCGGCCGCGCACCGCGATCTCGACGTCGCGTCCGCGCTCGACGCCTACGTCTTCGAGGACGAGGCCCGCGTGCTCGGCGCGCTCTGCGAGGAGATCGGCAGCGCGGGAGACGCCACGGGCGTGCGCGCGCTGAACGCGAGCCCGCTCTTCGCCGCGCTGCTCCCCGGCGTGAACGTGCGCGCCTTCGGCCGCGGCGAGCCGGGCGCCGTCGCACGCGTCGCCGCGAGCCTCGAGGCGGCGCGCGAGCGGCTCGCCGGCGCGCGACCGCGCTGCGCCGACGGCGACACCGTCGTGCGCGAGCTGGCGCAGGCGCTGCGGCTCGCGCGCCACGGCGCCTGGCGCATGCTGCGCGAGGCCGGCGGCACGGCTCCTTCCGACGCCGAGCTCGCGCGCGATCTCGACGAGGCGATCGAGGAGCAGCGCACGTGCTGGCGCCTGCGCAGCCGCGAGGGCGGCCTCGAGGACAGCATCGCGCGCCTGGAGGCGACCCGTGCAGACTATCGCGACGCCTAGCGGTGTCGCGCTGTGGGGCCGCGGATTCCGCCCCTTCTTCCTGGCCGCGTCGCTCTACGCGGCGGGCGTCGTGCCGTGGTGGCTCGGCGTCTGGACGGGCGCCGCCGCGCCGCACGCCTGGCTGTGGCCCGCGGCCTGGCACGC
This sequence comes from Myxococcota bacterium, assembly GCA_036274295.1. Lineage (GTDB taxonomy): Bacteria > Myxococcota_A > UBA9160 > UBA9160 > SMWR01 > DASUFZ01. Next base: position 2,523 of record DASUFZ010000023.1, read on the forward strand.
GCACGAGATGCTCTTCGGGGTCGTGGCGGCCGCCATCGCCGGCTTCCTGCTCACCTCGGTGCCGGTGTGGACGAACACGCGCGCCCTCTCCGGCGCGCCGCTCGCCGCGCTCGCCCTGGTGTGGCTCGCCGGCCGCCTCGCCATGGCGGGCGCGGGACGCCTTCCCGCGGCATGGCTGGCTGCGATCGACCTCGCCTTCCTGCCCGCGCTCGGCGCGGTGCTCGCGCGCGCCCTGCTGCCGTCGCGGCAGACGCACAATCTCGGCTTTCTGGTGGTGATCGCGGCGCTCGCGCTCTGCAACGCCGGCGTGCACGCGCAGGCGCTCGGCCTGGCCGTGCCGGCCGCGCAGGCGCTGCGGCTCGGGGTCGACCTGGTGGTGCTGTTGATCGTGGTGATCGGCGGGCGCATCACGCCGGCTTTCACGCGCAACGCGCTGGCGCGCCAGGGCGTCGACGCTCCCGTACGCGCGCGGGCGTGGCTCGATCGTGCGGCGGTGGCGGGAGCGGCGGGCCTCGCGCTCGCCGATCTCGTCGCGCCGCGCTCGCAGGTGAGCGGCGTCCTCGCGCTCGCGGCTGCGCTGGCCGGCGCGGGTCGCATGGCGGGCTGGCAGACCCTGCGAACTCGCGGCGATCCGCTGGTCTGGTCGCTGCACGCGGGACTCGCCTGGGTGGTGATCGGCCTGGCGCTGGTGGCGGCCTCCGATCTCGGCGCTGCGCTGCCGCCCGCGGCCGGACTCCACGCTCTCGCGGCCGGCGCGATGGGCTCGATGCTGCTCGCGGTGATGACCCGCGTCGCGCTCGGCCACACCGGCCGCATGCTGGTGCTCCCGCGCGGCGCGGTGCTCTGCTACGTGCTGGTGCACCTCGGCGCAGGGCTGCGGGTTGCGGCGGCTGCGTTGCCCGCGGCGCCCCGGGGCCTGCTGGTCTGCGCAGGCGTGAGCTGGTCGCTGGCATTCGCTCTCTACGCGGCGCTCTACGCGCGAATCCTCGTGGCTCCCCGCGTCGACGGGCGGCCGGGCTGAGCAGGACCCACGACGCCGAACGAGCTGCCGTCGCGCGCCGGTGACGCGCACGCTCTACACCGAGGCTTGACTTCGGCGCTTCGATTCTCGAACAATGGCGTCATGCGCCTGCGCCTCGCGCTCGGATCCGCTCTCGGCTGGGCGCTCGCCCCGGTGCTCGCGGCTGCCGAGCCGCTCGACGTCTTCGATCCGACGCCCCGGCCGATCCGGATCGAGTTCGAGATCTCCGCCAGCCCGGGGACGATCGGGCAGACGTGGTCGGCGCCGTTCGAGGCCACGTACACGGCGTCGGGCAACACGGGCACCGTCGTGGTGTCGGCCGCGGCGTACGCGTCGGCCATCGCGACGCAGCAGCTCGATTACGTGAGCGCTCTTGCCGCATGGACGCTCGTGCCGGGCAGCGCCACCGAGCTCCGCCTCGCCATCGATCTCACCACCCTCCAGGCTACGGCGCAGCCCGCGCACTACGGCGTCTCCCTCGCCATCTCGCCGCCGCAGGACGGCGTCGTCACGCGCAACCTGAGCACGACGACGGTGGCCGGCTTCGCGTTCCTGCCGCAGCCGGCGGGCTTTCCGTTCTACTGCGTGCCTTGCGTGCCGGTGCCCGGCGCGCCGTACGACCCGGCGACCGGGCGGCTGAACGCGATCGGCTCCGATCACCTGGTCTCGCCGGATGTCGACGTCAACGGCTTCTCGCGCGCCGGCGACCTGCGCCTCTCCGAGGCGCCGATCGCGGTGCCGGCGCTATCCGGGGAGAGCCTGCTCGCACTCGGGGCGCTCCTGACCTGCATCGGTGTCGCCGTGGCGTCGCGCGCGCGGCCGAGGGCATAATGCGCCGCGCATGAAGATCCTCGTGTGCGACGACCACGCGCTCTTCCGCGAGGGAGTGGTGCACGCGCTTCGCGAGCTCGAGCGCGGCGCCGAGGTGGTCGAGGCGGCGGACGGCGCGCAGGCGCTGGAGCTGGCCGGGCAGCACGCGGACCTCGACCTGGTGCTGCTCGATCTGCACATGCCGGGCACGGACGGCTGGACCGGCCTCGCGCGGCTCCAGCAGGCCTGCCCGACCCTTCCGATCGTCATCCTCTCGGCCTCGGAGGATCCGGCCGATGCGCGCCGCGCCATCGAGGCGGGCGCGGCGGGCTTCGTCACCAAGTCGACGCGCGGGCCGGTGCTGCGCGCCGCGCTCTCGCTGGTGCTCTCGGGCGGCGTCTACCTGCCGCCGCACGTCCTCGTGCACGAAGCCGCGAGCGTTTCGCCCGGCGCAGCGTCCGGCGCGAAGAGCCGGCGCGCCGCCGAGAGCCTGACCGAGCGCCAGCTCGAGGTGCTGCGCCTGATGTCGCGCGGGCTCACCAACGCCGAGATCGGCGAGGTGCTCGGCGTGGCGATCGGCACCGTCAAGACGCACATCGGCGCGATCTTCGAGGCGCTCGACGTCAGCAACCGCACCGAGGCCGCGCTGGTGATGCGCGACCTGGGGCTCGATCAAGAACGCTGAGCAGAGGTCAACGCCGCGCGCAGGCGCGCGGGGGGGATCGGCTTCGTCAGGTGCGCGAGCCCGGCAGCGCGCACGTGCTCGAGCACCGCGCGATCCGTCTCGCCCGTGATGATCACGCCGGGAATGCGCGTGCCGTGCGCCGTGCGCAGGCTCTCGATCGCTTCGACGCCCGTGGCGCCGTCCTCGAGCGAGTAGTCGGCGACGATCACGTCGGGCTCGCGGCCGCGCTGCCCGAGACCTTCGAGCGCGTCCTTCGCGCTGCGCGCCAGCACGAGATCGCAGCCCCAGCCGGCGAGCAGCACGCGCATGGCCTCGAGGATGTGGAGGTCGTCGTCGATCACGACGATCATGCGGCCCGCGAGGGCGCCCGCGACCGGCGCGCTCACCGCGTCCGCGCGCACCACCTCCGCGCGCACGCACAGCGGCACGCTCACGCGGAACACGCTGCCCTTGCCGACGACCGATTCGAGCTCGACGGGGCAGTCCAGCAGGCGCGCCAGCTTGTCGACGATCGCCAGGCCGAGGCCGAGCCCCTCGGAGCGCCGCTTCTGATCGAGCTGCGTGAACTCGCGGAAGATCTCGGCGCGCTTGCCCTCCGGAATGCCCGGCCCCGTGTCCCACACCTCGACGCGCAGCAGCTTCCCGCGACGGCGGCAGCCGACCAGCACGCGGCCGCGCTCGGTGTGGCGCAGCGCGTTGACGAGCAGGTTCTGGAGGATGCGCCGCAGCAGCAGCGGATCGCTGCGCACGACGGCGCTCGTCGCCACGACGTCGAGCGCGATGCCCTTGGCGGCGGCGTCCGGCGCGAGCTCGGCGCCGAGCTGCGCGAGCAGGGGGCCGAGCGGGAAGTCCGCGATGCGCGCCTCGACCGAGCCGGACTCGAGGCGCGAGAGATCGAGCAGCTCGTCGAACATCGCGGTGAGCGAGTCCGCCGATTCGCGGATCTGGTGCGCGAGGCCGCGCATGCGCGCGGGATCCTCGCCGTCGCCGAGCGCCTCGGCGAAGAGGCGCAGCGCGTGGATCGGCTGGCGCAGGTCGTGGCTCGCCGCCGCCAGGAAGCGCGACTTCGCGGCATTCGCCGCGACGGCCAGATCTCGCGCGTCGGCGAGCTCGCGGCGCGATTGCTCGAGCTCCGCGGTGCGCAGCGCGACCTTGCGCTCGAGCGATGCCTCCGACTCCTGGAGCGCCACGTTGGCTTCCTGCACCGCGCGGTGGGTGTCCTGGAGCCGCTGGAAGCCGCTCCACACCGAGAGGCAGAAGAGCGTCGCGAGCACGGGGATGAAGAGCACGTTGACGGCGTGCAGCGCCGACGCCGGGATCGAGTGCAGCGGCACGAGCGGTGGGAAGAAGGTGAAGGCCGCCAGCAGCGCCGCGATGCCGCCGGCCACCGCGAGGGAGCGGATCTTCGTGCCGCGTCTTCCGTACGGGATCACGATCGCGAGCGGCAGGAAGGCGACCAGCACGACCGTCGGGAAGACGGCGGGGATGACCACGCCGACCACCAGCGCGACGAACCACGCGCTCATCGCGAAGCGCTGTGCGGCGGCCTCGTGGTCGCCGTGCCGGGCCAGCCGCTCCGCGCTCTTCACGATGACGGCGTTGATCGCGACGACGCCCACCATGTAGAGCGCGATCGGCCACGGGTAGAGCAGCCAGACCCCGAACACGAAGCCGGCCGCCGCGATCGCCGCGCGGAAGTTCCACGCGAGGAAGCGCTCGATCTGGCGGGTGGCCGTCAGCGAGTCCACGGACACAAGGAATAGAGGATCGCCCATGCGCGGGTGAGCGGCCGACCGGCCTAGGCCGATGGTCGGATGCGCGGGGCCATCCGTCCGGCCGGGCCGGCTCCTCCGCGCGGCCGATGCCCGCCGCGCGCCTGCGCGCTGACACTGCTTCCCGTCGGCGCCGCAACCGCGCGCCAGGAGGAAGCGATGGAGTCGATGTTCCGGGTGTTCGGTGCGAAGGCTCTGCTGGCGCTCGTGCTGATCTCGTTCGCGGAGTCGGCGAGCGCCGCGCTCTCGGGCGACGCCGCGTGGAGCGCGGACAGGACCACGAGCTTCGGTGCTGCCATCACCACCGGCGACGTCAACTGCGACGGCACGGCCGATCTGATCGTCGGCACGCCGACCAACGCCCCCGGCTTCTTCGATGGCCGCGTCGAGATCTGGTACGGATTCTCGGAGCTCCGGCCGCCGGGAGCTCCGGCGAACTTCGTGAAGGTCGGGGAAGCCGCCGGGGGGACCGCCTTCGGGACGTCGGTCGCCGCGGGTGACGTGAACGGCGACGGCTGCGACGACCTGGTCGTCGGTGCGCCCGGCTACACCGCCGGTACGTCTGATCCGGCTCGCGTGTACGTGTTCCTGGCCGAGCCGGGAGAGAATCTGGATCCCACCGCGGACTGGATCGCCACCGGATTCTCGGGCTCGTTCGACCAGACGAACTTCGGGCGCTTCGGCGCGTCGGTCGCGACGGGCGACTTCGATGGGGATGGCATCGCAGACATCCTCGTCGGCGAGCCGAATGCGTCGGCGCTGCCGAACTTCGTCTACGGCGAGGGCGCGGTGCTGGTGTGGCTCGGCAGCCAGACCCTCGCGAGCGATCCCGATGGCACGCCGACGAACGCCGACTGGATCGCACAGGGCGACCAGGTGGGAGCGAATCTCGGCGCGAGCGTCGCCAATGCAGGGGATATCGACGGCCTCGGAAGCGGCGGCGATGGCGACGACGAGATCCTCGCCGGCGCGCCGTTCTTCGACGGCCCCGGCGGAACCGATACCGGCGTCGCGCTCGTGTGGTTCGGCACGCCCGTGCTCGCGACGGCGGCCGACGGCACGCCCACCACCGCGAACTTCCGCTTCGAGATCACCGCATCCGCGGCGGGTGCGCACGTCGGCGCCTCGGTCGCCGGCGTGGGGGATGTCGACGCCGACGGCTTCGCCGATCTCTTGATCGGCGCGCCGGACTTCGACGGCCTCTCGCCGGGAACGAGTAACGGCCGCGCGGCTCTCGTGCGCGGTCAGTCCGGCGGTCCCGTCAGCAACTTCGCAAGCGCGACCTTCGACGGCCCGTTCGACCAGGGCCGCCTCGGCGCCTCGGTGGCGGCGGCTGGCGACGTGAACGGAGATGGCCGCGCCGACTTCGCGTTCGGCGAGCCGGGTGCCGGGCGCGCTTCGCTTGCGCTCGGCCGCACGGCAGAGCTTCCGTCCGTCGTGATGGTGTGGGACGAACCGGTCGCAACCCACAGCGCCACGGTCGCGACCGCAGGCGACTGGAACGGCGACGGCTTCTCCGACGTGGCCGTCGGCGCACCCGGCCCCGGTACGGTCCGCGTCTACCTCGGCACCGGCGAGACGCTCGGCGGAGCCCGCGTTGGCGTCCTCTCGGGCACGGACTCGAGCTATGGGCCGAACGACCTCGCCGACGAGCTCGGCCTCGGGATGGGCTACGCCGGCGACATCAATCACGATGGCTGCAGCGATTTCGTGGGCGGCGCGCGGGGGTACAACAGCCCGGAGATCGACGAGGGTCGCGTCTTCGTGAGCTACGGCGCGGCCCCAGGCTGCAACGTACCCAGCGAGCTCCCCGTCGAGCGGGACAGCGACCAGGTGAGCGCGCATCTCGGGTTCAGCGCGACGGGCGCGGGCGACGTCAACGGCGACGGCTTCGGCGACGTGATCGCCGGCGCGCCGGACTACGACGTCAGCTTCTTCTGCGCTCCGCCGTTCACGTTCTGCACCGCGGTGGATGCGGGTGCCGCGTACCTCTATCTCGGAGGGCCGGGCGGGCTCGCCTTCGATCCGAGCCCGATGTTGACCCCCACGCTCCAGGGCGGCTCGCAGTTCGGCTACGCCGTCGCGTCCGCCGGAGACGTCAACGGCGATGGCTTCGGCGACGTGATCGTCGGATCGCCGTTCGCCTCGCAGGGGCCGGCGGAGTCGGGGCGCGCGTACCTGTTCCTGGGAAGCGAGACGGGGCTCGGCACGTCGCCGAGCTGGACGTTCAGCGGCACGACCGCGAACGCGCACTTCGGCATCTCGGTCGCGAGCGCGGGCGACGTGAACGGCGACGGCTTCAGCGACGTGCTGATCGGCCAGAACGACTACGGCAATACCGGCAAGGCGTTCCTGTTCCTCGGCCGGGCGACGACCCCGGCGTACCCGCAGGGCCTCGATCCCATGCCTCACCGGACCTACACGGGGATCAATGGCTCGAGCTTCGGCCTCGTGGTCGCGAGCGCGGGGGACTTGAACCGCGACGGCTTCAGCGATTTCGCCGTCGGCGCGCCGACCTGGCTCCATCCCTTCCTCGGACAGCAAGGGGAGGTTCGCGTGTTCCTCGGCGCGCCGACGAGCCAGCTGCCGATGGCCGAACAGAAGATCCTCTCCGGCGCGGACGCGTCGGGCTCCAATGCGCAGCGCTTCGGCAGCGGCATCGCCGGAGGCGGCGACGTGAACGGCGACGGCTTCGGAGATCTCCTGGTCGGCGACCAGTGGTTCACCGGGCCGGCCGGATTCGCGCAGGGAAGGGCCTACATCTTCCACGGCAACGCGAGCAGCCAGGGCGTCTCGTCCTCGTGGGCCGCCACCTTCTCGGACTGCCAGAATCTCGAGTGCGACTACGGCCGCGACGTCGCGCTGGCGGGCGACGTGAACGGCGACGGCTTCGCCGACGCGCTGATCGGGGCGTTCAAGCAGAACGACCCGCCGCCGACGCCCCCGAACACGCTGCAGGCGATCGGCGGAGGGGTCAACGTCCACCTCGGCAACGCCTGGTTCGGTGACTCGAGCGATACGGGCATCCCGTTGCGGCCGCTCCAGGGTGGGGGCTTCGGCTCCAGTGCGCTGGCGATCCTCGGTGCCGCCCCGAACTTCTTCGAGGCCTCCATGGATCTGCGCAGCCCGGCCGGACGCACGAACGTGTCGCTGGAGCTCGAGGTGAAGCCGCTCGGGCAGGATTTCGACAACCAGGACGTCATCACCAGCGTGTTCGAGGACAACGGCCTGTTCGACCGCAACGGGCTCACGGCGTCGATCGCCAACACGCATCAGGTCCACTGGCGTGCGCGGCTGCGCAGCGCATCGCCGCTCTTCGGCACCTCGCGCTGGATCCACCTGCCCGGCAACGCCGCGCGCGAGCTCGACGTGCGCATGGTGCCGGAGCCGGAGGCGCTGCTCGGCCTCTCGGCCGGCGGCGCGGCGCTTGCGCTGCTCGCGCGCAGGCGCGCAAGGGGTCAGCGGATCGATTCGGCGCGCCAGAGCTCGTAGCCGATCGACCCGCGCGGGACGAGGGTGCGTCGCGTTCTTCCCGGACTCGCGACGCACCTTCTGTCTCCGCTCGCCTGCGGCTCGCTGAAGAGGCGCGAGCAGCTACGCGTGTCTCCGCCTCGCGCGCGCGAGAGCCCACAGCAGCGCGATGCCGGAGCCGAGCAGCAGCGGGTGAGCGGGCTCCGGGACGGCGATCACCGCGACCTCCTGCGCCAGCAGCTGTGCGTTCGTGCCCGCGCGCCGCGCGCTCCAGGAATCCTCCGACTCGGCGACCGCGGCGCAGCTCATCGGGATCAACGACCCGGAGAAGGTCTGCGCGGGGAGGTTGATCTGGTAGACCTCGCGCCCGCTCGTGCAGGGGACATCGGGCGGGCCGCTCGCGCCGCTGCCGGTGCACTGGGGATCGAGGAGCACCGGCACGAGCAGGCTGCCGCTGCGCGTCGCGTCGACGATGAAGCCGCCGTGGTTCTCGGCGAACAGGCCGAACACGGGCGTGGCGCGCGAACAGCCGTACCCGCCGGGCGGATCCACGGGCAAGGAGAAGAGAGGCAGCTCGCGGAAGATCTGATTGAAGGGAAGCTCCAGGTAGGCGAGCGCATCGAAGCGCGGCAGCGCGGCGAGAGCAAAGGCCACGGCCATGCCGTTGCCGGTGACGCGCCCGAATGCGGTGAAGCCACCGTCGACCGAGTCGAGGTTGGTGTTGTTCGCCAGATTCACGAACCACTGGCTCGTGGCGCTGTTCGGTTGACCGCCGAGCCGTGCCATCGCGAGCGTGCCGAGGGTGTTCGAGAGGCACGCCTCGTTCGGCACCGGCGGATCGGTGGGGATCGCGGCGTAGCCCGCGCCGACCTGCCGGAACCCACCGCCCTGGATCACGAAGCCGGGGACGCTGCGGTGGATCAGCGCGCCGTCGTAATCGCCGCTGTCGGCGTAGGCGAGGAAGTTCTGCACCGTGAGCGGCGCCGTCTCGGGGTAGAGCTCGATCGGGATGTCGCCGAGCGGCGTCGCGATGACGTACTGCAGCGCGCCGCCGAAGTCCGGCGTGCAGCCGCCGATCTGCGCCCGAGCGGGCAGGGCGCTCGTGCAGAGCGCGCAGGCGAGCGCGATTCCCAGCCAGCAAGGTTTGCGCAAGTGCATCGTCAGCATCGTGTGCAGCTCAGCTTCGCGTGCAGAGTACTACGACAGCGCGGGGATCACCTTCTCGCCGAGCAGCTCGATCGACCGCATCACCGCCTTGTGCGGGATCTTGTAGGGATTGACCAGGCAGAAGAGCATGTCGCAGCCCGAGGCGGCGTAGCGCTCGCCGATCTCGATGCAGCGCGCCGGGTCCCCGACCATCGCCGCGCCCGAATCGCGGATGTAGTCGAAGTTCATCTGGTCGAGCCCGCCGCTGTCGCGCGCGGTCTTCATGTCGCCGGCGTAGGCGTAGTTGCCGAGGTCCTTGCCGGCCTGCCAGTCGGCCACCGCGGCGATCTGCTTCGCGCCGAAGACGGGGTACCAGACCATCGACTCGGCGGCCTCGGAGAACGCGCGCTCGTTGGTGTCGGCGCAGTGGACCATGGTGAAGGTGGCCGCCTGGTCGTTCATGAACTTCCCGACCGGCTGCTTGCACTGCGCGATGCCGGCGCGGTAGGCGTCGACCTTCTCCTTGAAGGATTCGGGCGGCAGGCCCACGGCGAACGAGCAGAGCCCGATGCCGAGGCGGCCCATCTCGGTGTGGCCCTCGAGCGACGTCGTGGCGCCCCAGATCGGCGGGTGCGGCTGCTGGAGCGGCTTCGGCAGCACGCGGCGCTTCGGGATCGACCAGTACTTGCCCGAGAGCTCCACCTCGTCGTTCGTCCAGCAGTCGACGACGTGCCCGAGTGCCTCGCGCCACATCGGGCGCGTCTCCTTCGGGTCGATGCCGAAGCCCTCGAGCTCGAGGCGCGTGGCCGAGCGGCCGGTGCCGAACTCGACGCGGCCGTCCGAGAGCAGGTCGAGCACGGCGACGGATTCGGCCGTCCGCACGGGGTGGTTGTACGGCTTCGGCAGCAGGCGCACGCCGTAGCCGAGGCGCATCCTCGAGGTCTTCGCCGCGATGTGCCCGTAGAGCACCTCGGGGTTCGAGCAGTGCGAGTACTCCTCGAGGAAGTGGTGCTCGACGGTCCAGAAGCTGTGGAAGCCGGCCTGCTCGCCGAGGACCGCCTGCTCGACGACCTCCTTGTACGCGCGGTGCTCGCTGTCGCGCTGCCACGGGCGCGCCACGGGGATCTCGTAGAACAGGGCGACCTTCATCGGGACTCCTTCCGTGCAGCGGCGCCGGAGAGGAGCCGTGCGGCAGCGAGCAGGCGTTCGCGCAGCGGGTAGTCGCTGCGCGACACCCAGTTGATCAGGATGCCGGTGTAGGTGGCGACGGCCATGTCGGCGAGGAAGTCGCGCTCGCGCGCGTCGCCGCCGCCGCCGGCGAAGAGCGCCGAGAAGGCCTCGTGCAGGCGCCGGTCCTCGGGATGGTCCACCTGCGAGATGCGGATCCACTCGAGGATCAGCTCGCGCGCCAGCGGGCGCGAGCCGGCCTCGGCCTCGTCGGCCGCGCCCTCGAAGAAGCGCTGCAGGCGCTCGCGCGGCGTGCCGGCCGCGCGGCGCGCCTCGTCGAGGATCTGCATCAGGCGCTCGAGCGAGTTGCGCGCCAGCTCCTCGATCAGGTGCTGCTTGGTGGGGAAGTGGTTGTAGAAGGTCTTCTCCGCGACGTCGGCGGCGTCGGCGATCTCGAGCGCCGTGGTGTCGGTGAAGCCCTGGCGCTCGAAGAGCGCGGTGGCGGCGCGCGCGATGCGATCGTGCACCTCGCGCTTGCGCCGCTCGCGCCGCGTCTCGGCGGCGGCGCCGTTGGCGGCTCCGTGGGGGTTCTGGTGGGGGACGGCGCTCATCGGGAACCTCTGTCGAAGTGCGGGATCACGTGCCGGCCCATCAGCTCGATGGTCTGCATCACGTGCTCGTGGCGGATGTTGTACGGGTTGACGAGGCAGAGCAGCAGGTCGGCGCCGGTCGCCTCGTAGGCCTTGCAGCGCGCGATCACCTCTTCGGGATCGCCGCACACGCAGGCGTTCATGTCGCGCAGCAGGTCGAAGGTCAGCTTCTCGTGCATGCCGCCCTCGACGATCTGCTGGGCGCCGGTCAGGTACTCGTAGGTGCCGAGCTCCTGCTTCTCCTCCTGGAGCCAGCTCGCCACCGAGGAGACGAGCTCCGCGCTGCGCTTCGGGTACCACTCGAACGACTCGCGCGCGATCTCGTAGCTCTCGCGCCTGGTCGGCGCGCAGTTGACCAGGGTGAAGGCGGCGGCGCGGTCGTTCACGAAGCCGGCCAGCGGCTTCTTGCACTCCGCGATGCCGGCGCGGTAGAGCGCGATGCGCTTGCCGAGCTCCTCGGGCGGCGTGCCGACGCTGAAGGAGAGGAGGCCGAGCCCGAGGCGGCCCATCATCGCGTGGCCTTCCTCGCTGCCCGTCGCCGCCCACACCGGCGGGTGTGGCTGCTGGAGCGGCTTCGGCAGCACGCGGCGCTTCGGCATCGACCAGTGCTTGCCCGAGAACGCGTATTCGTCGTTCTGCCAGCAGCCGACGACGTGCTCGAGCGCCTCGCGCCACATGCCGCGCGTCTCGGAGGGATGGATGCCGAAGCCCTCGAGCTCGGCGCGCGTGGTCGAGCGGCCGGTGCCGAAATCGACGCGTCCGCCGGACACCAGATCGAGCACGGCGACGGACTCCGCCGTGCGCACCGGGTGGTTGTACGGCTTCGGCAGGAGCCGCACGCCGTAGCCGATGCGCATCGTCTTCGTGCGCGCGGCGACGGCGCCGTAGAGCACCTCGGGGTTCGAGCAGTGCGAGAACTCCTCGAGGAAGTGGTGCTCGACGGTCCAGACGGCGCGGAAGCCCATCTGCTCGCCGAACACGGCCTGCTCGATCGTGTGTTGGTAGGCCTCGTACTCGCTGCTCGGCGACCACGGGCGCGCCACCGGAATCTCGTAGAAGAGCGCAAACTGCACGGGGGGCCTCTCCGGGAGTCCTCTTAAGAGGTAGGGAGGCGGCCAAACTACTACAGGGAGCTTGACGAGTAAAGCAAGCTGTAAGGATACTGAGGCCCGCATCCAGGGAGGTTCGTGCACATGGCCTTCGACCTGCTGATCCGCGACGCCCGTATCGTCGACGGCACGGGCATGCCGGCCTTCGCGGGCGACCTGGCCGTGCAGGGCGCGCGCATCGCGCGCATCGGCCGCGTGCGCGAGGGCGCGCGCCGCGTGATCGACGCCGGCGGCCGCGTGCTCGCGCCGGGCTTCATCGACGTCCACACCCACTACGACGTCCAGCTCGACTGGGATCCCCTCGCCACGCCGTCGTGTCAGCACGGCGTGACCACCGTGATCGCAGGCAACTGCGGCTTCACCCTCGCGCCCGCGAAGCCCGAGGACGTCGCCTGGCTCGCGGCCATGCTCTCGCGCGTGGAGGGCATGTCGAAATCGGCGCTGGCCGCCGGCTTCCGCTTCGGCGGGGGCAGCTTCGGCGATTTCTGGAAGCGCCTCGACGGCCGCCTCGGCGTCAACGCGGGCTCCTACGTCGGCCACTGCGCCGTACGCCGTCACGTCATGGGCGACGCGGCGTCGGAGCGCGCGGCCACGCCGGCGGAGATCGCGGCCATGCAGGAGCTCGTGCGCGCGGCCATGCGCGAGGGCGCGCTCGGCTTCTCCACCTCGCAGCTCGAGATCCACGCCGACGACCAGGGCCGCGGCGTTCCCTGCAACCACGCGGCGCCCGACGAGATCCTCGCGCTCTGCGCCGTGCTCGCCGAGTTCGAGCGCGGCGCCATCGAGTTCATCCCGCGGAGCCTCGCCTCGGGCTACAGCGCGGAGGATCGCGCGCTCATCCTCGAGATGTACCGCGTCTCGGGCCGTCCGATCGAGCTCAACGTGCTGACGCCGACCCCCGCGCACCCGATGGGCTGGCAGAGCATCCTCGACTTCGTGCGCGAGGCCTGGAGCCAGGGCGTGCGCCTGCACCCGCAGTTCACGACGAACCGGCTGGAGCTGCATCTGAAGCTCGCCGACACCTTCGTGTTCGACGAGATGCCGTCGTGGCGCGGCGTGCTGACCCTGCCCGAGCCGGAGCGCTGCCGGCGCCTGCGCGACCCGGCCGTGCGCGCGAAGCTGCGCGCGGCCTGGGACGATCCGGCCGAGCGCGCGGTCGCCTTCGACCTCGGCGATCTCGAGGTCGAGGCCGTGCGCGACGCCGCGCACGCGGGCTGGGTCGGGCGCAGCGTGCGCGAGCTCTCGGAGGGCAGCGGCGGCGACCCCTTCGACACCTTCTTCGAGCTGGCGCTCGCCGAGGAGCTCGAGACGAGCTTCCGCACGCGCACGCCCGAGATCGGCAAGAAGTTCATGCACCACGTGGTCTCGACGGGCGTGCGCGATCCGCTGGTGATGGCGGGCAGCAGCGACGGCGGCGCGCACCTCGCTTCGTTCAACGGCGCCGACTACACGACGCGCCTGCTGGCCGAGTGGGTGCCGGACGCGCTCTCGCTCGAGCAGGCGATCTGGCGCCTGGCCGGCATGCCGGCGACGGTGCACGGGCTCGTCGACCGCGGCTTCCTGCGCGTCGGCGCCAAGGCCGACCTCGTGCTCTTCGATCCCGCGCGGCTCGCCGCCAGCGACGCGCGTCTCGTGCGCGACTTCCCCGGCGACACCGAGCGCTACGTGACGGATGCGCAGGGCTACGCGCTCACCGTCGTGAACGGCGAGGTGCTGCTCGAGGACGGCGTCCACACGGGCGCGCTGCCGGGCGAGGTGCTGCGCGGCGGCTGAGCGTCAGCCGCCCTGGTTCGAGGTCGAGGCGAGCTGGTGCACGTAGGCGACCAGGTCGCGCACCTGCTCCTCGGTGAAGGTCGACTTCCACCCGGGCATCGCGGGCGAGCCGCCGAAGGCGTGCGGACCCTCGCGGATCACGCGCGCGAGGTCGACGTCCTCGCCCGTCTTGTTGTTTGCGTTGGTATCCAGGTAGAACGCGCCGCTCGTGAAGTCGCGCGGCTTCGGGTTCAGGGCGGCGGCGCCGGGGCCCTTGCCCGCGCCGTCCGCGCCGTGACACATGGCGCAGTACATGCCGTAGATCTCCCGGCCCTCGAGCGGATCGCCGCCGCTCCAGTTCACCGTCTCCGGCACGCGCGCAGCGGGCGGTGCGGTCGCCCGGGCGATCGCCTCCGGCGTCGGCGCCGGCACCTGCGCCTCGGCAGGCGGAGGCGCCGGCGGCACGGCCGGGCTGTACGGCGGCGACTCCGGCGTGCCCGGGCGCGCGTTCGTGTCGCCCTTCGGCGACTGCTCGCGCGCCGCGATGCGGTCGGCGGCGTTCCGCTCGCTGCACCCGGCCGTCGCCACGAGCAGCGAGGCGAGGAGGAGCGACACGAAGGCGACCGCGAGCGAGAAGACGTGGGAAGGGACATCTACCCGTGCCATGGGTTCGTCCTCCGCCCGGTCCGCAGCCGAGGAGTGCAAGTCGGGTGCCGCGGGTGCGAGGCCCTCGCGCGGCTGCCAGGACGCCGAGCCCGCGAGATCGCCGGATTTGTAGAAACGGGCCGGACCGCGGGGCGAGGAAGGCTTCGCGTCGCGCGTCGCGAGGCACGACGATTGCACTCGCGTCGGACATGGATTGGGATCCGTTCCCGCTGGTGTCGTGCCTGCTCGGAATCGGCTCGATGCTGCTGGCAGCATGTCTGCGCCGGCGCTCGCTGGCGCGTCGCACGCAGGAAGTGTTGCGACGCAATGAAGCGTCGAAGAGCGCCCCGAGAGCCGTGGTCATTCGCCTGCGCAAGCGCAGCCGGCCCCGTCCGGGCGCTGCGCCGCGACCGACCCCTTCGAACGTCCGAGCCCTGCCGAGGCGCTGAACGAAGCGAAGTCCCTCCGACGAGCTGGTCGGCGGGGTGGCCCGTATTAGAATGGCCGCCCATCCGGAGGACCGTTGAAGGAGCGACGCAGCACCGCGCTCGGCTGGCTCGAGACCGCCGTGCTCGATCAGCTCTGGCGCGACGGTCCCGCGGACGTGGCGCGCATGCACGCGCGCGTCGGCGAGCCGCGCGGCCTCGCGCGCAACACGATCCAGTCGACGCTCGAGCGCCTCCATCGCAAGGGCCTGGCCGAGCGGCGCAAGCTCGGTCGTGCGTTCGAGTACAGCGCGCGGCTCTCGCGCGGCGAATGGCTGTCCCACGCGCTCGGCGGCGTGCTCGAGACCTTGCCCGGCGCCGACGCGGCGCTGGTGCTCTCGGCCTTCATCGACCTGGCCGAGCGCACGGGCGAGCAGAGCCTCGACGCGCTCGAAGATCTGGTGCGCCAGCGCCGGCGCGAGCGCGGAGGCGGGTCGTGAGCGCCAAGTGCGGAGGTGCTGAGTGAGCGCGCTGCTCGCCACGCTCGCGCTCGCACTGCTCTGCGTGCTCGGCTTCGCCGTGCTGACGGCGCTCGTCTCGGCCGCGCTGTGGCCGCTCTGCCGGCGGCTCCTGCGGCGCCGGCATCCCATCGTGCGGGCGCGCGCGGCCTTCGCGTTCGCGTCGGCGCCGGTCGCCGTGCCGCTGCTGCTGCTCGCGCTGTGCCTCGCGCCCGGCGTCGCGAGCTGGCTCGGCCTGCACGAGGACCACTGCCTCCACCACGCGGGCCACGCGCACCTCTGCCTCGCGCATCCGACGCTCGCGCTGAGCGCGCCGCTCGCGCTCGTGCTCGCCGTCGCGTGTGCCGGGCTCGTCGCGGGGGTCGCGCGCGGGGCGCGACGAATCGCGCGCTCGCAGCGCGAGCTGTCGGCGCTGCCGCTGCACGCGTGCGACGACTTTGCGCCGGGCGTGCACCGCGTGGCGTCGGCGCGCGCCTTCTCCGTGACCTCCGGCCTGCTGCGCCCGCAGATCTGGCTCTCGACCGCGCTGGCCGAGGCGCTGCCCGCGCGGCAGCTCGACGCGGTCCTCGCGCACGAGCGCGCGCACGCCCGGCGCCGCGACGCGCTGCGCCGGCTCGTCGCGAGCGTCGCCTCCTGGGCGCACTGGCCGCGGCTGCGCCGCGCGCTGCGCGCCGAGCTCGCGCTCGCGTCCGAGCAGGCCTGCGACGAGGCCGCCGCGCGAAGCCTCGGCGATCGGCTCGCGGTGGCCGAGGCGATCCTCGCGGCCGAGCGCCTGCTCGGTGACGCGCGTGCGCCGGAGCACGTCGTGCTCGCGTCGTTCGCCGGCAGCGCCGTGGAGGCGCGCGTGCGGAGCCTCCTCGCCGGCGCGCCGCCCGAGCCGATGCGCGGCCTCGGGTGGCTCGCGCCGGCCGCGCTCGCGGGCGCGATCGTGCTCACCCCGCTGCTGCATCACGCTACGGAGCACGTCCTCGGTCTGCTGCTGCGTGCGCAGTAGGCGCCTCGCCGTCCGCGCCCGAGAAGCGCCGCTCGAACGAGAGATGGAGGAAGGCGCCCCAGTCGGCTGATTCCGGCGTGATCCCGACGGGCGCCACGGCCCCGAACCGAGGCCGTCGCCTGGAGCAGGAAGGAGTTGTCCTGCACGCCGGAGACCCGCGCGTCCT
>DASUFZ010000024.1:0-2147 GCA_036274295.1 Myxococcota bacterium
CATCGAGTGGGTCCGCCGCACGGTCGTGTTCCTCGACCCGCCCGATCACGACAGGCTGCGCGCGCTGCTCGGGCGCGCGTTCACGCCGCGCCAGGTCGCGCGCGTGCGCCCGATCACGCAGCAGATCGCCGCGCGCCTCGCCGACGCCGCCGCGAAGCAGGGCGAGGTCGATCTCTACGACGCGTTCGCGCAGCGCCTTCCGCTCCAGGTGATCTGCGAGATGCTCGGCATCCCGTCGGTCGATCACGAGGAGGTGCACGGCTGGACGGCGGCGCTCTCGCTGGCGACCGCGTATCCGACGCCGGAGGCGCGCGTCGGCGCCGACCTAGCCATGACCGCGATGAACGACTACACCCTCGGCCTCATCGCCGAGCGGCGCGCGCGCCCGACCGAGGATCTGCTCAGCGCGCTCTGCGCGGCCGAGGAGGCCGGCGACCGCCTGTCGCCGCAGGAGCTCGTGGCGATGGTCGTGCAGCTCCTCTACGCCGGGCACGAGACCACGCGCAACCTGATCGGCAACGGGCTCTTCTGCCTGCTCCAGCATCCTGCCGAGCTGGCGCGGCTGCGCGCGCAGCCGGAGCTCGTCCCGAGCGCCGTCGAGGAGATGCTCCGCTACGAGCCGCCGATCATCTTCCTCTCGCGCGTCGCACTTGCCGACGTGACGCTCGCCGGCGTCGAGTTCGCGAAGGGCGATCTGCTCCACCTCTCGCTGGCCTCGGCCAATCGCGACGCCGAGGCCTTCCCCGATCCCGAGCGCTTCGACGTCGCGCGCGCGAAGAACCCGCACGTGACCTTCGGCAACGGCTTGCACTTCTGCATCGGCGCGGCCGTCGCGCGCATGGAGGCGCGCGTCGCCTTCGAGACCCTGCTCTCGCGCTTCCCGCGCATCGAGATCGCGGGCGAGACGCCGCGCTGGGCCGCGGCGACCGCGCTGCGCTCGCTGGAGCAGTTCCCGGTGCGCCTGCACGCGCAGTGATATGCTGCCGCACCCCCCATGAAGCACGAGCTGCGCAGCGGCCCCGAGCCGCACTACGACAAGGTCGTCTCCGGCTACGAGACGTTCCACTCCGCCGAGCCTTTCGCCTGCGAGTGGGGCGGCGTGCTGCCGGGGTTCTCGCTGGCCTACGAGACCTGGGGGACGCTCTCGCCGCGGCGCGACAACGCGATCCTGCTGCACACGGGTCTGTCGG
Source organism: Myxococcota bacterium (assembly GCA_036274295.1). Taxonomy (GTDB): domain Bacteria; phylum Myxococcota_A; class UBA9160; order UBA9160; family SMWR01; genus DASUFZ01. Next base: position 1,191 of record DASUFZ010000024.1, read on the forward strand.
CCTCGTCGCACGCGAAGAGCCACCCGCGCAACCCGAGCGACGGCTGGTGGGAGCGCTTCATCGGCCCGGGCGCGCCGCTCGACACGAACCGCTACTTCGTCGTGTGCAGCAACCTGCTCGGCGGCTGCTACGGCAGCACGGGCCCGATGTCGACGAACCCCGCGACGGACGCGCCCTGGGCCACCGACTTTCCGATCCTCACCGTCACCGACATGGTGCGCGCGCAGCTGCGCCTGCTCGACCACCTGAAGATCGAGCGCCTGCACGCGGCGATCGGCGCGTCGCTCGGCGGCATGCAATCGCTCGCGATCGCGGCGCTCGCGCCCGAGCGGGTCGGGCGCCTGGCCAGCATCTCCGCGGCGCTGCGCGCCTACCCGCAGTCGATCGCGATGCGCTTCGTGCAGCGCCAGGCCGTGATGGCCGATCCCGACTGGCGCGGCGGCCGCTACTACGGCACGAGCTTCCCGCACCGCGGCCAGCGCATCGCGCGCGAGATCGGCACGATCACCTACCGCTCGGGACCGGAGTGGCAGGAGCGCTTCGGGCGCGAGCGCGGCGACGACGCTCCGCCGCGCCTCGACGAGGACTTCCAGGTCGAGCGCTACCTCGCCTACCAGGGCGACAAGTTCTGCCTCCAGTACGACGCGAACTCCTATCTCTACATCTCGAAGGCGATGGATCTCTTCGATCTGCTGGAGGACGAGGGCGACGGCGCGCTGGTCGAGCAGATCCGCTGCCCCGCGCTCGTGATCGGCGTGACGACCGACGTGCTCTTCCCGGTCTGGCAGCAGCGCGAGCTGGCCGAGGCGCTGACCAAGCGCCGCGTTCCCGTGACCTACGTCGAGCTCGATGCGGCCTACGGCCACGACGCCTTCCTGATCGAGCGCGAGCGGGTCGGCGGCGCGCTGGCCGCGCACCTGCGCGCCTAGCCTGCTAGGCGGGCTTGCTCCGCACCAG
>DASUFZ010000025.1:0-13589 GCA_036274295.1 Myxococcota bacterium
AGAGAAGGACGAGCAGCGCGGCTTTTCGCATCGCGAGAGCTTCCGCGGCCGCTTCGAGCGCTCGCTCGCCCTGCCCGAGGACGCCGACGAGAAGGGCGTCACGGCCCGCTACAAGAACGGGATCCTGACGCTCGAGATCCCGAAGATCCCGGTGGCGAAGCCGGAGGTCCGGACCATCCCGGTCCAGACGGCGTAACGCCGGAGGAAGCAACACGAGAGCGGGTCGGCCGACCGGCCCGCTCTCTCTTTTTCCGCTCTTCGCAGCGCTGCTAGAGTCCGAGGCCCGTTTTCTCCTCGGAGCCCCCCATGAACTTCGGCTTCACGGAAGAGCAGGAGCTGCTGCGCGCCGAGGTGCGCAAGTTCCTCGATCAGAACTGCCCCCTCGAAGAAGTGCGCAAGCTCGCGGAGACCGAGAGCGGCTTCTCGAAGGACTTCTGGATGCGCATGGCGGAGCTCGGCTGGGTCGGGCTCACGTTCCCCGAGGCGCACGGCGGCGTCGGACTCGGCTGGGAAGACCTCGTGGTCGTGCTCGAGGAGACGGGCCGCACGCTGTTTCCGTCTCCGCTGATCGCGACGGTGCTGGCCGGCAATGCGATCGCGCGCCACGGCGACGCCGCGCAGCAGAAGCGCTGGCTGCCGCGGCTCGCGAGCGGCGCCGCGATCGGCACGTTCGCGTACCTCGAGGCCGGCGACGCGCACGACCCCGCCGCGATCGCGCTGCGCGGGCGGCGCGACGGCGACGGCTTCGTGCTCGACGGCGAGAAGCTCTTCGTGCCGGACGCCGCCTCGGCCGATCTGTTCGTGGTCGCGTTCCGCACGGGCGACGCGCCCGATGCGCTCTCGCTCGCGGTGATCGAGCGCGGCGCGAAGGGCGTGACGGCGCTGCGCGACGCCACCATGGACGAGACGAAGCGCACCGGTCGCCTGCGCCTCGAGAGCGTGCGCGTCGGCCGCGATGCGCTGCTCGGCGAGCCCGGCCGCGCCGCCGCGGCCATCGCGCGCATCCTCGACGAGGGCGCGCTCGCGGTCGCCGCGGAGGCCGTCGGCGCCGCCGAGGCCGTCCACCAGCTCACCACGCACTACGCGAAGCAGCGCATCCAGTTCGACAAGCCGATCGGCCAGTTCCAGGGCGTGAAGCACCCGCTCGCGGTCGCCTACGTCGACATCGAGAGCTGGCGCTCGCTCGCCTACTACGCGGCCTGGGCGCTCGACGCCGCGCCGTCCGAGGCGCCGCTCGCGGTCTCGCGCGCGAAGGCCTACGCGAGCGACGCGTTCCCGCGCATCGGCATCGAGGCGGTCGGGCTCCACGGTGGCATCGGATACACGTGGGAGTACGACGCGCAGCTCTATCTCAAGCGCGCCAAGTGGATGCGTCCCGCCTTCGGCGACGCCGACCATCACTTCGAGCGGGCCGCTCGCCTGGGAGGTCTCTAGATGGACTTCAACCTCACGCCCGCCGAGGAGGCCTTCCGCGACGAGGTGCGCGCGTTCATCCGCGAGCACGCGCCGAAGAAGAGCGCCGATCCCAAGGCGATCGGCACGTGGTGGAAGAAGGTGCGCGAGAAGCGCTGGGTCGGCTTCTCGTGGCCGAAGGAGTACGGCGGCGGCGGCGGGTCCGTGATGGAGCAGGCCATTCTCAAAGAGGAGATGTCGCGCGCGCAGGCGCCGCCGCTCGGCTCCTGCATGATGGGCCTCGCCTGGGTCGGTCCGGCGATCATCGAGTACGGCACCGACGCGCAGAAGAAGAAGTTCATCCCCGACATCCTCGACGGGAAGTACCACTGGTGCACGGGCTACTCCGAGCCCGGCTCCGGCAGCGACCTCGCATCGCTCCAGTGCCGCGCGGTGCGCGACGGCGACCACTACGTCGTGAACGGCCAGAAGATCTGGACGTCGATCGCGATGTGGTCGAAGTGGATGATCCTGCTGGTGCGCACGTCGCAGGGATCCGCGAAGCACGACGGCATCACCTGCCTGCTCGTGCCGATGGACACGCCGGGCATGACCGTGCGCCCGATCAAGAACATGTCGGGCAGCGCGATGTTCGCGGAGGTGTTCTTCGACGGCGTGCGCGTGCCGGTCGAGAACCGGCTCGGCGACGAGGGACGCGGCTGGGGCGTGACCGTCTCGGCGCTCGCGCACGAGCGCTCGAGCATCGCCGAGGTGCAGAGCCTGCTGCGGAGCCTCGAGGACGTGAAGGCGCTCGCGAAGTCTCAGGTCAAGAACGGCGCGCCGGCGAGCGAGGATCCCGGCATCCGGCGCCGCATCGCGAAGATCGACGCGCGCATCGAGGCGATGCGCCTGTGCGGCCTGCGCTTCCTGACGAAGCAGCTGCGCGGCGAGCCGCTCGGCTCCGAGACGTCGATCAACAAGCTGATCCGCGCCGAGCTCGAGATCGAGATCGGCGAGCTCGCGCTCGAGATCCAGGGCAGCCGCGGGCCGCTCTGGAAGGGCAGCGATCTCGTGCCCGAGGACGGCCGCTGGCAGCGCATGGCGCTCTCCTGGCCCGAGGTGGTGATCGGCGGTGGCACGCCGAACATCCAGAAGAACATCATCGCGGAGCGGGTACTCGGTCTCCCGAAGGATTGACCGCGACCGCTTGCGTGCCGGCCGCGCGCGCGGCACAGCCGGCGTCGTCGTCGCGCACCAGCTCGAAGGTGCTGCGCTCCGGGTCGTAGTGGACGTCCGGCGTGAAGCGCAGGAAGTGCGGACTCGCCTCGAGGATCGCCTGCGCGAACTCGCGCATCTCGACCCGGCCCGTGACGCGCCCCGGTGACACCACGGTCCCCTTCAGGACGGCGCGCGTGCGCTGCGCGACCAGCAGCTCCGCCTCTCCGATCAGTACGTGCAGGCGCAGGGTCACGCCGGGACGGCCGTCGCCGTCGGTGTCCTGCACGCGCGGATCGTCCGCCTTGCGCGGCAGCGACTCGCCCGGCGCCGTGCCGAGCCACTCGCGGCCGAGGTCCGCCTGATACGCCAGCCCGTCGGCGGACTCCTCGAGGACGGGGCGCACCTCGGTCGTCGGCAGCGATTCGACCAGCGCGCGCGGATACGTGAGGCCGCGCCAGCGCGTGCGCGCCGCGTCGTGCACCTCGCAGACCTGATGGCGCTGGACGAGCTTCCCGCCCTCGCGATCGATCTCCACCCACGACGTCGACGTCGTGACCGTCTCGGCGTGGCCGAACCAGGGCAGGCTCGCGTTCGCCGCGACGCGCATCTCGAGCCGGTAGGCGCCCGGCGGCAGCCAGGACGCGGTGCCGTCCTGCGTCTCCTCCGCGCTCGCGCGCAGCGCCAGTGCGAGCGCCGCCAGCAGGCCGAGCGAGACGTGCGCGATCGCGATCCACATGACGCTTTCGAGAAGCAACGAGCGTGCCGCTGCGTCGAAAGGCGGCGCCGACGCGATGCGTGCCGTCGAGCCACACGCGTGGGCGTTTCTACAAGACGCGAGTAGGCGGCGTCAGGCCGCGCGACGCCGGGCGCGCGCGCCGACGGCGAAGAGGCCTGCGAGCACGAGCAGGCCCGTGGTCGGCTCGGGAACGATCGTCACTTCCTTGAGGATCCCGAACTGGAAGTTCGCGGGCAGGTTCAGTCCGCTGAAGGCGTTGTTGATCGCCGTGCGCGCTTCGGGCGTCAGGTTGAGCCCGATGCCGGTGAGGACCGCGGTGCCGCCGGTGACCGGGCAGTTCCCGATCGTCGAGCACTGCACCATGTTGAAGAGCGGGAAGACGGAGCCGCCGGCGTTGTTCACCTCGGCGAGAATCCGGTTCTGCGCGACGTTGATCACGAAATCGCTGAGCGACAGCATCGTCGCCATGCGTTGCAGCAGGATGCCGCCGGCATGCCCGATCGATGTGATGTTCCCGGTCACGTCGATCACCGGGAAGCGGAAGAACACGTCGCCGAAGAGAGAGCTCATCTGCGCGGGCGCTTCGGCATTGAGCGTGATGTTCGTGAGCGAGGCCAACGACGTGACCTCGATGAGCGAGAAGCCGCCCGGGGGAACCGGCGCCGCGTTGGCGGACCCTGTGACGAGGAAGAGGGCGCACACCGCCGAGAGGAGGATCCGCCGCATCGAGGGCTCCTTTTCCCCGCCGCCGAGGGCTTCGGGGGAATCCCGGTCGATGTTCCGTGGCGCGCAACCCGGCGAATGTGTCAGCCGAGCGCGCCCGCTCCGCGCGATGTAAGAACTCCCTTCCATGAGTCGCGCCGACGAGATCCGCGCCCGCTTGCAATCCGCCCTGGCGCCCGCGCGCCTCGAGATCGAGGACGAGAGCCGCCTGCACGCCGGACACGCGGGCGCGCGTCCTGGCGGCGAGAGCCACTTCCGCGCCCTCGTGATCTCGGCGCGCTTCGAGGGCGTGAGCCGCGTCGCGCGCCAGCGCATGGTCTACGCGGCGCTGGGCGACCTCGTGCAGGGACCGGGCGCGATCCACGCGCTCGCCTTGCGGACCCTCACGCCGGACGAGTGGCAGCGCGAGGGCGGCGCGGCTTGATTCGCGTCGAGCCGGCGCCCGCGGACGCGCTCGCGCGCTGCTTCGCGATCCGCCGGCGCGTCTTCGTCGAAGAGCAGGGTGTGGCGCCGGCCGACGAGTACGACGGCCTCGACGACGCATGCCTGCACTGGCTCGCCTGGCGCGGCGGCGAAGAAGCCGGCACGGCGCGGCTGCGCGAGGTCGTCGGCGGCTGGAAGGCCGAGCGCGTCGCGGTGCTGCACGGCTTTCGCAAGCAGGGCGTCGGCGTCGCGCTGATGCGCGCGCTGGAAGCCGAGGCGTGGCGACGCGGCGCGCCGCGCGTGCTCCTCCACGCGCAGCTCGCGGTCGTTCCGTTCTACGAGCGTCTCGGCTACACGGCAGAGGGTCGCGTGTTCGACGAGGCCGGCATCGCGCACCGGAAGATGAGCAAGCCGCACCCGCGCTGAGCGCGCGCTCAGATCACCCAGGGCACCGCGAACCAGCACCACACGGCCGCGAGCAGCGCCGCCAGCAGATCGAGGCGCACGCCGGTCCGCACCATCGTCGGGATGGAGACGTAGCCGGAGCCGAACACGATGGCGTTCGGCGGCGTGCCGGCCGGCAGGGCGAAGTCACAGGACGCCGAGAACGTAGCCGCGAAGAGGACGGCGTTCAGATGCTCGGGCGCGACGCTGCCGGCGAGCACGGGCAGCATCACCGCGACGGTCGCCGCGTTGGACGCGAAGGCCGAGAGCGTCACGGTCACGAGGCTCGCGACCACCGCCTGCACGAGGCCCGGCTGCGCGCGCAGCAGCCCGAGCTGCGCGCCCATCCATTGCGAGAGACCGCTCGTCTCGATCGCGGCCGCCAGCGAGAAGCCGCCGCCCAGCACGACGAGCACGCTCCACTGGATGGTGCGGAGCGAGCGCAGCGCGAGCACGGGCTGGCGGTCCGCGCGCCAGAGCGCCAGCACGGTGCTCGCCGCGATCGCGGCGCCGGCCTCCACCTGCGACGTCTGGAGATCGCTCAGCCCCTGCGCCTTCAGCCAGTCGCAGATCTGCTTCGCGGCGATCCAGAGCACCGCCGTCGCGACGAAGACGACGAGCACCACGCGCTCGCCGCGCTTCATGGGACCGAGGAGGGCGGTCTGCTGCTCCAGGGTCGCGCGCGCGACGCCGGCGTCGGGAGCATCCGGCCGCCCCACCCGCCAGAGCACGAGCCAGGCGATCGGCAGCATGAAGGCGACGAACGGCATGCCGATCGCCATGAACTGGAAGAAGTCGACCTCGACGCCGCGCTGCGCCAGGAAGCCCGAGAGCTGCGCGGACGGCACCGTGCCGATCTTCGTGCCGATGCCGCCGATGTTCGACGCGTATGCCACCGCGAGCATGATGGCTGCGCCGTAGTGATGGAGGCGCGAGCCGACCTGGCGCTCGAACTCGCCGATCAGCGCGAGGCCGATCGGGAACATCATCGCCGCGGTGGCGGTGTTGGAGATCCAGAGCGAGATCGCGGCCGTCGCCACCAGCACGCCGAGGAGCAGGCGCCGCGGATCCGTGCCGACCGCGCGCAGGATGCCGAGCGCGATGCGCCGGTCGAGCTTCCACTGCTGCATCGCCGCCGCGATGCCCATGCCGCCGAGGAAGAGGAAGATGTAGGGATTCACGTAGGGCAGCAGCGCGCCGAGCGTGCCCGCGCCGACGCCGCCCGCGTGGATCCCCGCGAAGGGCAGCACGAATAGCGGCAGGCAGGCGGTCCAGTGGATCGGCAGCGCTTCGCTGATCCACCAGATCGCCATCCAGAGGGTGAGCCCCGCGGCGAGCGCCGGGCGCGCGCCGTACTCGCCCCAGTGACGTAACGGGGTGTCGAGGAGCAGCAGCGCGGCGAAAGCCAGCGGGCCCGCGAGCAGCGCAGCGCGCTTCCAGTTGGAGCGCGGCATCAGCTGCGTGCTCCGCGCATCAGCCCTGGGCCGGCTCCCCGCGCGAGACCACCACCGCCGCCGCGAGATCGCCCGTGACGTTCACCGCGGTGCGGCACATGTCGAGCAGGCGGTCGACGCCGAGCACGATCGCGATGCCGTCCGGCGGCACGCCCACGATGCCGAGGATCATGGCGACGACGGGAATCGAGCCGGCGGGCACGCCGGCAGTGCCGACGCCGCCGAGGATGCAGATGAACGCGACCGTGATCTGCTGGCCGAGCGTGAGGTCGACGCCGAAGACCTGCGCCAGGAAGAGCACCGTCACGCCCTCGAAGAGCGCCGTGCCGTTCTGGTTGGCCGTCGAGCCGATCGTCAGCACGAAGCGGCTGACGCGCGTCGGAAGCTTCAGCTCGTTCTCCGCCACGTAGAGCGCGGTCGGCAGGGTCGCGCTCGAAGAGGCCGTCGAGAAGGCCGTGAGCGTCGCCGCCCAGGCGCCGCGGAAGAAAAAGCGCGGGCTCATGCCGCCGAGCCACGCGACCGACGCCGAGTAGACGACGAACTGCTGGAGCGCGAGGCCGGCCAGCACCACGGCGACGTACACCGCGAGCTGCCGGAACACCTCGAGCCCGAGGCGGGTCGCGAGGACGAACACCAGGCAGGCGACGCCGAGCGGCGCGGCGCGGATCACCATCGCGAGCAGCCGCATCGTCACCTCGAAGAGACCGCGCAGCACCTCCTCGAGGCGTCGCGCCGGCTCGCCCGGCGTCATCGCGAGACCGATGCCGAAGATCACGGCGAAGACCATCAGCGCGAGCATGTCGCCCTCGCTCATGGCCTTGACCACGTTGGAGGGCACGAGCCCGATCAGGAAGTCGACGCCGGACTTGCCGACGGACGAGCTGGTGGGCGCGGCCGCGGCGCCCGCGTGCAAGCGCTCCATCACGTCGGGCGGCAGGCCCTTGCCGGGCTGGACGAGGTTCACGAGCCCGACGCCGATGCCGACCGCGATCGTCGAGACGACGATCGTGTAGGCGAAGGTCTTGGCGCCGACGCGCCCGAGCTGGCGCAGGTCGCCGAGCTCGGCGACGGAGAGCGCGAGCGCGGAGATCACCAGCGGGATCACCAGCATGAAGAGCAGCCGCAGGAAGATCTGGCCGATCGGCTCGACCACGTAGTGGACGAGCCCCTCGAGGAATGCCGAGCCGCCCAGAAGAAGGTGGGCGATGACGCCGAGCACGAGCCCGACGACCAGCCCCCCGATCATCTGGAGCGGCAGCCGCTCCGACATGGCGCGGGAGTATGGGGGGCTCGCAGGCGAAGGGCTACGCCTCTCGCGCGTTTGTCGCTGACCGGAGCGGTTCGATCAGCGCGCGCAGCCAGCTCTGCGGGTAGCTCGCGAGCTCACCCGGGACGCCGAGCGGCCGCAGCGGGGCCGCGGGGTCGCGCACGAGGGTCCCGCGCAGGCGATCCCACACCGAGAAGATCGTGCCGAGGTTCCGCTGCGCGCTGTCCGGCACGTGGTGCAAGCGGTGCAGGCGCGGCGTGATCAGCAGCCCTTCCGCGAAGCGCGGATCGAGCTTCAGGTTGGCGTGGTTCAGCGCCGCCCAGGCGGTGTAGAGGCTCGAGGACACGGCGACCGCATGGAGCGGGAAGCCGAGCAGCAGCAGCGCGACCGGCGAGAAGAGGTGGCGCAGCGCGTGCTCCAGCGGATGCGCGCGGAAGGTCGCGAGCCAGTCGAGCGCGGGGCTCGAGTGGTGGACCTTGTGCAGGCGCCAGAGGGTCTCGCTGCGGTGCATGAGCCAATGCGCGAGGTACGCGAAGAGATCGTGCAGCACGACGGCGAGCGGCACGACCGCCAGCGCGGGCAGCGCACCGAGCGCAGGCAGCGGCGTCCCCCAGGCGGCCGCGGCGCGTGCCGCTCCCGCGCGCATGACGAGGCTCAGCGCGAGCGCGCCGGTCGCGAGGTAGAAGAGGTCGGTGCCGAAGCGGCTCCGCAGGAAGGGCAGCGGCTCGAAGCGGAGCGGCTGCGTGCGCTCGCAGAGCGCGATGGCTGCGAGCACGGCGACGACGAGGACGAGGCTCATGGCGGATCTCCGGGCGCGTCTGCCGTGGAGACGCGCGGAGCGCCGCACGCGTTACGCCGGGAACACCCGTGGGCGTTACGCCGGGAACGCGACCCGCCCGAGCTTGCGCGGGGCCAGCACGCTGTGGATCCGCGCGATGCGGCCGTCGGCGCCGAGCTCGCAGCGGAGCACCGTGCGCGGCGCCTGACGCCGGACGGGATGCGCGAGCGCGATGACGAGCGCGGGCAGGCCGTTGATGCGCGCGAAGCGGGTCCGCGGCCCGCCCTCGCGACGGCTCTTCGCCGCGCGCACGTAGAAGCGCGCCACGCGCGCGCGCCCTTCCATCGGCGCGGCGAGCGCCGTGAACGCGCCGCCCGCGTCGGTCTCCGTCCGCACCGTCTCGGCGAGCAGGCTCTCGAGCGCCGCGGTGTCCTCCGCGAGCAGGCAGCCGAGCAGCCGCTCGAGCGCCTGGCGGTGACGCGCGTAGAGCTCCGGCGTCGGGATGCAGCGCGCGCGGTCGTACGCCTCCATGGCGCGGCGCGCGCGCAGGTGCAGGACGCGCGCATTGCCTTGGGTCGTGCCGAGCACCACGGCCGCCTCGGCCGCGGAGTAGTCGAAGACGTCGCGCAGCAGGAGCATGGCGCGGGCGCGCGGGCCGAGCGCCTCGAGCGCGAGCAGGAAGGCGAAGGTCGCGCTCTCGAGCAGCCCGTAGCGCGCTTCGGCGTCGGGCGCGGCGGCGCGAGCCTCGGCCGGGAGCGAGTCCTCCTCCTCGACGGGCTGCGGCAGCCACGCGCCCGTGTAGCCGCGCCGGCGACGCCGTCGCAGCGCGTCGATGCCGAGGTTCGTCGCCACGCGCGCGAGCCACGCGGGCAGGGTGTCGGCCGCGCGCGGCGGCTGCGCCAGCAGGCGCGCGAACGTCTCCTGCACGACGTCCTCCGCGTCTTCGGCGCTGCCGGTCAGGCGGTAGGCGAGCGCCCACAGCTTCCGCCCGTGCAGGCGGAAGAGCGCCTCCGCGCCCGGCGCGGGGCTCCGCTCGATCGGCAAGCTCATGTCGGCTCTGCGTCTCTGCGAGGGAGACGCCGCACGCCCTCGGATCGTTACGCCCCGCGCGTCGCCGCGGCGAGCCGCGGCGCGACCTCCTCGAGCAGCGCCTCGATCGCCGAGCGCGGCCGGATGAACACCGTGAAGTCGACGATGCGGCCCGCCGCGTCGAAGCGGATCAGGTCGATGCCCTCGAGGTCGCGGTCGCGCACGCGCGCGCGGAACACCAGCGCCTTCACTGCGTCGTCGCCGGATGCGAGCTCGTCCGTGTAGCGGAAGTCCTGGAACACCTCGAGCAGGATGCCGAGCAGGATCCGGATCGCCGCGCGCCCCTCGAACGGCTTGAACGTGATGGGGCTGTGCAGGACCGCGTCCTCTGCGAACGGGGCCATCATCTCGTCGAGGTCGCGCGACTCGACGGCCTTGCGGAACGCCTCGCGATCGCTCAAATCAGGTGACCCGGCCGCCTCGCATCCTGCGGTAGACCCACAGCAGCAGCAGCGAGCCGCCGATGGCGATCAGCAGACTGCCGATGTTGAAGCCGTCGACCGTTCCGAGCCCGATCAGGGTGGCGAGGAAGCCACCGACGAAGGCCCCGGCGATGCCGAGCAGGATGGTGATGATCGTTCCGCCCGGATCGTCACCGGGCATGATCCACTTTGCGAGCGCACCGACGATCAGACCGAGCAGGATCCACGAGAGAATACCCATGACGGAGACCTCCGTTCGTGTCTGTGTCCTTCAGCATCCCCCGACTCGCGGGTCGGCGTCAACTGCCAGCCGCCGCCAGCCGCCGCCGAGACGCCGCACCACGGCCGCGTCCTCCGCAGGCGTCGCCGGACCGAACATCGCCGAGTAGGTGCCGAGCGGCGCGCCGTCTGCGGAGCTGACGGCGAAGAGCACCACCTCCTCGTCGGGATCCGTCTCGCCCTCGAAGCGCACGATCTCGTCGACCCGGAGCCTCTCGGGCTCGAGCGTCTCGTCGGTCTCGATGATGCGCAGCGCGCCGCGCCGCGCGCGCAGCGAGTGACGAAAGCCCTTCGCTTCGAGACGCGCGAGCGCACTGGAAAGGGATTCGAGCGTCATGGAACCGGGACCTCCTGATCCAACCTAGCGTGCGTTTGTGCCATGCTGCGCCGCCAGTCGGGAGGGGAGAGCCTTGACGATCTTGCGCCGCGCACTGCTCCAGGGCATCGCGTTCGGACTGGCCGCGACGACCGTCGGCCTGTGGCTCCAGATGATCGGCTTCATGCAGCGGCGCATGGGCGCGTCGGTGCCGCTGATGCTCCAGACGTCGGCGCTGGAGATCCTGCTGGCCGTGATCCTCGCGCTGCTCGCCGCGCCGCTCCTGCGGCTGCGCGGCGGACGCGTGTGGCACGTCGTCGCGCTCGCGCTCTGCTGGATCGGCCTCGAGCGCTGGGTGAGTCTCGACTCGCCGCTCTTCGCTCAGATGGAGCTGGCGGGCCCCGCAGTCGCCACCCTGCTGACCCTGCTCGGCCTGTGGCTCGCGCGACGCTGGCCGCGCCTGCCGTGGGCGCTCGGCGCGCTGCTGTGGGCGGGAGCGCTGGCGGCCCCTGCCCTCTACCTGCGCTTCACGACGCCCGAGGAGCGCCCGCTCGGCGCGCTGCCGCCGGCGCGTCCCGATGCGCCGGACGTCGTGCTGGTCGTGCTCGACACCGTGCGCGCGGGCAACGTCTCCGCCTACGGCTACGGGCGTCCGACGGCGCCGGCGCTCGACGCGCTCGCCCGCGAGGGCGCGCTCTTCCTCGACGCGACCTCGCCCTCGACGTGGTCGCTGCCGTCGCACGCGTCGCTCTTCACCGGCCGTTATCCCTCGAGCCACGGCGCGCACGGCGAGCACCGCTTCCTCGACGATCGCTACCCGACGCTCGCGTCTGCGCTCGCGCACAACGGCTACGAGACCTTCTGCTTCACCTCGAACGCGTGGATCAGCGACGGCCTCGGGCTCACGCGCGGCTTCGGCTACCAGGACACGTCGCTGCTCGCGCACGGCGGCGCCGGCCGCGGCTTCTCCTTCATCTTCCGCCTGCTCGACCGCCTCGGTCTCCAGGAGACCGACAAGGGCGGCACGCGCGTGGCCGAGAGCTTCGAGCAGTGGGCGAAGACGCGGCCCGCCCGTGGCGACCGACCCGCGTTCGTGTTCCTCAACTTCATCGAGGCGCACTTCCCCTACCACCAGCTCCCGCACGACGATCTCTTCGCCTTCACCGATCTCCCGTACCAGACCCTGCGCTCCATCAGCGTCGACCTGATGGGCCAGCAGTTCGGCGGCAAGGGGCGCTCGGTCGAGGAGGCGGGTGGGCCGGCGCGCGACATGTACGACGGCGGCATCGTGCACACGAGCGATCTGCTCGGCCGCGTCGTCGCGGCGCTGCGCGCGCGCGGCACGCTCGACCACACCGTGCTCGTCGTGCTCGCCGACCACGGCGAGATCCTCGGCGAGCGCGGCGGCCACTTCGGCCACGGGCCTTCCTTCTACCAGGAGTCGGTCGGCGTGCCGCTGGTCGTCCGCTATCCGGCGCGCATCCCGGCCGGCGCGCGCGTCGCGACGCCCGTCTCCACGCTCGGCGTCTACGCCACCATCTTCGATCTCGCCGGGCTCGAGGCGCCGCCCACCTTGCAGGTCGGCTCGCTCACGCCGCTCGCGACGGGCCAGGCGCAGCAGGGCGGCGGCCCGATCCTCGCGGAGCTCCACCCGATGCCGTCGCCCTTCACCGACGAGACCGCGCCGCGCGACCCGCAGATGCACATGGACCGGCGCTACCGGCTCTTCCGCGAGGGCAGCCTCAAGCTCGTGACGTCGTCGAAGGGCGACGTGCTCCTCTACGACCTCGCGGCCGACCCGCGCGAAGCGCGCGATCTCGCTGCCGAGCGCCCGGCCGAGCTCGCGCAGATGCAGGCGCACCTTGCGGCCGTCGGGGCGCAGATCGGCCTGCCCGCGCTCGACGCGCCGCTGGCCGCGGGCGGCGCGGCGCCCGAGCTCGACGAGGCGACGCGCGCGCGGCTGCGCGAGCTCGGCTACGCCGAGTAGGAGGCACGCGATGCAGCGCTGGCAGGTCGGCGAGTACGCGATCACGTCGGTGCTCGAAGACGAGACGCCTGGCATCCCGGCGGAGCTCTTCCTCCCCGAGGCGAAGCCCGAGGCGATCACGCGACACGCGTGGCTCGTGCCCGACTACGCCGATGCGCGCGGGCGCATCGCCATGCGCGTGCAGGCCTTCGTCGTCGCGGGCCGCGGGCGCTGCGTCGTCGTCGACCCGTGCGTCGGCAACGGCAAGAAGCGGCCGCAGCCCTTCTGGAACGAGCGCAGCTGGCCCTTCCTCGAGCGCTTCGCCGAGGCCGGCTTCGAGCCGAGCCGCGTCGACACCGTCGTGCACACGCATCTCCATTCCGATCACGTCGGCTGGGATACGCACCTACGCGACGGCGTCTGGGTGCCGACCTTCACGCAGGCGCGCCATCTCTACAGCGAGCGCGAGCTCGCGTGGTGCCGGCGCGGCGGCAACCCCGGCATCGACGGCGTCTACGACGACTCGATCGCGCCGATCTTCGAGGCCGGCCTCGCCGACCTCGTGCCCGAGGACGCCGATCTCGGCGGCGGGCTGCGCCTCGAGCCGACGCCGGGCCACACGCCGGGCCACATGTCGCTCTGGATCGAGTCGAAGGGCGAGACCGCGCTCATCTCGGGCGACTTCCTCCACCACCCCGTGCAGTGCGCCGAGCCGCAGTGGGCGGAGATCGGCGACGAGGATGCGGACCAGGCGCGCTTCCTCGGCACCCACTTCCCCCGTCCGTCCCGCCGGCCGCATCCGCGCCGACGGCGCGGCCTTCCGCTTCGAGGCGTTGGGCTGATGGCGTAAGTAGCGGTCTCAGAAGAGATTCCAGCCTGGGTTTGCCCGATCGCCAGATGTACAGCAATATGCTGTACATGAAGACTCGCGTGACCTTCCGCGTTTCCGCGGACCTCGCCGACACCCTCCGCGCGCTTCCCAACCAGACCCGCTTCGTCGAGACGGCCCTGCGCGCGGCGCTCGGAAAGGAATGCCCGGTCTGCGCGGGGACCGGCCGCTTCCTCGAGCAGTCGCTTCGAGT
>DASUFZ010000026.1:0-16018 GCA_036274295.1 Myxococcota bacterium
CTGATCGACCGCTTCTTCCCCGACAAGGAGCGGCACCGGACCCTGCGCGCGCAGCTCTCGTTCGCGGCCGTGCAGTCGACCTACAAGGGGCCGTTCACGCCGGGCAGCGCCTTCTGCCTGATCTACACGCTCTCGCCGAACGACGCGGGCGGTCTGATGAAGCGCGTGCGCGGCGGCATGGGCTCGCTCTCCGAGGCGCTGCGCCGCTCGCTCGAGGACAAGGGCGGCGAGGTGCGCCTCGGCGCGCCCGTGCGCCGGATCCTCGTCGAGAACGGGCGCGCCGTCGGCGTCGAGCTGCGCGGCGGCGAGCGGATCGAGGCGAAGGTCGTCGTCTCGAACCTCGACAAGCAGTCCACGCTGCTGCGGCTCGCCGGCGAGGAGCACGTGCCGGCGGACGTCGCGGAGCGGATCCGCGCGCTCGACCACCGCGGCGCCTTCCTCCATCTCCTCTTCAAGCTGCGCGGCCTGCCGCGCTATGCGCCGGCCTACGAGCACCTCAACGCCGATCCGAAGACGCGCTTCAGCCTCGGCTACTTCACGACGCCGGAGGAGCTGCAGCGGAGCTTCGAGGCATGCGCGCGCGGCGAGCTGCCGGCGCATCCGCCCGCGTCGCTCCAGATCCCGACGGTGATCGATCCGAGCGTCGCGCCCGAGGGCTTCCACATCGGCACGACGTACGGCTTCTACTTCCCGTGCGAGGCGCAGGACGAGGGGCGCGGCAAGCTTCGCGACGAGATGGCCGAGCGCATCATCGACCAGTTCGAGACGGTGTATCCGGGCTTCCGCGAGCTGATCGTCGAGTCGGCGGTGTTCTCGTCGGATCACTTCGCGACGATGCAAGGCTCGACAGGGGGTGACTTCTGCCAGGGCCTGATCCACCCGGAGCAGATGCTCGGCGGACGCACCCTGGTGGAGGGCTCGTCGCACCGCACGCCGATCGAGGGGCTCTTCCTGTGCGGCGCGAGCTGCCATCCGGGCCCGGGCGTCACCTTCCTGCCGGGCCACGGCTGCGCCGTCGAAGTGGCGGAGTGGCTCGGCGCGTGATCGCCGACCAGGGCGCGCTCGCGCTGCGTGCAGCCGGCGCGCTCGGCCGCATCGCGCGCGATCGCGTGGACGAGGCGCTCGGCCGCGCGCTGCCGCGCACGCCCGAGCAGCTCGCCGATCCGCAGGTCCTCGACGATCTCCTCGCGCGCCATGCGCCGCCGGACTCCGCGCCGCTTCCGCCCGTGCGGCGCGCGCGCCTGCCGGGCGTCCGCTTCGAGAGCAGCAACTGCACGAACTTCCTGATCGAGGTCGAGTTCGCGGGCGCCGATCCCGACTTGCCGCGGAGCTTCTACGCGAAGCTGCCGCCGCCCGAGCTCGCGACGCGCGCCTTCGCCAACACGCTCGGCTTCTGGGAGGTCGAGGTCACCTTCTGCCAGCGCCTCGCCGCGCGCATGCCGATCGAGACGCCGCGCGTCTACGCCGCCGCGCGCCGCGGCTCGCGCTTCGTCCTGCTGCTCGAGAACCTTCACGAGCGTCCCGGCGCGCAGCTCTTCATCAACCGCGACATGGCCGCCGGCACGACACCAGAGCGCTCGCGCCGCTGCCTCGAGACCTTCGCCGCGCTGCACGCCGCGTTCGCGGATCTCTCCGCCGGCGAGCGCGAGGCGCTGCTGCCGTGGCGTCTCCACTCCCATCTCGGGCCGGGCGCACGCGCGCGCAGCCGCGCCATCCTCGCCGCCTCGATCGCGCCGGCGCAGCGCAAAGCGCCGGACCTCTTCGGCCCCGAGCACGCCGAGCTGTGTCGGCTGGCCGTCGCGAAGTGGGACCGGCTGGTCGACGTCTGGTTCGCCGAGCCCCACACGCTCGTCCACGGCGACAGCCATCTCGGCAACTGCTTCGAGATCGCGAGCGCGGGCGGGCCGAAGGTCGGTCTGCTCGATTTCCAGGGCCTGCACTGGGGGCAGGGCATCCGCGACGTGCAGTACCACCTCACCTACTCGCTCGATCCGAAGGAGCTCGCCGAGTGCGAGGACGCGCTCGTCGCGCACTATCTCGCGGCGCTGGCGGGGCACGGCGTGAAGCTCGACGCCGGCGTCGCGCGCGCGCAGTACCGCGCGCTCTCGTTCCAGACGCTCGTCGTGGCCGTCGTCTCGCTCGGGCTCGGCTCGATGATCGAGCGCGAGGAGACGGTGCGGACGGTGCTGCGCCGCAGCGTCGCCGCCATCGAGAGGCATGGCTTCGCGGAGTGGCTCGCCGCGCTCTGAGCGAATCGTTGTAGGCTGCCAGGCCATGAGCTTCTCGAACCGCTACGGGCCCTGGGCGATCGTCGCCGGCGCGTCCGACGGCGTCGGCGCGGCGTTCGCGCGCGCGCTCGCCGCGCGCGGCCTGAACGTCGTGCTGTGCGCGCGCCGGAAGGCGCTGCTCGATCAGGTGGCGGCGGGAATCCGCGCCGACGCCAAGGTCGAGACGCGGACCCTGCGCGTCGACCTCGCGCAGCCCGACGCCATGTCCCGCGTCGCCGACGCCAGCGCCGGGCTCGAGGTCGGCCTGCTCGTCTACTGCGCCGGCGCCGATCCGAACTACCAGCCGTTCCTCGCCAACCCCGTCGAGACCGGGCTCGCGATGGTGCAGCGCAACTGCATGGCGCCGATGCAGATGTGCCATCACTTCGCGGGTCCGATGGTCGCGCGCGGCCGCGGCGGCATCGTGCTCTTCGGCTCCGCCGCGGGCTTCGCCGGCGCGCCGAACCTGGTGGCGTACGGCGCGACCAAGGCCTTCGACATGGTCTTCGCCGAGGCGCTGTGGGCGGAGCTGCACGAGAAGGGCGTCGACGTCCTCGGCCTGATCCTCGGCGAGACCGACACGCCCGCGTTGCGCCGCCTGCGCGAACAGCTCGGCCACCGCGACGATCCCGATGCGCCGCTGCGCGGCGCGGCGAGCGCGGGCGACGTCGTCTCCGAGGCGCTCGCAGAGCTCGCGAACGGGCCCATCTGTCTCGTCGGCGATCAGGCGCGCGGCGCGGCGAAGTTCATCGGCGGCATGTCGCGGAGCGATGCCGTGCGCTTCATGATCCAGGCGAGCGCGGCCGCGATGGGCAGCGGCGCGCCGCGCAAGGAGGCCTGATGGGGGATCCGGTCGATCGCGAGACGCGCCAGGACGTCGCCGAGCTGCTCGTTCGCTATGCGACGGGCATCGACCGGCGCGACTGGAAGCTCTTTCGCAGCTGCTTCAGCGAGGACTTCCACGGCGACTACGGCGAGAGCGGCGGCCTCTTCGAGAGCGTCGAGGCGATTGCGGAGTTCATGATCCGCGCGCACGCGTCCATGGGCCACATCCTGCATCGCATCACGAACGTGGCCGTCACGCGCAGCGCCGAAGGCAGGGTCGCCGCGCGCAGCTACGTCGACGCCGTGCTCATGTCCGCCGACAACCAGCGCGGCGTGCATGCGATCGGCTTCTACGACGACGAGCTCGTCCGCGGCGACGACGGCTGGCGGATCGCCCGCCGCCGCTTCACGACGGTGCGCATCGAGCCGATCGGCGGGCGCTGATCTCGAAGTCCCCTCAGCGCGCCGCCGCGAGGTGCTTCGCGCCGAGCTCGCGCACGCGCTCGCACCACTCCGCGCGCGTGCGCGCGCGCAGGCCGAGCGCCTGCCAGGTGACGCCGAGGCGCGACAGCCGCGCCGACAGCTCGGCGAAGCGCTCGGGCGTCGCGGCGTCGCGGCCCTGGAGCGGGAGGCCGATCGGCGCGAAGCAGATGTCGAGCGGCTGCCGGCGGCCGATCTTCTCCGCGTGCTCGCGCGCGTAGTCGGCGCGCACCTCGAAGTCCTCGACGCTCTCGATCGCGGCGGTGCGGATGCGATCGCTCGCGATGCCGGTCGTCGGGAACGGGATCCAGCCCTCCGCGCGCTCGACCGCGCGCCGGATCGCCTCGCGGCTGTTGCCGCCGACCCAGATCGGCGGGTGCGGACGCTGGAGCGGGCGCGGCAGCATGGTGTTGCCGCGCGCCTCGAAGTGGCGCCCCTTCATCTCGACGCCGCTCTCGCTCCAGGCGCGGTGGAGCGCGTCGATCGCCTCGTCGGTCAGCTCGTTGCGCTCGGCGAAGTCGACGCCGAGCGCGTCGTACTCGCCGTACAGGTATCCCGCAGCGACGCCGAGGATCACGCGGCCGCCGGAGAGCACGTCGAGCGTGGCGACCGCCTTCGCCGTGAGGAAAGGGTTGCGGTACGCGAGCACCGCGATGTGCGTCTGCACTTTGAGGCGCGTCGTCGCGGCGGCCGCGAACGAGAGCGCGACATAGGGATCGAGCGCGTGGTGGCCGCCCGTCTCGAGCCAGCGGTCGCTCGGGAACGGATGCTCGGTGACGAAGCAGGCGTCGAAGCCCGCCTCCTCGGCGGTGCGCGCCATCTCGGCGACCGCGTCGCCGCGCACGAACTCCTCGGCGGCGTCCACGCGGTCGGTCGGGAGCTGGAGGGTGAAGCGCATGTCGCCTATCGTCCCGCCCTTCGTGGACCTCCGCTACTCCCCCTCCGACGAGAAATTCCGCCGCGAGCTGCGCAGCTGGCTGGCATCCGCCGTCCCGGCGCACGGCGAGCCGCCGCGCTCCGAGCAGGACTGGAGCGCGCGCCGCGCCTACGACACGGCCTGGCAGCGCAAGCTCTTCGACGCCGGCTACGCGGGCATCAACTGGCCGAAGGAGTACGGCGGCCGCGACGCCTCGCTGACGGAGCAGCTCGTCTACTACGAGGAGATCGCGCGGGCGCGCGCGCCGTACGTCGGCGTCAACTTCGTCGGCCTGCTGCACGGCGGCCCGACGATCATGGCCGAGGGCACGCCCGAGCAGAAGGCGCGCCACATCGGTCCGATCATCCGCGGCGAGCAGGTGTGGTGTCAGGGCTTCTCGGAGCCGGCCGCCGGCTCGGACCTCGCATCCTTGAAGACCCGCGCCGAGCGCGACGGCGATCACTACGTCGTCAGCGGGCACAAGATCTGGACGTCGTTCGCGCAGGTGGCCGACTACTGCGAGCTGCTCGTGCGCACCGATGCGAACGCGCCGAAGCACCGCGGCATCACCTGGCTCGCCATGCCGATGAGCCTGCCGGGCATCGACATCCGCCCGCTGCCGACCCTGCTCGGCTCGGGCGAGTTCTCCGAGGTCTTCCTCGAGAACGTGCGCGTGCCGGTCGAGTGCCGCATCGGCGCCGAGAACGACGGCTGGCGCGTCACCAACGTGACGCTCTCCTTCGAGCGCGGCACCGCCTTCGCGAGCGACATGGTGATGCTCCAGCAGTCCGTGCGCGATCTCGCCGATCTCGCGCGCAAGGTCACCCGCGACGACGCGTCGGCGTGGGAGGACCGCGGGCTGCGCCGCGAGATCGGGCACCTCGCCGCCGAGCTCGACGCGCTCTGGGCGATGGTGAAGTACACGGTCTCCGAGGTCGGCAAGACGGGCGTGCCGCCGATGACGGGCTCCTGCATCAAGCTCTACTACTCGGAGCTGAAGCAGCGCCTCGGCGATCTCGGCATGCGCCTGCTCGGTCGCGCCGCGCTCGCGCGCGACGACGTCGCCGGGCTGCCGGCGGGCGACGTGATGTACTCGGCGCTCCAGTCCCTCTCGCTGACGATCGCGGCGGGCTCCTCGCAGATCCAGCGCAACATCATCTCCGAGCGGATCCTGCATCTGCCGCGCGAGCCGCGCTGAGGCGACGATGGATTTCCAGCTCAGCGACGACCAGCGCGCGCTCCAGGAAGGCATCCGCAGCTTCTGCGACGGCCGCGTGCCGCTCGACGCGCTGAAGGGGCTCGAGGAGAAGTTCGACCGCGCGCTGTGGAGCGAGCTCGCCGAGATGGGCGTGTTCTCGCTGCGCCAGCCGGAGTCGCGCGGCGGTATCGGTCTCGGCGCGGCGGACGCGGTGCTTGTGTTCGCGGAGCTCGGGCGCCGCCTGGTGCCGGGCCCGCTGGTCTGGAGCCACCTGCTGGCGGACCGCATCGACGGCGCGGCGCGCGGCGAGACGGCCGTCGGCGGCATCGATCTGCTCGATCCGCGCGGCGGGCCGGTGCTCGTCGAGCACCTCGGCGCGCTCGACGCGCTCGTCGTGCTGCGCGAGGGCGGCGTCTACCGGTTGGATCCGCGCGCGCTGCGCGCCGAGCCCGTCGCCGTGCCGCTCGACCCGCACACGCCGGTCGCGCACGTGCGCGAGCTGCCTTCCGGCGAGAAGATCGGCGACGCCGCCGACGCGCAGCGGCTGCGCCTCGAGGGCGCGGCGCTGACGGCGGGCCTGCTGCTCGGCGTGGCCGAGGCGAGCCAGGAGCTCGCCACCGCGTACGCGAAGCACCGCGAGCAGTTCGCGCGCGTGATCGGCTCGTTCCAGGCGATGAAACACCTGCTGGCCGACGCCTTCGTGCGGCAGGAGCTCGCGCGCGCGGCGGTCTACGCGGCGGGCGCGACCCTTGACCAGCCCGAGGTCGGCAGCGCCCTGCGCGCGGTGGCGGCCGCGAAGCTCGCCGCGGGCGAGGCGGCGCTGAAGAACGCGCGCTGCTGCGTCCAGGTGCACGGCGGCATGGGATACACCTGGGAGATTCCCGCGCACTACTACCTGAAGCGCGCGATCGTGCTCGAGAACGCCTTCGGCTCCAGCGAGGAGCACTCCGAGCGCATGGCAGAGCTGCTGGTCGAGGGGTAGGAAGAAGATGGGCATCGTGGAGGGCAAGGCCGGCTTCGTGACCGGCGGCGGGCGCGGCATCGGCCGCGGCCACTGCCTGCACCTGGCGGAGCAGGGCGCGGCGGTCGTCGTGAACGACGTCGACCGCGACGAGGCCGAGAAGGTCGTCGCCGAGATCAAGGCCAAGGGCGGGCGCGCCATCGCGAGCAGCGCGGACATCGGCTCGCGCAAGGGCGCGCAGGAGCTCGTCGGCGCCTGCGTCGACAGCTTCGGCGGCATCCACTTCGCGGTGAACAACGCCGGCGTCGTGCGCGACCGCTCGTTCCTCAAGATGACCGACGAGGACTGGGAGCTCGTGATGCGCATCCACGCGAGCGGAACCTTCTGGTGCGCGCAGGAAGCGGCGCTGCGCATGAAGGAGCAGGGCACGGGCGGCGCCATCGTCAACACCGTCTCCGCCGCGCACATGGGCAACTTCGGCCAGACGAACTACGGCGGGGCCAAGGGCGCCATCGCCTCGATGACCTACACGTGGGCCAACGAGCTCGCGCGCTACGGCATCCGCGTGAACGCGATCAGCCCGTCCGCCACGACGCGCATGTCGGCCTCTGCGAAGGGCGCCGACGGCAAGGTGATCGACACGCCCTTCCTCGACCCGAACCTCAACGGTCCCCTCGTCGTGTATCTCTGCAGCGACGAGGGCAACTGGATCACCGGGCAGATCTTCGGCTCGGGCAGCGACCGCGTCGTCATCCTCGAGCAGCCGAAGTACGGCACCGCCATGTTCAAGCCGGGCGGCTGGTCGGTGGCGGAGCTGCGCGAGCACATGCCGAAGTTCTGGAAGGGCCGGCTCGAGAACGTCGGGCTCTTCAAGAAGCCGTACCCGTACTACGACGGCGTGAAGCCGC
Organism: Myxococcota bacterium; assembly: GCA_036274295.1. Lineage (GTDB taxonomy): Bacteria > Myxococcota_A > UBA9160 > UBA9160 > SMWR01 > DASUFZ01. The sequence continues at coordinate 7,556 of DASUFZ010000026.1, forward strand.
AGTCCGAGTAGCGCTTGCAGTTCGAGACGCTTCGCACCGAGAAGGCCGACGGCGTCGTCACCCTGACGCTCTCGCGCCCCGAGCGCTTCAACGCCTTCAACGTCGCCATGGCGCTGGAGCTGCGCCGCTTCTGGGAGGCCGTGAAGGCGGATCCCGAGATCGTGTGCGTGATCGTCACCGGCGCGGGCGAGAAGGCCTTCTGCACCGGCGCCGACGTCACCGAGGTCGCCGCCAGCGACACCGAGGCGCGCGCGAACGAGTCGTTCGAGGAATCGCCCTTCGGCCACCTCACGGCGATCCACAACCGCTGCTGGAAGCCGGTGATCGCGGCGGTGAACGGCATGGTCGTCGGCGGCGGGCTGCACTTCATCGCCGACGCCGACCTCGTCGTCGCGGCCGAGCACGCGACCTTCCTCGACACGCACGTGAAGGTCGGGCTCGTGGCGGGTCTCGAGCCGGTGGGGCTCGCGCGGCGCATCCCGCTCGAGGCCGTGCTGCGCATGGCGCTGCTCGGCGGCGCCGAGCGCATGAGCGCGCAGGAGGCGCATCGCCTCGGGCTCGTCGGCGAGATCGTGCCGGCGGCGCAGCTGCTGCCGCGCGCGCGCGAGCTCGCCGCGAAGATCGCGCAGCACTCGCCCGCCGCGCTGATGCGCAGCAAGCAGGCCATCTGGGAGAGCCTCGACATGGGCCTGCACCAGGGCCTCGCGCGCGCCTGGGAGATCATCGGCCGCCACGGCGCACACCCCGACGTGAAGGAAGGCGCCACCGCGTTCGTCGAGAAGCGCAAGCCGAAGTGGCAAGCGCCGCGATAGACGCGCCGAGGTGTTGGGCGCCCCACCTGCGCTGCGCCTGCCGAAGAGAACCTCGAGGAACTTCGCTGGAATTCCGCGAAATCCTCGCGGATTTCCTCACATCCCGGTTTCGCGCCGGGACATAATGCGCGCCTCGAACGACCCCGCCCTGGGTCCGGGTCGTCGCCACCGAGGAGCACCCCCGTGCGATCTCTGCGACTCGCTGCGTTCGCGGCCCTGACCGCGGCGCTCTCCTTCGCGACGGCGCCCGCCGGCGCGGCCGTGATCGGCTCTGCGCTCGACAACGGCGACGGCACCTTCACCTACTCCTTCGAGGTGGACAACAGCGCGGGCGGCTTCGACATCGCCGCGTGGTCGCTCGAGTTCGACTTCGCGCTGCCCGACTGGGATCCGGCGGATCTCGCCGGCGGCGGCGACGTCACGGTGCCGGACCCGAACTGGATCGCGGGCCCGGGCATTCCGGTCGCCGGCCAGTCCGCGCAGGACTTCCTCTCGCTCGCGCCCGACAGCGACGTGCTCGTCGGCGCGTCGCTCGGCGGCTTCTCGTTCACGAGTTCGTTCGTGCCGGGCACCGTCACCTACTACGAGTTCTCGGCGTTCGGCGACAGCGCGACCGGCTCGACCACGGGCCCGAGCACGGCGCCGGCCGTTCCGGAGCCCGGCGCCATCTCGACCTTCGCGAGCGGCCTCCTGCTCGTCGCCGCCGCGCTGCGCCGCGGCAGGAGATTCCCTTGGTGAAGCATCGTCTCGCCGGCTGCCTCGCTCTTCTCGCGCTCGCGCTCTCGCCGTCCGCCTGGGCGGCGCCGTCGATCAGCGCCGTCGAGGTGCTCCCGTCACCGCTCCAGGTCGGGAACGCCTTCACGATCCGTGCGACCGCTTCGGCCGACGTCACCCAGGGCACGGCAACGGTGGACTTCCGCCCCTGGTCGGCGAGCCTGCTGCGCCTCGTGCTGACCCTCCAGGGCGGCGCGTGGACGGCCACGGGCACGATCCCGGCGAGTCTCGTTCCGCCGCCCGGCGCACAGGCGACGGTGACGGTGATCCTGCTCGATGCGGCGCGCGCGCGCGCACAGCAGAGCGTGCTCGTCGACGTCGTGCTGCCGTCGACGTCGACGAATTGCCCCGGCTCGGCCGTCTTCGACGTGGCCACGGGCGTGCTGACGGTCACGGGCAGCGCCGGCGACGACGTCTGCGTGGTCAGCCGCAACGCCGCGGGACAGCTCTTCGTGGACGCCGGCGCGCTGCCCATCGCGGGCGGCGTCGCGACCGTCGCCAACACGGCGCTCGTCCGCCTGCTCGGCCAGGCGGGCAACGACGTGCTGCGCATGGACGACGCGAACGGCCCGCTCCCGCCGGCCGACTTCGTCGGCGGGCTCGGCGCGGACCGCTTCATCGGCAGCGCTGCGAACGAGACCTTCCTCGGCGGCGACGGCAACGACGTGGCGTTCATGGGCGGCGGTGACGACACCTTCACCTGGAACCCCGGCGACGACCTCGACACGCTCGAGGGCCAGGCCGGCGCCGACGCGCTGGTCTTCAACGGCGCCAACATCTCCGAGAACATCGACATCTTTGCGAACGGCGGCCGTGTCGTCTTCTTCCGCAACGTCGCCAACGTGGTGATGGACCTCGACGACGTCGAGGAGATCGATTTCCGCGCGCTCGGCGGCGCCGACCTCGTCACCGTCGGGGATCTCTCGGGCACCGACGTGACGGACGTCGACGTCGACCTCGCCGCGAGCGGCGGGGGCGGCGACGGCGCCGCGGACCGGATCGTCCTGAACGGGACGGCGGGGGACGACGTCGTCGTCGCGACGGGGAATGCGGCCGGCGTGAACGTCGACGGCCTCTCGGCCGCCCTGCACGTCACCGGCTCGGAGGCCGCGAACGACGCGCTGACGTCGAACCTGCTGGCCGGGGAGGACGTCGTGAACGCCTCGGCTCTCGCGGCCGGAGCGATCCAGCTCGTGATGAACGGCGGCCTCGGCGCCGACGTGCTCATCGGCAGCCAGGGCGTCGATTCGTTCACCGGCGGCGACGGCGACGACGTCGCGCTGATGGGCGCGGGCGACGACACCTTCAGCTGGAGCCCCGGCGACGACAACGACATCCTCGAAGGCCAGGCCGGTCTCGACACCCTGCTCTTCAACGGCGCCAACATCGCCGAGAACATCAGCGTCTTCGCGAACGGCGGGCGGGTGGTCTTCTTCCGCAACGTGGCCAGCGTCGTCATGGACATGAACGACGTCGAGGTGATCGATTTCCGCGCGCTCGGCGGTGCCGACACCATCACTGTCGACGATCTCTCGGGCACCGACATGACGCGGGTCGCGCTCGCGCTGGCGGCGACCGGCGGCGGCGGTGACGGCGCGGCCGACACCATCGTCGCCAACGCGACGAGCGGCGACGACGTCGCCGTGGTCGTGGGCGACGCCTCCGGCGTGTCCGTCCTCGGGCTCGCCGCGCAGATCGACATCACGGGCGCCGAGGCCGCCAGCGACCGGCTCGTCGTCGACGCGCTGGCCGGCGACGACGTCGTGGAGGCCTCGGGTCTCCAGGCGAGCGGCATCCTGCTGACGGCAAACGGCGGCGACGGCGATGACGTGCTGATCGGCGGCGCCGGCAACGACACCCTGCTCGGCGGTGCCGGCGACGACGTGCTGCTCGGCGGCCCGGGACTCGACGTCCTCGACGGCGGCGCCGGCAGCAACGTCGTGATCCAGGACTGATCGGCGCGGCCGCGCCCCGTCAGGCCGCCTCGCGCGTGCGCTCGCGCGCCTGCTCACCGCCTCGCCGTTCGAGGCCATAGGCGCCGGGGCCCCGCACGGCGAAATGGATCAGCCCGCCGAGCAGCGCCACGTTCTTGAGCAGCGGGCCGGTGTGACCCGGTGCGACGTGCACGGTCAAGGTGATCGGGATCAACGTCAGGAAGAGCAGGATCGCAGCCGCCCGCGTGCGGTAGCCGAGCAGCAGCGCAACCCCGCCGAGGACCAAGGTGACACCGCTCGCGTAGAGCATCCACGAAGGAGGGCCGAGCGCCGAGACGAGCTCGAACCAGGGCGACGCGCGCAGGTCGGCCAGCATCTTCTCGTGCGCGCCGAAGTGACCGGCGCCAGCCACGATGAAGATGAGGCTGAAGAGGACGCGGAACGCGAGGTCCGAGGCGCGCTCGAGGGACTCTCGACTCATCGCGCCCGCTCCAGCTCTCGCGGCGCCTCCGTCGCGGCGCGCGCGATACCGCGATAGAGCAGCATCCCCGCCAGCATCGCGGCGACGAAGAGCGCCAGCTGGCTCGACCCACGGAAGAGGTTCGCGAGCGCCGGGCCCGGACACAGGCCCACGAGCCCCCAGCCGACGCCGAACAGCGCCGCGCCGCCGACGAGCGAGCCGTCGAGATCGCGGCGGGTCGGAATGCCGAAGGCGTCGCCGAGCCAGGCGCGCTCGCGCCGTCGGGCCGCCTGGTAGCCGGCCGCGCTGACCGCGAGCGCGCCTCCCATCACGAACGCGAGCGTCGGATCCCAGGCCCCGAAGACGTCGAGGAACGCCTGCACCTTCGCCGGGTTCGTCATCCCCGAGATCGCGAGCCCCGCGCCGAAGACGAGCCCGCACAGACCGGCGACGAGCGTCTTCACGACGTCGCTCCCGCCACGTGTCGCGTCATGTAGACGGTGAGCGCGGCGCACAGCATGAAGATCGCCGTCGCGACCAGGGAGCGGCGCGAGCCGCGCGCGATCCCGCAGACGCCGTGACCGCTCGTGCAGCCGTGGCCGAGCTGCGTGCCCACGCCGACGAGCAGGCCGGCCGCGACGAGCGTGAGGGGATCCGCGCTGATCGCGAAGCCCATCGCGTCGCAGGTCGCGCGCGTCGCGAGCCAGGCGCCGAGCGGCAGACCTGCGAGGAACGCGAACCGCCAGGCGCGATCGCCGCGCGCTGCGACGAAGCCGTGGCCGAGGATGCCGCTGATGCCCGCGATGCGTCCGTTCGACAGCAGCAGCGCGGCGCTCGCGGCCCCGATCAGCAGGCCGCCGAGAAGTCCCGCACCCGGTGTGAAGGTCATATGCCCGCTCCTTCCCGGAAGAGTCGCTCCGCGAACGGGTCGCTGGAGGCGCGTCGCGTGAGTCGTCCGGCCGCAATGCCGATGCCGAGCACGAACAGCGCGAAGACGATCTGCGGCGACGATCTCGGCAGCGAGGAGCGCGCCGTCTCCAGCCAGACGTCGGCCTCGCGCACGAGCACGAAGCCCGCCATCGCGACGACGAAGACCGAGAACGCGCGCCGGAACGATGCGGGATCGACGCGGCGCGCGAGCCACGCTCCCGGCAGCGAGCCGAGCACCGCGCCGAGCGTGATGCCGGCGACGAGCGGGTAATCCACTTCGACGCGACTCGCGTAGCCGGCGAATGCGGCGAGGCACTGCAAGCAGATGATGAGGAGCGAGGTGCCGACGGCTCGCGCGATCGGGAGACCCGACCACAGCACCAATGCCGGGACGATCAGGAAGCCGCCTCCGGCGCCGACGAGCCCGGAGAAGAGGCCGACTCCGAATCCGTGGGCGACATGGCGGACGGTCGCGTCGCGACCTTCCGGCGCCGTCGCGGGAAGGCGCCGGCCTCGCCACATCGCGATGGACGCGAGCAGCATCATCGCCGCGAACAGCAGCAGCAGCAGCGCGTCGTCGAGCCGTGTGCCCGCGAGCCCGCCCGCATAGGCCCCCGCCATGCCGGCGGCGCCGAAGCCGAGCGCGGTCCGCGCCTCCACGTTGCCGGCCCGCGCGTGCTGAAGGGTGCCGACCGCGCTGGCTCCGGCGACGATGAGCAGCGAGCTCGCGATCGCCGGCTTCGCATCGAGGCCGAAGCCGTAGACGAGCAGCGGCACCGTCAGGATCGAACCGCCGCCGCCGAAGAAGCCGAGGCTCAGGCCGATGGCCACGCTCGCCGCGAAGCCGAGGATCTCGCTCATGCGCGCGTGGCGCCGAACGCATTCAACGGGATCTTCAGATACGCGATCCCGTTCGAGACGGGCGGCGGCAGCTCTCCCGCGCGGATGTTGACCTGGATCGCCGGAAGGATCAGGGCGGGGGCCTCGAGCGCGGCGTCGCGCTGCTCTCGCAAGGCGACGTACTGCGCGCGCGTCGTGCCGGCGTCGATCTGGACGTTGCTGCGCTTCTGCTCGCCGACGGTCGTCTGCCACGCGAGCGGGCGTCCACCGGGCCGGTAGTCGTGGCAGACGAAGAGGCGTGTCGCGTCGGGCAGGGCATAGATGCGCTGGATCGAGTCGTAGAGCACCGAGGCCGAGCCGCCCGGGAAATCGCAGCGCGCCGAGCCGTAGTCGGGCATGAAGAGCGTGTCGCCCAGGAACACGGCGTCGCCGATCCGCCATGACATGTGCGCGGGCGTGTGCCCCGGCGTGTGCATCGCCGCCACCTCGAGCTCGCCGAAGCCCAATGACTTTCCCTCGTCCAGCAGGATGTCGAACTGCCGTCCGTCCACCGGAAACCCGGCACCGAGATCGAAGAGGTCCCGGAAGGCCGCCTGCACCTCGCCGACGCGCACGCCGGTCACGCTGCGGGCGCCGAAGCGCGCCTTGAAGAACGGAAGCCCGGTGAGGTGATCTGCGTGGGCGTGCGTCTCGATCACGTAGGGGATGCGCAGCTGCTCGCGCGCGAGGTACTCGGCGATGCGCTCGGCGCTGCGCCAGGACGTGCGTCCGCTGGCCGGGTCGTAGTCGCGCACCGGGTCGATCACGACGCCGACTCCGCCCGCGTGCACGACGTACGAGAGGGTCGAGGTCGCCTCGTCGAAGAAGTGCTCGATCTCCACGGCGCCCCCCGGCGCGGCTGCCTTCGGACTACTCCGTCGGCAAGCCGGCGTCGCGCCAGCCGGACATGTGTCCGGCGAGCAGCTTCACGTCGGTGAAGCCGGCGGCGACGAGCGCGTCCGCGGCCTTGCGCGCGCGCGAGCCGCGTTCGCAGTAGACGACGACCTCGCGCTGGCGCTGCGCCTCGAGCTCGCCGGTGCGCGACGCGAGCTCGTCGATCGGGATGTTCCGAGCGCCCGGCACGTGGCCGCTCGCGAACTCCTCGGGCGTGCGCACGTCGAGCACGAACGGGCGATCGGCGCCGCCCTGCGCCGCGAACAGCTGCTCGCGGCTCACCTCGCCCGTGTCGGCGGCGCCGCGGCTGCAGGCGCAGAGCGCGAGCAAGGCGAAGGTCGCGAGCGTGAGACGATACGCCGCCTGCACGCCCGCGACCCTAGCGCCGCCATCCACGATGCGCTGCCCCTGGCTACAGGGTCTTCATGTACTCCACGAGCGCCCGGCGCTCCGCGTCCGTGAGGACCGAGTTGAAGGTGTGCCCGCCGTTGCCCTGGCCGTACATGTAGACGTTGTAGATCTTGCGGTTCTCGATGTCCGTCTTCGTGATCGTCGGCGGGAAGAGCACGTTCCACGCCAGCACGATGTTGCTGTAGAGGCCCGTGATCACCTGGTCGTACCAGGAGAGCAGCAGGTCGTCGTCCGGATTGCAGCGGAGATACGGCGCCGGGAAGGGGTTCAGGATCGACGGGTTCTGGCACGTGATGGTGTCGTACTTCCAGCCGAGCTTCGCCGTGTCGTAGGCCCCCATGCTGGTGTCGTAGCCCATGACTGCGTTGAGTTTCTGGTCCCAGCGCGCCGCCTTCGACTTGCGGCGCCAGAGCGGCTTGCGGTCCGCCGGCTTCAGCACCTCCCACACGTTCGGGACGGAGCCGTTGTGCAGGTACGGCGCGGACGCCCACACGCCGTAGAGCGGCGGCGCGAGGTAGCCGAGCTCGCGGCTGCCGCGCAGGTCGGAGCGGTTCTGCGGGCCGCAGTCGTTGGGCGTGCCTGCCGTCGGCGGATAGCCGAAGAAGTTGTTCGCGCCGGCGATCTGCACGGCCTCGTTGTTCGTCTCCTGGCGCACCGCGTCCGTCTGGATGATGCGCTGGGGCGTGATGTAGGCGGCCATGCCCTCGAGCCGCGGATCGGCGAGATAGTTGACGTCGTTCACGTAGCGAGGGGCATAGGCGCCGTGGCAGCTCGCGCACGAGCCGTTGCCCTCCGCGGGCCGCGGCACCGGGTTGTTCCGGCTCGATGCCCACAGGTCGAGCGTGTGGAAGAGCACGGCGCCCTGCTCGGCGAGCGCGGTGTCGACGCTGCCGGGGTACGCCGGCGCCTTCAAGGTGTCGATCCACGTGTTGAGGTCGGGACCGTGCTGGCGCATCCAGTCCTGACCCGCCTCGGAGATCTGCCCGCCGAGCGAGCCGAAGAGGCCGAGGAACGGCGTGTAGAAGACCATGTCGACCCGCGGCGCGTCCATCGGGAAGACGCCGTCCACGAACTTCACCGGACGGTGTCCCATGTTCCACCAGGCCGGGGTATCCATTCCCGCGGTCGAGCCGGAGGCGAGCACGCCGAGCGCGACGTCGAGGGGCAGGGTGCCCTCGTCCGGGAACAGGAACGCGAGGTTGATGTCGCTCGCGTTGTTGGTGCCGCGCGTGCGCGTCAGGTTCGCGAGCGTCGCGAGGCCCGGCGCCCAGCCGAGCGGCAGCGCATCGCGGAGCAGGACGTGCAGGTCCTGCAAGCTGTTGCCGCCGCCGGGCGCCAAGGTGCCGTTGGCCGCGCCGCTGTGGCAGGC
>DASUFZ010000027.1:0-22529 GCA_036274295.1 Myxococcota bacterium
CGAGCTCGACGCGCACGCCGAGCGCCTCGACGAGCTCGGCGCAGTCCGTGCCGGTGTGGCCCTCGGCGGCGGCCTTGGCGAGCGCCTCGCGCAGCCAGTCGGCGCGGAAGACCTGCGGCGTCTGCGCGGCGAAGAGCTCGCTGCGCGGCGGGGTCTCGACCACCGCGCCGCCGCGCGCGCGCTTGATCGTGTCGCCGACCGGCACCGCGAGGATGGCGGCGCCGCAGCGCGCTGCCGCCGCGATCACACGCGCCGCGTCTTCGGCGCGCAGCAGCGGGCGGGCGGCGTCGTGCACGGCGACGAGCCCGATGCCGTCGTCGAGCGACGCGAGCCCCGCGCGCACGGACTCCTGGCGCGTCGCGCCGCCGGCGACCGCGGCGCCGAGCTTCGGGTGCGATGCCAGCGCGCCGAGCCGGCGCGCGAGCTCGGCGCACAGCTCCACGGGCACGACGGGCACCACGCGCTCGATCGCGGCCACGGAGGCGAGCGTCTCGAGCGCGTGGGCGATCATCGGCCGTCCGGCCAGCGGCACGAAGGCCTTCGGCTCCCCGCGACCGAGCCGCTCGCCGCGCCCCGCGCCGACGACCAGTGCGGCGACACGCATGGCCGCAGCATACCCGAGGCCTCCGGCCCGGCCGTGAACTCTGCTGACAGGGCGCCGCGCCCGCGTCGCGACGCTGGTAGAGTCCCGCCCCGTCGCCTGTTGGGAGGGGTTTCGCATGTTCGTCCGCACGCTCGTCTGCGCCCTGCTGCTCGCGCTCGTCGCGCCGGTCGCCGCGTCCGCCGCACAGGGCCAGGACACGCCGCCGAAGATCGACGCGATCGAGTCGCCCCAGGTGCCGGCGCCGCCCGAGATCGAGCAGCGACCGCCGGCGCCCGCGCTCGAGCCGCAGATCGAGCCGGACACCACGGTGCCGGAAGAGCCGCCCGAGTCGGTGGTCACCGAGCCGCGCCCGGACCAGAAGCAGGGTCCGATGCTGCACGGCAAGCTCGCGCTGACGCTCGAGGACGCCCTCAAGATGGGCCTCGAGAACAACCTCGACGTGCAGGTGCAGCGCTACGGCCCGCTGATCTCGGAGATGGACGAGGCGATCGCGTGGGGCGCGTTCGATCCCGAGTCGTTCGCGGAGTTCGGCTACACGGACTCGCAGATCCCCAACTCGAACATCCTCTTCGGCACCACCGAGAGCGTGAATCGCACCACCGACGGCTTCGCGGGTCTGCGCGGCATGCTTCCGCTGCTCGGTACGCAGTACAACGCGCAGTTCGACTCGGATCGAGCGACGACCAACAACACCATCGAGGCGCTCTCGCCGAAGTACGGCTCGGGCTGGCGCGTGGACGTCACGCAGCCGTTGCTGCGCGACCTGATCTGGAACCAGCCGTGGACGCAGGTGAAGACGAGCCGGCTGGTCTTCGAGGCGTCGGAGGAGAACTTCCGCACCAACGTCATGGATACGGTGCGCGCCATCGAGGACGCGTACTGGAACCTGATCGCCGCGAAGGAGGCGCAGCGCGTCGCCGAGAAGAGCCTCGAGACCGCTCGGGCGCTGCTCGATCAGACGCGCACGCAGTTCGAGGTGGGCGTCGTCTCGAAGGTGGAGGTCACCGAGGCCGAGGCAGGTCTCTCGCAGCGCGAGGTCACCCTGATCCGCGCGCGCAACGACTACCGCAACCAGCAGGACACCCTGATCGACCTGGTGCTCGGCCAGGGCCTGCGCGCCGCCTCGACCCTCGAGCTCGACCCGACCGACAGCCCGGTCGAGATCATCACCTACGAGATCCAGCTCGAGTCGGCCGTCGCGCGCGCGTTCGAGACCCGGCCGGAGGTCCAGGAGGCCCAGAAGGACATCCAGGTGCAGGAAGTGCAGCTCGCGTTCGCGAAGAACCAGCGCTTGCCCGAGCTCGACGGGATCTTCAGCTACGGACAGAACGGCCTGTCGGGCAAGCCGAACGACAACCGCTCGAGCTTCTTCGGTCCGCCGGCGCCTTCGCAGGGGGGCTGGGACAACAACTTCGACGACTACGACGACGCGCCGCAGTACTCCGCGCGCGCGCGCTTCTCGATCCCGATTCCCAACACCAGCGCGCGCCGGACGGTCGACCGCACCGAGTTCGAACTCGGGCGCGCGGAGACGCGCCTGCGCCGCCTCGAGCAGAACATCATCCTCGAAGTCCGCAACGCCGCGCGGAACCTGGAGGCGTCGCAGGAGGGCATCGTGGCCGCGCAGGACGCGCGCCGGGCCGCCGACGAGCAGCTGCGCGCCGAGCGCATCCGGCTCGAGTACGGCGAGTCGACACCCTTCGACGTGCTCCAGCGCGAGGAGCAGCTCGTGGACCGCGAGAACGAGCTGATCCGCGCGTACCAGGCCTATCACCTGTCGGTCACGGGGCTCGACCGCGCGCAAGGCACCATCCTGCGGAACCGGAATATTTCGATCGCCGACGTGGCGCCCCTGAGATAGAGTGGCTCGACTCTGAGGGGGACGGGTGAGCCTGTTCGGAAAACCGCGTGAGGAGAGCACGCCCGAGGCGCCGCAAGCGCCCTCGGCCGCCGCTCCCCCGCGTCCGCCGGCGCAGCCGGCCCGGGCCGCCGAGCGCAGCCCGCGGCAGGGGGAGGAAATGGCGAACATCGGCAAGTCGATCTCGATCAAGGGCGATCTCTCCGGCAACGAAGACCTCGTGATCGAGGGCAAGGTCGAAGGCAAGGTGGAGCTGCCGAACAACCAGCTCACCATCGGGGCGAACGGCCTCGCCAAGGCGGAGATCAACGCCAAGACCGTGGTCGTGATCGGCAAGGTCGCGGGCAACGTGCGCGGCACCGAGCGCATCGAGATCCAGGCGACGGGCATCGTCGACGGCGACGTCGCGGCGCCGCGCCTCGTGGTCGCCGAGGGCGCCGTGCTGAACGGCTCGATCCAGATGACGTCGAAGGCGGGCGCCGGCACGGGCTCGACGACGTCGGCGCATCCGCAGCCGCTGGCCGCGGCGGGCGGATCGAAGGGCTGAGAGCCGCGCGCTCTTCGAGCGCGCGCGCAGAGCCACTACGCCCGGGCGGCCTTCTTGCTGCTCGGGCGCTCGCTCCCGCGTGTCGCGGATTTCTGGTCCTTGCTGCTCCCGGCGGAGCCGAAGCGCTCCTCGAGGAAGAGCAGGGTCGGCGCCGCGATGAAGATCGACGAGTAGGTGCCGACGATGATGCCGATCATCATCGCGAGCGCGAAGGGCCGGATCACCTCGCCGCCGAGAGCGACGAGCGAAGCCGAGGCCAGCAAGGTCGTGCCCGACGTCAGCAAGGTGCGCGAGAGCGTCTGGTTGACGCTGCGGTTCAGCACGTCGACGAGATCGTGCTTGGTGTGCTGCTCCGTCATCTCGCGGATGCGGTCGTAGACGATGATGGTGTCGTTCAGGCTGTAGCCGAGGATCGCCAGGAGCGCCGCGAGCACGCTCAGGTCGAACTCCATGCCGAAGACGACGAATACGCCGGCGGTGATGACCACGTCGTGGATCAGCGCGATCACGGCGCCGGGCGCGTAGCGCGGGCTGAAGCGGAAGCCGATGTAGACGAGGATCAGGAGGCAGGCGACACCGATCGAGAGCATGCCGTCGCGGCGCAGGTCCTCGCCGACCCGCGGCCCCACGAACTCGACGCGTTCGACCGTGACCCCGCCGATCTTGTTCGAGAAGGCCGACTGCAGGAAGTCGATCGTGCTCGCGATGTCGGCCGTGCTCTGCTCGCCTCCCCCGGACATGGCGGCCCGGACCGCGGCAACGCGGGCGCGATCCTCCTCGCGCACGGGGCAGCTCGTTTCTCCCGCTTCGGACGGCGAGGCGGCCGCGCGGAAGCGCAGCAGGAACTCGGGCACGTTCACCTCGCCGTAGCGCACGACGGTCACGCCCTGGATGCCGCACGATTCGGCGAGGCTGCGGATGATGCCCTCCTCGGCCGGCGAGCCGGGATCGAACTTGAGCAGCACCTCCGTGCCGCCCGCGAAATCGATGCCCATCCGGATGCCGACGATCGGAATCGCCGCGATCGAGATGAAGATCACCACCAGCGAGACGCCAATGGCGATGTAGCGCTTCCCGAGGAAGTCGAAATTGGTACCCGGCGGAACGATTTCGAGCACGCTTCAGCTCCTGGCACTAGATCGAGAGGCTGTGCACCGGACGGTCGCCCGGGTAGATCCCGAAGAGGAGGCGGGTCAGCACGAGCGCCGCGAACACGCTGGTCAAGATGCCGAGCGAGAAGGTCACGGCGAAGCCCTTGATCGGACCGGTGCCGTATTCGTAGAGCACGAGCGCGGTGATCAAGGTGGTGATGTTCGAGTCCATGATGGTGCGAAACGCCTTGTCGAAGCCCGCGCGGATTGCGCCGCGCGGCGCTTTCTGCGCGCGCAGCTCCTCCCGGATCCGCTCGAAGATCAGCACGTTCGCATCGACGGCCATGCCGAGCGTGAGCACGATGCCGGCGATGCCCGGCAAGGTCAGCGTGGCGCCGAAGAGCGACATCAAGCCGAGCAGCAGGAACATGTTGCCGATCAGCGCGAGGCTCGCGTACACGCCGGAGAGGCGGTAGTAGATCATGCAGAAGGTCACGACGAGCGCGAAGCCGAGCAGCGAGGCGTTGAGCCCGCTGGCGATCGAATCGGCGCCGAGCTCCGGCCCGACGGTGCGCTCCTCCTCGATCTCCACCGGGATCGGCAAGGAGCCCGAACGCAGCACGACGGCGAGGTCCGCCGCCTCCTGCGGCGAGAAGCGGCCCTCGATCTGCCCGCGGTTCGAGATGCGCGAGCGGATGTTCGGCGCGCTGTAGACGCGGTTGTCGAGCACGATCGCGAGCTGGTTCCCGATGTTCGCGCCGGTCACCTCGCCGAAGATGCGGCCGCCCTCCTCGTCGAAGGAGAACTCGACGATGGGCCGGTTCTGGCGATCGAAGCCGACGCGCGCGTCCCGCAGGCGGTCGCCGGTGAGCGCCGGCGTCGCGTCGAGCAGGAAGGCCATCAGCACGCGATCCGTCTGCTTCTCGCGCTCCGTGGCGATCACGCGATCGGGCGGGAGCCCATCCGGGTACTTCGCGCGCAGGAGCTCCTCGGTGGGCGCCGAGTCGTGCACGATCTTGAACTCGAGGAAGCCCGTGATGCGCAGCAGCTCGCGCGCGCGGCTGCGGTCGATCTGGCCGCCGGGGATCTGGACGAGCACGCGGTCCTCGCCCTGGCGCGTCACCACCGAGTCGGGGATGCCCTTCACGGGATCGGCGATGCGATTGCGCAGGACCTCGAGCACCTGCTCCATGCCGCGCTTGCGGACGGCCGTGATGGCGGCCGGCGTGAGCGTGTACTCGAGGCGCGTCCCCTCGTCGACGACGTTCGCGAACGAATTGGAGCGGCCTGCCCACTCGCGCACCTTGTCGGCGCTCGCCGAATCGGCAGCGGCCACCATCAGCCGGCCGTCCTCGACCTTCACCGAATCCAGGTGGAAGCCGTCGTCCTTGGCCACCGACAGCAGGTTCTCGCGCAAAAAATCGAGCTCCTGCTTCTCGGCCTCCGCCAGCTTGACGCCGAGCACCCAGTGGATGCCGCCCTGGAGGTCGAGGCCCAGGCGCAATCCCTCGTCGGGCAGGAACGGGCTGTCGACCCGCGTCTCCTTCGGGATCAGGTTCGCGAACGAGAGGAAGGCGAAGTACAACACGAGCGCGAGGGCGCCGAACAGCTGCCAGCGAAACGCCTTCATGCTTCTTCTTCCTTCTCGCCCTTCTTCGCCTTCTGCACGCTGTCGATCTTGGCGCGGCTCACCTTGACGCGGACCCGCTCGCCCTTCAGCGCGGCGATCTCGAGCGTCAGCACGTCGTCCGTCGTGCCGACGACCTTGCCGTGCAGCCCGCCCGCGGTGACGACGTCGTCGCCCTTGTCGATGGCCTTCAGCAGCGTCTCCTGCTCGCGCTGCTTCTTCTGCTGCGGGCGGATGAACAGGAAGTAGAAGATCAGGAAGATCGCGATCATCGGGACGAACATCCCGAGCGGCGACTGCTCCGGCGCCGCGGCCTGGAGCGGGATCGCGAGGGGCAGCAGGTTCATCGCTCGGACGTCCGCACCAGCTCGGTGCCCGGGAAGAACGCGGCCAGGATCTCTCGGTAGTCGGCTCCACGCCGCGCCATCGCTTCGGCTCCCCACTGGCTCATGCCGACTCCGTGACCGTGGCCCGAGCCGACGAAGGTGAACAGATCATCCGACGCGCGGACCTCGAAGAGCGTGCTGCGCACGACGCCGCTGCCGAGCGCGTCGCGCAGCGCGCGACCTTCGAGGACCCTGCGGCCGGTCGTGCCGAGCAGCTCGACCTTCTGGACCCGACCGCTCGCGGTGCGCTCCTCGACCCGCACCTCCGTCACGCGGCCGAGATGCAGCCCCAGCGGGTCGAGAGCGCGCCCCAGGGTGGCGCCTGTGAATCGCGCCCGCCAGTAGGTATCGGGGGAGTCCTCCTCGCCCTCGACCGGGTGGCTCTCGAGATACGGCAGCGGCCTGCCCCAGACCTCCGCGGCGCTCGCGGTGCGTCCGCCCGACGACGAGTGATAGGCCGCCAGGATCGGCTGCCCGCCGTAGAGCAACACCTCGCCGCGGGTGTCGTGGGTCGCGGCGCGCGCGATGCGCGTCTCGCCGTCGACGCCGCCGTAGACCTGGTCCGAGACGCCGGCGCGCAAGTCGAAGCTGGCGCGGCCCGCCGCGCGCCGGTGCAAAGCGAAGGTGCGCGCGAGCACCGCCTGCGCCTTCTGCGTCTCGATGTGCCAGTCGGCGTAGATCTCCTTGCCGAGCGTGGCGGCGACGTAGTCCTCGAGGCCGACCCGGTTCACCACGCGCAGGCCGTCGTCGGTGCGGCGCACCTCGACCTCGCCGCGCACGCGCAGCGGACCGACGGGGTGCGGGCCGTCGCCGCGCGAGCGCCAGACGCCGCCGACCGGCTTGCCGGCGGCGAGCAGGCCGCCGCGTCCCGGCGCCAGCAGCATGCCGCCGACCTGGACGGGTCCGCGCGTCTCGAGCATCAGCACGCGAAGCATCGGCATCTCCGCCGAGGCCGGCAGCGCGCTCCAGCCGAGGACGCATGCCGCGAGCAGTCCGAGTCGGCGACGCGTCGCAGCGGGTCGACTCATGGTTCCTCGTGCGGGGGCGGGTCTGGTCGTTTCTCTGAGCTTCGCTCGCCTGCGGCTCGCTGCGCGCGCCCTTCGGGCGCTTGCTATCTGGCTGCGTCTCGTCGCAGCGCTTCCGCCTTGTCGGTGCGCTCCCAGGGGAAGCCGGCGTCCTCGCGTCCGAAGTGACCGTGGTAGGCGGTCGCGCGGTAGATGGGGCGGAGCAGGTCGAGCCCGTCGATGATCCCGCGCGGCGTCAGGTCGAAGTGCTTGCGCACGAGCTTGTCGAGCTTGCCCTCGTCGAGCTTCCCGGTTCCGAAGGTGTCGACGCGGATCGAGACCGGCTCTGCGACGCCGATCGCGTACGCGAGCTGGACCTCGCAGCGGCGCGCGATCTCGGCGGCGACCAGGTTCTTGGCGACCCAGCGCGCGGCGTAGGCGGCGCTGCGGTCCACCTTCGAGGGGTCCTTGCCGGAGAAGGCGCCGCCGCCGTGGCGGCCCATGCCGCCGTAGGTGTCGACGATGATCTTCCGGCCCGTGAGGCCGGCGTCGCCCATCGGCCCGCCGACCACGAAGCGCCCGGTCGGGTTCACGTGGAAGACGGTGTCGCGGTCGACCAGCTTCGCCGGCAGCGCCGGGCGGATGATCTTCTCGATGACCTGGGCGCGCAGCGCGTCGTAGCTCACGTCGGGCGAGTGCTGGGTGGAGAGCACGACCGCGGAGATGCGCGCGAGCTCGTCGCCGGCGTACTCGATCGTGACCTGCGATTTCGCGTCGGGCCGCAGGAAGTCGAGCTCTCCCGACTCGAAGTGCTGGCGGTGCATCTCGATCAGCTTGTGCGCGAAGCGGATCGGCGCCGGCATCTTCTCGGGCGTCTCGTCGCAGGCGTAGCCGAACATCAGGCCCTGGTCGCCGGCGCCCTGCTCCTTGTGCAGGCCCTCGCCCTCGGTCACGCCCTGCGAGATGTCGGGCGACTGCTTGCCGATCGCGATCTGCACCGCGCAGGTGTCGGCGTCGAAGCCCATGTCCGAGCTCGTGTAGCCGATGTCGCGCACCACCGAGCGCACCAGGGTGGCGAGCTCGACCTGGGCCCTCGTCGTCACCTCGCCGGCCAGCAGCACCAGACCGGTGGTGGTGAGCGTCTCGCAGGCCACGCGCGACTTGCGGTCCTGCGCGAGCATCGCGTCGAGGACGGCATCGGAGATCTGATCGCACATCTTGTCGGGGTGGCCCATCGAGACCGACTCCGACGTGAAGAGCTGGCGACCCATGCTTTGGACTCCGCGGCGACGTGAGGAGGAGGTAGGAAAGGAAACGGGGACGGCACTTTAGGCAACGCCCCCGGGCCTTTCAATTCGCCGCGGGCTTGCCCGCCGGATGACCGGCCTGCTCGATCAGGCGGCCGAGCGCCTCGACCGCCTCGGCCGCGTCGTCGCCCTCCGCGCGGATGCGCAGCGCGGTGCCTCGCGACGCCGCGAGCGAGAGCAGCGAGAGGATGCTGCGCCCGTCGACCCACTCGTCGCCCCGGCCGACGTGGATCGCGGAGCGGAAGCGCGCCGCGAGCGCGACGAACTGGCTGGCCGGCCGCGCATGCAGGCCGAGCTCGCCCTGCACCACGAATTCGCTCTCGTGGACCTGCGCCGCGCTCACCGATCCCGGTCCGGCAGGAGCTCGCTGGCCACGGAGATGTTCCGCTGGCCGTACTGCTTGATGAAGGCCGCCAGGTCCTCGAGCGACTTGCTCTCCGCCAGGGTCGCCAGCTTGATCAGCATCGGCAGGTTCACGCCCGTGACCACCTCGACGTGGTGCTCCTGGAGGAACGAGAGGCTGATGTTGGAGGGCGTGCCGCCGAACATGTCGGTCAGGACGAGGACGCCCTCGCCCCGGTCGGCGGCCTCCAGCGCGGCCGCGATGCGGCTGCGCATCTCCTCGACCGACTGGGTCGGCTCGATCGCCACCGCATGGAACTCCGGCGCGTCCGGGACGATCAGGCGCAGCGCCTGCAGGAACTCGTCGCCGAGCCGGTAGTGCGTGACGATGACCACACCGATCTTCATGATCCCTTCTCCAGATCGCGGTGCTCCACGTTCACTTCGCGTCCGCGCTTGCGCAGCCACTGGGCCAGGGCCTCCGAAACCGCCACCGATCGGTGCCGCCCTCCCGTGCAGCCGAATCCGATCGTCAGGTACGCCTTGCCCTCCACGTCGTAGAGCGGCAGCAGGAACTCGAACCACTCCGTGAGTCGCTGGAAGAACTCCGTCCCGCGCGGGTTGTCGAGGACGTAGTCCGAGACCTCCCGGTCGCCGCCGCCCCGCGCGCGCAGCCCATCCTCGAAGTACGGATTGGGCAGGAAACGGACGTCGAAGAGGAGCTCGAGCTCCTCGGGCGTACCGTAGCGGAAGCCGAAGGAGACGAGGTTCACCACGGCGGGTCGGGTCTCGCCGATGGCCAGCCGCACGACGGCCGCGCGCAGCTGGTGCACGTTGAGGCTCGAGCTGTCGAGCACGTGATCCGCGAGCGCGGCGACCTGGCGCAGCAGGTCGCGCTCGAGCGCGATGCCGCGCTCGACGGGACCGTCGGGCGCGAGCGGGTGCACGCGGCGCGTCTCGCGATAGCGGCTGACCAGCACCGCGTCGGCCGCGTCGAGGAAGATCACCTCGACGCGCGCGGCGCCGGCGCGCAGGCGCGCGATCACGGCGGGAACCTCGCGCAGGAAGGCGGTCTCCCGGGCGTCGAGCGCCAGCGCGATCTTCTCGATCGGCGGATTGGCCTTCGCGCAGAGATCGAGGAAGCGCTCGACCAGCGGCGCCGGCAGGTTGTCGACGCAGTAGAAGCCCGCGTCCTCGAGCGCGGCCATGGCCGTGCTCTTGCCGCTCCCCGACAGACCGCTCACGAAGACGACCCGGCTGCGCGTCATCCCGGCTCGCCCATCTCGCGGCGCAGGCGCTGATCGAGGCGCGCCGCGGCGTTGGTGCCGGCGCGCCGCAGCTGCTCGTCGCGCGCCGCGGCCTCGACGACGGTCGCGATGTTGCCGCCCGGCCGCGCCGGCAGGATGACGCGCGGGATGGCGACGTCGACGAGCTGCTCCGTGGGACGCTCGATGCCGACGCGCTCGTACTCGCGGCCCTGCTCCGGCGGATCGAGCCGGCAGATCAGGTCGACGCGGGCGCTGTCGCGCACCGCCTCCGGGCCGAACAGGTCCGGCACGCTCAGGATGCCGAGTCCGCGGATCTCCATGTGGTGTCCGAGCCGCGCCACCGCGCGCCCGACCGCCTCCCCTGCCTCGTTGCGCTCGATCTCGACCACGTCGTCCGCCACCAGGCGGTGACCCCGCCGCACGAGCTCGAGCGCGCACTCGCTCTTGCCGACGCCGCTCGGCCCGAGCAGCAACACCCCCAGCCGGCCCACCTCGAGCAGCGCGCCGTGGCAGCGCACGGTCAGAGCTTGGCGTCTTCTTCCTCGATCGCGCGGATCACGTCGTCGAGCGTCTCGCCCTCGGCCAGCTTGCGGCGGAAGGCCGCATCGCGGAAGAAACGCGAGATGCGGGCCAGCGCCTTCAGGTACTGACCGCCCGAGTGCTCCGGAACCACGAGCAGGAAGAAGTGATGGGTGGGCTGACCGTCGATCGAGTCGAAGTCCACGCCTGCGACGCTGCGCGCGAAGGTCGCGACGAGTCGATCGAGGCCCGGGAGCTTCCCGTGGGGGATCGCGACGCCCTCGCCGATGCCCGTGCTCTGGAGCGCCTCGCGCTCGAGCAACACTTCGAGGAGGCGTCCCGCTTCGATCTGCGGCTCGACCTTCGCGAGTGCCGCCGCCATCTCGGCGAGCACCTCGCGCTTGCTGCGCACGCCCAGATCCAGGAGCACCGCGTCCTTCGCGAGGATCTCCATGATCTTCATCGGGGCCCCCTGAACGCGGCCGAGACTAGCCGACCTGCCGCCGCTTGGTCGACGAGAGCAGGTTCATCGACTCGCGATATTTGGTCACCGTGCGCCGCGCGATGTCGATGTTCGCGACGCGCAGCATCTCCGCGATGCGCTGGTCGGAGAGGGGCCGCCGCGGATCCTCGTTGACGATCAGCCGCCGGATGCGCTCCTTCACGCTCTCGCTCGCTACCGCGTCGCCCTGGACCCGGTTGATGCTCGAGTTGAAGAAGTACTTGAGCTCGAAGATGCCCTGCGGCGTGTGCGTGTACTTGTTCGTCGTCACGCGGCTGACCGTCGACTCGTGCATGCCGATGTCGTCCGCCACGTCGCGCAGGTTGAGCGGCCGCAGGAAGTTGATGCCGCGCTCGAAGAAATCGCGCTGATGCTTGATGATGCTCTGCATCACCTTGTAGATGGTGCGCTGGCGCTGATGGATCGACTTGATCAGCCAGAGCGCCGAGCGGACCTTCTCGTGGACGTAGTCGCGCGTGTCCTTCGACGCCGGGCTGCCCTTGGCCAGCACGGTGCGGTAGAGCGCCGAGACGCGCAGGCGCGGCAGGCCGTCATCGTTCAGCACGACGTGGAACTCGTCGCCGACGCGGTGCACGTAGATGTCCGGGACGATGTACACCGGGTCGTCGCCGCCGAAAGCGCGCCCCGGACGCGGCTCGAGCCGGCCGATCACCAGCGCCGCCGCCGCGATCTGCTCGATCGGCGCGCCGAGGTCGCGCGCGAGGCCGCGGAAATCGCGCTTGATCAGCGCGTCGAGGTGGTCGCGCAGGATGCGCAGCACGAGCGGGTCGTCGATGCCGAGCGCGCGCACCTGGATCAGCAGGCACTCGCGCAGGTCGCGCGCGGCCACGCCGGCCGGATCGAACTCCTGGACCTTGCGCAGCGCCGCCTCGACCACCTCGCCGCGGATCCCCGATTGCCGCGCCAGCTCCTCGATGCTCGACTGCAGGTACCCGCGCTCGTCGAGGTTGCCGATGATGAAGCGCGCCGCGACCTCCTCCTCCATCGGGAAGGAGGCGAGCTGGAGCTGCCACAGCAGGTGATCCGACAGGTTCTCGCGTCGGGTCAGGGTGGCGTCGAGCGACGGGCGGTCGTCGTCGTCGACGACCTCGCGCATGCCGGTCTGCGGCTGCGACTCCGCGTAGCTCTCCCACTCCACGTCCGCGATCTTCTCCGCGTCCGTGGGCTCGGGCTCGGCACCGGCCTCGACCGGCTCGGCGCCCTCCTCGCTGGCGCGCAGATCGGGCTCGGCAGCGCCGTCGAGATCGGCATCCAGGCCCGCTTCGGGCCCTGCTTCGACCGCCTCGGCGCTGGCGTCGGCAGCGACGTCGGCCGCGGTCTCACCGGTCTCTTCGCTGCGCTCTTCTTCGCCCTCGAGCACCTCCTCGAGGACCGGATTCTCCTCGAGCTCGTGCTGCACCAGCCCGACCAGCTCCATGCGCGAGAGCTGCAGCAGCTTGATCGCCTGCTGCAGCTGCGGCGTCATGACGAGCTGCTGGGTGAGCTTGACCTGCTGCTTGAGCTCGAGCGCCATCGCTACGACAACCTGAAGTTCTCGCCGAGATAGATCTCTCGGACTTGCGGATCGGCGGCGATCTCCTCCGGCGATCCTTCTCGGATGATCCGTCCATCCTTGATGATATAGGCGTGATCACAGATGCGGAGCGTCTCGCGCACGTTGTGGTCGGTGATGATCACGCCGATGCCTCGGGTCTTCAGCTGTTCGATGATCTTCTGGATGTCGATCACCGCGATCGGATCGATGCCGGCGAACGGCTCGTCGAGCAGCATGAATTTCGGGTCCAGCACGAGAGCTCGCGTGATCTCGACCCGCCGCCGCTCGCCGCCCGAGAGCGTGTCGCCGCGTCTGCCGGCCTTTTCGGCCAGCCCCAGCTCTGCCAGTAGCTCGCGCAGGCGCTCGCGGCGAACGGCGCGATCCGGCTCGACGGTCTCGAGGATCGCGTTCACGTTGTCCGCCACGGAAAGCTTCCGGAATATCGAGGGTTCCTGAGGGAGATACGTGATGCCGAGCCGCGCGCGGCGGTACATCGGCAGCTCCGTGATCTCGCGCTCGCCGAAGACGACCCGTCCCTCGCTCGGCCGGATGCCGCCGGCCATCATGTTGAAGGTGGTCGTCTTCCCGGCGCCGTTGGGGCCGAGCAGGCCGACGACCTGCGCGGGGTGCACCTCGATGTTCACGCCGTGCACGACCTCGCGCTCTCCGTAGCGCTTCGAAAGCTGGAGTCCGGCGAGGACCGTCACGGCGTCGCGCTCCTCTTCTCTTGCGGCTCGCGCGGACCGAGCACGAGGCGCGTGCGACCGCGCACGGAGAGCTTCTCCTCGCCGAGCGCGAAATCGATCGTGTCGCCTTCGAGCCGGTCGTCGCCGGCGCGCGCGACGCCGCCCTCGCAGAGCACGCGATTCTCGAGGCGCAGGTACTCCGCGCGCTCGCAGCTCGCCTGGCGGATGCCCTCCGCGAGCGACACTTCGCCCGTCGCGATCAGGCGATCGGGCTGAGCGGCGCCGGGCGGGTAGACGGCCTCCAGCCGCTGCGCGCGCAACGTGGTCCCCTCCTGCGAGAGCGTGACGTCGCCGTCGAAGGCGATGCGACGGCCCTCGGGTCCGTCGGACGCATCGAGATTCAGCGCGCTCACGTGCGCCGGCGCGCGCTCGTGCAGGAGCGGCAGACCGCTCGGCAGCTCGAGCTTCCCCTGCTCGTCGGTCTGGAGCGAGCGCGGCTCGAACACGACCTCGGTGCCGCCGCCGACGGCGACGCTGCGGCGCGCGAGGTCGAAGCCGATCGAGGTGCCTTCGATGCGGTCGTTGCCGTCCTGCATCGAGGCCTTGCCGAAGCAGTCGAGCCTCCGCGCCAGGCGGTCGTAGACGACGCGCTCGCAGCGCGCCTCGCGCGTGCCCTCGCGAACCACCACGCCGCCTTTCGCCTCGAGGCGCGAGGGCTGGCTCGAGCCGGACGGGTACACCGCCGAGAGCTCGCCGGCCGTGAGCTGCAAGGTGCCCTGGTTCACCTCGACGTTGCGGCGGAACACCAGCACGCGCCGGTCGTCGCGGTCGGTGGCCTCGAGCTCGCCGGCCTGGATCACGACCGGAGCACGCCGGTCGAAGTCGCCGAGGCTGAACGGGCCGTCGGCCGAGCCCTCGTCGACGCCGAGCTGCCGGGCGGCGGAGCGCGCCTCGCCGTGCAGCGAGTCCGGCAGCGCCTGCTCGAGCTTCGACTGCACCGGCGCCGCGACGTCCTGGAGCGTCGGCTCCGCGGCCGCCGCGAGCGGGCAGAGGAGCAGCCACAGGGTGAATCCGTGAACGCGGCCGCTCACTGGATCTGCTCCACCCTCACGTTGCCGAGCAGCTGGAAGCGCCGGTCCTTCACGTGGTAGCGGAAGCCGTCGCCGCGGAAGCTGCCCGATTTGTCCGTCATGCGGACGGGCGCGTCGGAGAAGACCACGCCCTTTGCGTGGTCGTAGCGGACCCACGGCGCCCACACGCGCTGTCCCTCTTCGGTTTCACCTTCGACGTCGCCCTGCGCGAGGAAGTCGTTCTTCTGGAGATCGAGCTCCGCGCGATCGCACGTCATCGTGAAGCTGCGGCCCTTCGCCCCTTCGGAGACCTCGGCGCGCACGCCGTCGAGCTCGGCCACCTTGGTGTCGGTGTGGAACTTCGCGTGCTGCGAGCGCACGACGATCTCGCGCACGGAGTCGCGGCTGCTCACGAAGGTCATGCCGGTGACCTGGAGCACCGCGGCGTCGACACCGGCGCGGGCGAAGAGCACGAGCAGCCCGGCGAGCGCGAGGCGCGCGCAGCGCATGCGCGATCCGGACGAGAGACCGGCGTGGAGCATGCAAGCAGCATACCCACGCCACCCCCCTGCAACAACGGAGAAACTCGCCTCAGCGGTCTCCGCTCAGTCCTTGTAGGGCTCGTGACCGAAGATGGTCGCGAGGGGCTCCTTGCTGCCGAGCCAGTGCGCGGGGCGGAAGATCAGCATGTCGAGCATCACACCCACGGGATGCACGATGTAGGCGAGGATCCGCATCGGGTGACCCGCCTTCTGCGGGTCGTAGCGGTCGGCCTGAGCGGGTACGGCGAGCGCGAGCGCTGCGATCGCCGTGACGAGCGCGAGCGCGCGGCGGGCGGGTTTGCGCGGCATGCGTCCTCCGTGATCGGGCCAGCGGGCGCCTTCACTGATCGGTCGGGCGCGCGCCGAGGTGAAGCAGCCTACCACACGGATCGGCGCTCAAACGTCGGCGGCGTAGGGCGGCGCGGGGTCGTACTCCATCGCGCGCTGCGTCTTGCGCGCGACCTCCACGCCCCAGAGCTGTCCGCACAGCCAGAGCGCCATGTCGATGCCTGCCGAGACGCCCGCGGCCGTCACGAGATTGCCGTCGCGCACGTAGCGGACCTGCTCGCGCACCTCGACGTCCGGATAACGCGCGCGCAGATCCGCCACGAAGGCCCAGTGCGTCGTGACCTTGCGCCCGCGGGCGAGGCCCGCCTCGCACAGCAGCAGCGCGCCCGTGCACACGCTCGTCACCCAGGAGCAGCGCGCGGACGTCTTGCGCAGCCACTCGATCAGGACGGGATTGGAGACCTCGCGCCGCGTGCCCTGCCCTCCGGGCACGAGCACGATGTCGAAATCGCCCGCGGCATCGAGGCGGAGATCGGGCAGGACGCGCATGCCCTTCGCGCAGCGCACCGGCCGCTCCTCCTGCGCCACGCTCACCACCTCGACCTCCTGGCCCGTGCGGGCCGCCATCGTGAAGACCTCCCACGGGCCGACGAAGTCGAGCTCCTCCGCCTCGTCGAACAACACGATCCCGATGCGCTGCTTCATGCGATCTCCTCCTGGGGCAGCGCCTCGGCGGGCGTCCGGAAGCGCTGCCGGTATGCGGACGGGCTCACGCGCACGCTGCGCAGGAACGCGCGGCGCATGGTTTCGGAGCTGCCGAAGCCGCAGCCGGCCGCGACCTGCTCGATGCCGCCCTCGCCGTCCTCGAGGCGGCGGCGCGCCGCCTCGACGCGGACCTGCTCGACGTAGCGCGCGGGCGTCACGCCGAGCTCGCGCGTGAAGACGCGCGCGAAGTGGCGCGGGCTCATGGCGACGCGGCGGGCCAGCGACTCCACGGTGTGTCCTGCCTCGGGGTGCTCCTGGATGTAGTGCTGGAGCTCGCGCAGCGCCGGGCGCTCCGCGAGCTGTGCGGCGAGCTGCGCGCTGAACTGGGACTGGCCGCCGGGGCGCTTCAGGAAGACCACGAGCCGGCGCGCGACGGCGAGGGCGAGCTCGCGGCCGAGGTCCTCCTCGACGAGCGCGAGCGCGAGGTCCATGCCCGCGGTGACGCCGGCGGACGTGTAGACGTTCCCGTCGCGCACGTAGATGCGGTCGGGCTCGACGCGCACGTCCGGATAGCGCCGCGACATCCGCTCGCAGCTCGCCCAGTGCGTCGTCGCGCTGCGGCCCGCGAGCAGTCCGGCCTCCGCGAGCAGGAACGAGCCCGAGCACACGCTCGCGACCCGGCGCGCGCGCGCCGCCGTGCGGGTGATGAACGCGAGCAGGCGGCGGTCGCGGATCGCCGTGCGCACGCCGTCGCCGCCGGCGACGACCAGGGTGTCGAGCGGCCCGCGCACCTCGCCGAGCGCCAGGTCGGCGACGAGCCGCAGCCCCGACGACATCTCGAGCGCGCCGCGGCGCGCGGCCGCGAGCTCGATGCGATAGCCCTGGCCGGCACGCGCGCGGGCCTGCGTGGCCATCGCGAAGACCTCGTGCGGGCCGGTGACGTCGAGCGTCTGCGCACCCGGGAAGGCGACGATCAGGACGCGGCGCGGCCCGGACGGGCTCGCCGTGCGGCGCGGCGGCCGCGCGCGCGTGGGACGGCGGGATTCCTGCGGCATGGGCCCAGCATCGGACGGGGCCGGGATGTCCGCAATGACGATGATCCCTCGGATCCTGCCTTCCGGCGGACGCACTGCGGGCGCGCCCTACGGCGTCCCGGCCGCCCTGCCGATGCGGACGGCATGCCGCACGCCCGCCTCGTCGCCCGGATCGCCCTGCTCGGCTGCCTCGCCCTCTCGGGCTGTCTCATGCCGAACCGGGGCACGCCCGTATTCGTCGACTCGCGCACGGGCGACTACTGGTCCGGCAAGGGCCTCCTGCTGGCCGTCTCGCCCGACCGCCAGAAGTGTCAGGTGGCGGTGCGCGACCGCGCGCTCTTCGTGCGCGAGCGCTGGGTGCCGTGCACGTCGGTGCACGAGCGTCCGCTGTAACCCCTAGCTTCGCCCGAGCTCCTGGTCGATCAGCTCCTTGAAGGCCGGGAACGGCTGCGCGCCCGAGAGGAAGCGGCCGTTGACGAAGAAGGCCGGCGTGCCCGTGACGCCGAGGCGCTCGGCCTCCGCCGAGTCGGCGTCGATGCGTGCCTTCACCTGCGCGGAGGCGACGTCGCGCTCGAAGCGCGCGACGTCGAGGTTCAGCTGCTTCGCGTACTCGACGTACTTCTCGGGGCTCATCGCCTCCTGGTTGCCGAAGATCAGGTCGTGCATCTCCCAGAACTTGCCCTGCTGGTGCGCGGCCTCGGCGGCGGCGTGGGCGGCCGGCGCCTTCGCGTGCATCTCGAGCGGCAGGTGCTTGAACACGACCCGCACCTTGTTCCCGTATTCCTTCTCGATCTGCGCGAGGGTCGGGTTCACGCGCCGGCAGAAGGGGCACTGGAAGTCGCTGAACTCGACGATCGCCAGCTTGGCGTCGGCGTTGCCCTTCGAGGGCGAGCCCTGGGTGTTGACCGAGTAGCGGCGACCGGGATCCGGACGTCCGGGCTGCGCGGCCGCCTGGCTCGGCTCGGGCGCCTGCGGGCCGCGCACCAGGGCCTCCTTCAGGCCGGCCACCTCGCGCGCCGCGTTGTCGACCGAGATGCGGATCAGGAGCGCGCCGGCGACGATCGCGACACCGAGGATCAGCGCTGCCACGAGCGTCTGGGAGCCCGAGTTCTGGGCCATGGGACCTCCGCTTTTTTCGGGGGCCGCAGCATACCCGACGGCTCGGGGCCGGCCCTCGCTTCAGCACGTCGTGCCGCATGCCGATCTGGTGGCGTCACACGAGGGGCAGATGGGGACCGGAGCGGCGCCGCGGCAGGCCACCTTGCTCGTCCACGACGGCGAGCTGGCGGACGTGCGCGCGCTGCTCGCGGAGCTCGGCCTGCCCTTCGCCGAGCGGCGCGGCGCCCTGGCGCAGGGCGATCTCGAGCAGCGCTGGGGCCTCGCGATGGCGACTCCCCGGCGCATCGCGCTGCTGAAATTCCCCGGTCCCGCGCCGGCCTGCATCGCAATCTGCGATCGCGATTCACGTACGTTGCGCACCTCGCTGAAGCGCTCGGGCATCGAGCTCATGGTGCGGCGGCCCGTGCATCGCGCCGCGCTGCGCGGTCTGATCCTGCACGCCCTCTACCGCGGCCCCGAACGGCGCCGCGACGCGCGCGTCGCGATCGGCGCGCCCGTCGCGTTCCGAGGCTTGCTGCGCCGCCAGCGCGCCATCCTGGCGGACCTCTCGCTCGGCGGCTGCCACCTCCTCTGCGCGCGCGCGGTCCGCGAGGGATGCCGCATCACCTTGCTGGTGCCGTCCGAGCTCTCCGGCAGCGGAAGCTTCGGTGTCCGGGCTCGCGTCCTGCGCGCCCGGCAGGACCACGGCGGCAGCCACCACGTCAGCGCGCGCTTCGAGAAGCTCGGGGAGCGCAAGCGCGCGCTCGTGCGCGCCGTCGTGGAGCGCTTCGCGGAAGGTCCCGCCGTGCTCGACGCCGAGAGCGCGGGCGCGCCTGCTGCCGGCGCTCCGGCGGCGCAGGCCGCGGAGCCGCAGGCTCCCACGGCGACGCCGGCAGCTCCCGCACCCGTACGCCGCGACGTATCGCTCGACGAGCAGGCCGCGCGCGTGCTCCTCGGCCGCGAGATCTCCATCAGCGGCATGCGCGTCGACCGCGACGCGCTGCTGCGCGTCGGCCAGGACGTCCGCCTCGCGCTGCACGTCGCCTCGCTCGATGCGCCGCTCGTCGTCACGGCGCGCGTGCACCGCGACGAGGGCAAACGCGGGATGGTGCTGCGCTTCCACGCGCTCTCCCCCGCCGATACGCGCCATCTGCACGCGCTGCTCGAGTCGCTGCCGGCGTTCGACCCGAACGCGAAGGACGACGCGGGCGTCGTGGTGTCGGAGATCCTCGAGCCGGCGCAGGCGCTCGCATAACGATGTCGGAAGGCTGGATCGTCGTCACCGGCGCGGGCGGCTTCATCGGCGGCCATCTCGTGGCGGATCTCCTCCGCCGCGGCGAGCGGCGCGTGCGCGCCGTCGACCGCAAGCCGCTCGGCGAGTGGCACCAGGTCCACGATGGCGTCGACAACGTCGTCGCCGATCTCTCGCGGCGCGAGCCGTGCCAGCAGGTCTGCACGGGCGCCTCGCGTGTCTATCAGCTCGCCGCCGACATGGGCGGCATGGGCTTCATCGAGACGAACAAGGCCGCGTGCATGCTCTCCGTGCTGACGAGCACGCACATGCTCCTCGCCGCGCGGGATCAGCAGGTCGAGCGCTTCTTCTACGCGTCGTCCGCCTGTGTCTACGCGGCCGACAAGCAGGCGAACCACCGCGTCACCGCGCTGCGCGAGGAGGACGCCTACCCGGCCATGGCCGAGGACGGCTACGGCTGGGAGAAGCTCTTCAGCGAGCGCATGTGCCGTCACTTCCGCGAGGATTTCGGCCTCGAGACGCGCATCGCGCGCTACCACAACGTGTACGGGCCGCTCGGCACCTGGGAGGGCGGCCGCGAGAAGGCGCCGGCCGCGATCTGCCGCAAGGTCGTCGAGGCGATCCTCTCCGGCGATCACGCGATCGAGATCTGGGGCAACGGCGAGCAGACGCGCTCCTTCCTGTTCGTCGACGACTGCATCGAGGGCACGCTCCGCATCGCCGACGGCGCCTGCGCGGATCCGCTCAACCTCGGCTCGAGCGAGCTCGTCTCGATCAACCAGCTCGTGGACCTCGTCGAGGAGATCGCGGGCGTCCGGCTGACCCGCTACTACGCGCCCGACGCGCCGGTCGGCGTGGCCGGTCGCAACAGCGACAACACGCGCCTGCGCGAAGCCACCGGATGGGAGCCGTCGATCACGCTGCGCCAGGGGATCGAGCGCACCTACAAGTGGGTCCACGACGCCTATCTCCGCCGCTACGGCGGTCGGCTCGGACCCCGCGCCGCGACACCGCGCGGCGCGCATACTGCGAATCGCTGACCCGCGCGGAGCCCGCGCCCGTATACTGCGGCGCGCGGAGCTCCCCCATGCCCGACAGCCTCGGCGCCCATCGTCCCTTCGGATCCGGCTTCTGGCCGCTCCCGGAGGACGACCCCGGCGTGACGCTCGGCCGCGAGCCCGTGCGCCTCGTCTCGCCCGACGGCGCGCTGGTGCGCGGCATCCTGTGGACGCCGCCGGCAGGCACGCCCTGGCGCACGGCCGTGATCCTGAGCCACCCGCGCGGCGACTTCTCCGTCCACTACGCCTGCCCGCTGCTCGCGGCCGCCGGCTTTGCCGTCCTCGGCTTCGGCACGCGTTACATGAACAACGACACCGACTGCCTGCACGAGGCGTGCGTCGTCGACGTCGAGACGGCCGCGCGCGAGATGCGGCGGCGCGGCGCGGAAGCCGTCGTGCTCTTCGGCAACAGCGGAGGCGGCTCGCTGATGGCACTCGCGCAGCGCGAGCGGCCGTGCGGCGACGCCTGGGTCGGCGTCGCGGCGCATCCGGGCGAGGGCGTGTTCATGCTCCAGGTGATCGACCCGTCGGTCGCCGACGAGGGCGATCCCAGCTCGGTCGTGCGCGAGCTCGACATGTACGACCCCGAGAACGGCTGGCGACCGTGGCCCGAGCCCTGCCGCTACGACCGCAGCTGGCTGGCGCGCTACCGCCTGGCGCAGCGCGAGCGCATCGCGCGCATCGACGCGATCGCGCGCGGCGCCATCGAGTCGGCCGAGCGCGCGCGCCAGCTCGCCAAGGACGTCGATCGCGCGAAGGCGCCAGGCGAGTGGCGCTACCTGCGCCAGCGCGCGGTGCACGCCGAGATGCTCACGATCTACCGGACGCTCGCGGATCCCGCGTACCTCGATCCGACGATCGACCCGGACGACCGCCCGCTCGGCTCGCTCTTCGCCTTCCCCGATCCGCTCGACGCGAACTACGGTCGCGGCGGACTCGCACGCACGATGACGGCGCGCGGCTGGCTCTCCACGTGGTCCGGCCTCTCGTCGCACGCGAAGCTGGCGGACACGATGCCGCACCTGAAGGTGCCGACGTTGATCCTGCATCCGACCGCGGACACCGAGATCCGCTTGCACCAGGCGCGCGAGATCCGCGACAACGCCGGCAGCGACGACGTCAGCTACCACGAGCTGAAGGGCGCTCCGCACTATCTCGAGGGCCATCGCCCGGAGGCGATGGAGATCGTGGTCGACTGGCTGCGCGCCCGTTTCCGCTAGGCCGGCCCGCGCGCCGACCCTGCTTCAGGAGTCCGACATGAATCTGGGTCTGGTCCTCGGCTATTCCGGCAAGCGCGTTTCGATCGACATGGAGCCGGTGCTCGAGGCCGAGCGCCTGGGCTTCGACTCGGTGTGGACCGCCGAGGCGTACGGCTCCGACGCGGTCAGCACGGCGGCGTGGGTGCTCTCGCGCACCACGAAGATCAAGGTCGGCACCGGCATCATGCAGATGCCGGCGCGCTCGCCGGCGTGCACCGCCGGCACGGCGATCACCCTGTCCCATCTGTCGGGCGGGCGCTTCATCCTCGGACTCGGGCCGTCGGGGCCGCAGGTCGTCGAGGGCTGGCACGGCGTCGCCTACGGCAAGCCGCTCACGCGCACGCGCGAGTACATCGAGATCATCCGCAAGATCCTGGCGCGCGAGGAGCCCGCCGAGTACGACGGTGAGATCTATCAGCTCCCCTACCGCGGACCCGATGCCACGGGTCTCGGCAAGCCGCTGAAGAGCATCGTGCACCCGGATCCGGGGCTGAAGATCTTCACCGCGTCGATCTCGACGGCAGGGCTGCGCTGCGCGGCCGAGGTGGCGGACGGCGTCATCCCGGTGTGGATGAACCCGGAGCGCTTCGATCTGTTCGAGAAGCCGCTGACCGAAGGGTTCCACAAGGCAGGCGGCGGCAAAGGTCTCGACCGCTTCGACGTCGCGCCGTTCACGAGCGTCGTGCTCGGCGACGACCTCGAGAAGTGTCGGATGCCCGTGAAGGGGATGCTGGCGCTCTACGTCGGCGGCATGGGCGCGCGCGGCAAGAACTTCTACAACGACTACGCGAAGCGCCTCGGCTACGAGGAGGCGGCCGCGCGCATCCAGGACCTCTATCTCGCGGGCAAGAAGATGGAGGCGATGGCGGCGGTCCCGGACTCGCTGGTCGACGAGGTGGCGCTGGTCGGCCCGGCCGATCGCATCCG